>JBKBRQ010000005.1:0-35063 GCA_046292055.1 Spirosomataceae bacterium | reverse complement strand
AACAAGCCATTCAGTAACTTGGGGTGTAATTTCAACTCTTGGTTACGTGTACATCCTTTATTCAGCATGGTTCGGTGAGGCACATCAACTAGCAGCAAGCAGTACAAATGCTTCTGTGCAGAAAGGTATCCGTGCTCTTGCATGGTTCGTTCTAGTTGGATGGGCAATTTACCCAATCGGTTACATGGCAATGCCAGGTGGTTGGTTAAGTGGTATTTTTGAGCCAAAAGACATGAACCTCTTCTACAACATCGCCGATGCTATCAACAAAATCGGTTTCGGTTTAGTAGTGTATAACATTGCAATCTCTGAAAGCAAAGCGAAAGCTGCTTAAGTCGAAAGAAAATTAAAACGGGGCGACTTCTTACTACGCCGCCGCTTTTTGTTATTTATGTACCCAATTACAATGACTTATTTTTCTTTTTATATTGACTAAATCGTATTTTTAAGTTTATTCAATCAAGTCAACTCGTGAAAAAACTACTGCCCCTTCTTTCTGTATCTCTTTTATTCGTTCTCGCGGCTTCTTCCTATCGGCTTACTTCTCTTTCTAACAATGACTGGCCAAGCTATTTAGGAGGAAATGACCGAAATCATTACTCTGAATTGACCCAAATCGATACGTCAAATGTTTCTTTATTAAAACCTATTTGGTCTTTCTCTACTCCAGACTCAGGTCAAATTCAGACAAATCCATTAATCATTAATGGGACATTATATGCCGTTTCACCGACTGCTCAACTCATCGCGTTGGATGCTGCATCAGGCAAAGAAAAATGGACTTTCGGAGATCGTTTTCTTTCGGCACTTCATGCAAGTAGAGGCGTTGCCTACTGGACGAATGGTGTTGAAGAGAGAATCCTACACGCAATTGGTTCTTATTTGTATGCAATAGATGCGAAAACTGGAAAAAAAATCCCTTCATTTGGTGATAATGGTCGGGTAGATTTACACACCGGTCTTCCAAATAATGCACAAGAAAAGTTTATCATTTCAACTACGCCGGGTACTGTCTTTGAAAATTTAATTATCATGCCCGTCCGGCTCTCTGAGGGGGAAGATGCCGCACCAGGTGATATTCGTGCTTTTGATGTTCTGACAGGAAAATTGGTTTGGTCTTTTCATACTATTCCACACCCTGGTGAACTAGGGTACGAAACTTTTCCGAAAGATGCGTATAAAAATGAAGAAATAGGTGGGGCAAATAATTGGGCAGGTATGGCTCTAGATGAAAAAAAAGGCATTGTTTATGTGCCCACGGGTTCAGCTGCGTATGATTTTTATGGTGGAAACAGGGAGGGTGAAAATCTTTTTTCAAATACTTTGCTCGCCCTAGATGCCCGAACAGGAAAACGAATTTGGCATTATCAAACAGTTCATCATGATATTTGGGATCGAGATTTACCCGCACCGCCTAATCTCGTGACCGTCCAGCACAAAGGAAAAGCTGTGGAGGCCGTTACACAAGTAACGAAACATGGCTATATCTTTCTTTTTGATCGTGTGAATGGAACACCACTTTTCCCCATCGAAGAAGTACCTGTAAATACGAAAACTGTATTGCTAGGAGAAAAAGCATGGCCAACACAACCACGTCCCACATTGCCTTTACCATATGCAAGGCAAGCCCATACACTCACAAACAAAGACATTAGTCCGTATGCACCAAACCAAAAAGAATTAAAAAAAGCATTTGACTCTTACAATAAAGGATGGTTTGACCCGCCTTCGCAACAAGGAACATTGATTCTTCCGGGTTTTGACGGGGGAGCAGAGTGGGGAGGTGCTGCCGTTGACCCTCACGGAGTTATGTACCTGAATAGTAACGAAATGGCTTGGGTACTCACCATGAAAAACACACTGAAAGAAAAGGAATTAGCTAATTTATCAAATGGCGAACGCGTGTATCAAACCTATTGTGCGGCATGCCATGGTGAAAAAAGACAAGGAAAGTCGCTTGGAATCTATCCTAATCTGCAAAATATCGCATCAAAAAAACAAAAAAGTGAAGTCTTGCAATTAATCAATAAAGGAAAAGGGATGATGCCGGGTTTCCCTACCGTAAGTGACGAAGAAAAACAGGCGGTTATTGCTTTTTTATACGGCGATGAAAAAATAGAAGTCGCATCTATGAAGGTTGGTAAATCCAATATTCCCTTTAAAAGTACAGGTTACAACAAATTTTTAGATACAAACGGCCTTCCGGCTATTTCGCCACCTTGGGGAACACTTCAGGCCATTGACTTGAACACGGGAAAGTATCTTTGGAAGATTCCGTTGGGGCATGAACCAGCATTAGCAAAAAAAGGAATTTATGATACAGGAACCGAGAATTATGGAGGTCCACTCATTACAAAAGGAGGAATCTTACTTATTGCAGCCACAAAAGATGGTTATTTTCGGGCTTTTCATCAAAAAACAGGGAAACTTCTGTGGTCATACAAACTGCCGGCAGCAGCTTTTGCTACACCTGCAACCTATGCAGTCAATGGAAAACAGTATGTCGTGATTGCTTGTGGTGGAGGCAAGCTGGGAACTCTTAAAGGAAATACCTATCTGGCTTTTGCACTTCCAGAAGTGAATTAAGCAACGTGCCAACCGTTGGGCGTCGTTTGGTTTGGTTGAAGCAAAACGACGTCCCCATCTTCTCCCACAGCTCCCATAACCAAGCATTCACTCTTGAAATGGGCGATTTTCTTAGGAGGGAAATTCACGACCGCGATGATTTGTAAACCAACAAGTTCTTCCAGCGAATACCGCTTTGTGATTTGAGCGGATGACTGTTTTATCCCCAATTCGCCAAAATCGATAGTGAGCTGATAGGCAGGTTTCTTTGCCTCAGGAAAGGCTCTTGCTTCAAGAATTGTTCCTACGCGCATTTCGACCTTCTCAAAATCAGACCAGCTAAGCATACTTTTTGTATTTGATTAATGAATTAATAAAGATAAACTCCCTTATCTTCTGTATTACTCAAACGAACTTCAATGTGTTCACTCAAGGTTGTAGATAAGCTATACCCGATATAATCTGCGGAAATGGGGAATTTTGGGTGATTTCTGTCTACCAATACAGCTACTTGCAAACGCTTTAATGGTATTGTCATGAACGGACGAAGACAAAAAGCCAACGTTTTTCCCGTATTTAAAACATCGTCTATCAATACAACGGGCTTATTTTTAAACGTATCGACGTCGCTTTCGATAAGAATATCTGGTTGAATAACCGCAGATTTATCAAAACTTACCTTTGCAATGATGACTTCTATCGAAGAAATAGCCTGTAATTCCTTGACCAAGTACTCCGCCATTGTATATCCTTCGCCTTGAATCCCCGCAAGAATAAGGGTAGGCTCTTCAAAATTATTTTCATAAATCTGATACGCCATCCTCCGTATTTTCTGAAAAGTTTGGTTGGTATCAAGTAGTTGCATCTTTGTTCTATTTTCCACGTGTTTCTTCAAAAGATTGATAAATTGAAAAACAAATATAAATGACTTTCGGGATTCTCCCCTCACTTTTTGGTTATCTTCCATAGCATCTAAAAAAGAATGGTGAAGTGGTTCTTTAAATTCTATTTTGTAACCCGTAAATGAGGTAATTTTTCTATTTTTGCGATTCGTATTGGTTGCCGCGTCAACGAATCATAAGATATTCTAAATTATTGACTAATGATTGTAAAAACTAAAAAGTTTGCACTTGATAAAAAAGTGTACATTAACTTATCATTCAAAAAACAAATCAAGGCAACTTGGTATTGGCTTCTTATTCCAGCTGCCATTTTTTTATTGGGATTGATTCTCCATTTTACGGGCGTGTATAAAAATTGGTGGATTCCCGTCGTAGCTATTCTCGGAGCAGGTGGATACGTGCTTTTTTGGTATGCGCAGTTTTACGCCGCCGCTGAAATGGAACAAAACAAACAGATGTTTGATAAATTCGCATACGAAATTGACAGCCGCCAGATTCTTGTAAAAATAAACCAAAAAGAGGGTGGAATGATTAAATGGGACACCATTACAGCCGCCGAGAAGGTAGATAATGCCATTTTATTGATTGTAAATAAAGCACAGTTTTTACACTTCCCCTTGAATGTCTTTAATTCGGAGCATGATTTGAAGATGTTTGAGTCAATTCTTAGAAGAAAAGGGTTGCTTTAATTCTATTTCTTTCCGACTTTTATTTCGATAAGCTATCCAATTGTTTGGATAGCTTTTTTATTTATTAATCAATTCAAACAAATGAAAAAAATTGGGTATTCACTTTTGGTAGTATGTATTTTTACTTTGTCTTCGTATGCTCAAAGTAATGTAGAAAAAGACATTGAAAACACGATCAAGCTTTTTTTTCAAGGAATGTATGAGAATGATTCCACGAAAATCAAAGCAGTGACGCTTCCTACAACACAATTACAAAGTATTGTTTCTCCCTCAGAAACAAAAAATACACAAGTGAAAGAGGCTGATTTTCAGGGTTTTATTAAAAATATTGGGACAAAAAAACCTGGTTTACAACTCGATGAGCGTATTCATTCGTACACCATCAAAATAGACGGTGAAATGGCTTCTGCCTGGACTCCTTATTCTTTTTATGTGAATAATTCATTCTCGCACTGTGGTGTAAACGTATTTTTATTGGTGCGTATGAAGGAAGGTTGGAAGATACAATTCATCATGGATACACGCCGCAAAGAAAATTGTGTGACTGAATAAAGAGTTTTCAAATGATTAAAGCGATTGAACCTATTCATGAAAAAGAAGTATATACACTCATTTGTGAACTTCAGAATTATACATTAGATATAGAAAAATTCCATGCTATTTTTGCTCTTCAAGGTCAAATCGAAGGTTTTTCTCGAGTTGGTTACTTTAAAAATGGGCAGATGGTAGGGTATATGAGTTTGCGTGTTGAGTGGCATTTACATCATGTAGCCCGCATCATGGAAATACAAGAATTGGTTGTTCAAACGCAATTTCGTGGTCAAGGAATCGGGAAAGCATTGCTTATTCACGCAAAGGAAGTAGCCAAAGAGTTAGGTGTATACCAACTAGAACTTTCGTCCAATCGTTCACGTGTGGATGCCCATCGTTTTTATGTAAGAGAAGGTTTTTTAAGTAATCATTTCAAATTTTCGTATCCAATTATATTGTAAGCGATAGTCCGTCGTAAGCGAGGTAAATGGAGTCAGGAAGTATTTTTTGAATATCTGTATGTGAACCTAGTTTGTGGCTAATATGCGTAAAATAGGTTTTTTCAGCACCAATTTCTTGAGCTATTTCAATGGCTTCTTGGAGCGTAAAATGCGAGATATGTGGTTGAATTTGCAGAGCATTGAGAACTAAAACTTTTGTTCCTTTGATTTTATTCATGGATTCTTCACTAATGTAGTTTGCATCTGTGATGTAAGTAAAATCTTTTATTCTAAATCCATAAACAGGTAATTTGTGGTGCATGACCTCAATGGGAATCATCGGAATAGGGCCGATTTCGAAGGGAATAGAAGTAATTTCGACAGGTTCTAATAGAGGAATTCCTGGATACTTTTCGTCGGCGAAAGCATAAGCATATTCACGTTTAAGCTGTTCAATAACCTGTTTACGTGCATAAATAGGCATATTTTGGTTGCCAAAAAAGTAATTAAAAGGCCGTACATCATCAAGTCCGGCTGTATGATCTTTGTGCTCGTGTGTGAATACAACAGCGTCAAGACGATTTAATCTGGCAGAAAGCGCTTGTTGCCTGAAGTCAGGGCCAGTATCAATTACGATTTGGTGGTTTTCGTAGCGGACAAGTACAGATGTTCTGAGTCGCTTATCTCGAAAATCCAGAGATTGACAAACGGGGCATTGGCAAGTAAGTACAGGTACACCACCCGACGTTCCTGTACCTAAAAAAGTTATCTGCATCATATATGAGAAACAAGGGGAATATTCCCCTTGTTTTTATTCGGTAAGTCCTTTTACAACTAAAACCAACTTATCAAAGTTAAGTGGTTTCATCAATACATCTTGGAAGCCAGCTTCTTTGAACTCTGCTTCTGTGTAGTTGCGGGCATTGCCTGTGATAGCTACTACTGGAATTTTAGCTTTGCTTGCATCTGCTAATCCTCGGATTTCTTTCACACATTCCATCCCATCCATAACCGGCATGTTGATATCCAACAAGATGATGTCAAAAGTCTCTTTTTGTAATAACTGAATGACTTGCTCACCATTTTTTACTGCAGTGATTTCAAAGTTTTGGAACTCAAGAATCTTCTTTGCTAAATTTTGGATAACCGAGCTATCCTCGGCGATAAGTACGCGTTTGGCAGTTGACATAATCAAATAAGGGGTATTGTGTTACGGTCGTAAATATAAAGTAAAGATATGTCTATTGAAAAAAAAACTATCAGTTTGCGAAAAAACACATTTAATCTATTTATAACCTTTAATTATTTTTAAATTTGTACATTATACGTTGTGCTCGGTTTATACCTATTTCATGAAAGAATTACCAATTCCTGCCAAAAAGATATACTTCATTTCGGATATTCATTTAGGGGCACCCAATGAGTTAGAAAGTAGAGAACGTGAGAAGTCTGTCGTTCGTTGGCTAGAAATGGCTCAAAAAGATGCTGAAAAAATCTTTCTTGTAGGAGATTTATTTGATTTTTGGTTTGAGTTTAAGCAAGTTGTCCCGAAAGGTTACACGCGTTTTCTAGGAAAATTAGCGGAATTAGCAGACAACGGTATAGAGATTATCATCTTCGGAGGAAACCACGATATGTGGCTGGGGGACTATTTCCAAAAGGAAATTGGTGCTAAGGTACTCCGAGAACCCCAATCGTTTGTTTTTCACAATACTTCTTTTTTTATTGGCCATGGGGACGGACTCGGGCCAGGAGATTATCTTTACAAAGGATTGAAAGTGCTTTTTGAGAGCTCCATTGCACGGTTCTTATTTGGGAGAATTCTTCACCCGAATCTTGCGTTACGTTTGGGCTATACATGGGCAAATCACAGCTGGCACTCCCATATTGTTAAAGATGATGTTTATCACTTCGAAGGCATAGAAAAAGAAATTCTATATGCATACTGTCAAGAGATTGAAAAAAAGAAACACCATGATTTTTATGTTTTTGGACACAGGCATTTGTGTTTGGATTTAGCCGTTAATGAAACGAGCCGTTACATTAACCTAGGTGATTGGGTTCAGCTGAAGAGTTACGCTGTCTTTGATGGGCAAGAACTACTTCAAGTTCAGTTTACTGCGTAAATTTCTTGTATCCACTTTTGCCAAATATCTGGCTTTTGTGTGCCAATCATTACCTTTTTTCCATGCTTTAACTCAATAAATACCCCTGTTTTTCCATGGGTTGAGTACGCGGTGAATCCGCTCCAACCAATTCTGTATCCCCAACCACCAAATTCCAAAAGTGGTTTGTATGTCCGAATTTCAATACTCTTTATATCCTCTTTTGAGATGTCTAAAGGACGCCACAGAAAAGGCCAATACGACACAACGATATGTGAATCAACGAACTGGGTGATTAATTTTAAGTTGAAAAAGGCAATAGTAAATACAAGGAAACCTAACCAAAATAGGAATAAGCCACCTTTAGAAAACAAGGGCTCTTCATGAAGGATATAGGAATAGAGGGAAGAACTCAATTGGTACATTTGTAGGATATGAACACCTAAAAAAAGTGCAACTAGCCATTTTTGATTCGCAAATGTTTGTGATTCTTTGTCCCTCATTCCGATAAAATTAAGTTGTCGATTTGTCTATTTCTTTTTTTGCATTGATATACCCTTTGATAACTGTAAACGTCGTAATAAATAAAAAGAAAATAATGATGTAATGTACATAGTTTACAATCCAAGGGAATTGTACACCCAATAGGTAGCCTCCACCCACTAGAACGATTGCCCAAATAGCTCCTCCGAGCACATTATACGTCATAAATAATGAAAAACGCATATTTACTAGACCTGCAATTATTGGCGCAAAAGTGCGTACAATTGGTAAAAAACGGGCAATAATAAGTGTTTGACTTCCGTATTTATTGAAATACTCGCGTGTGTTGTGAATATGTTTCTGCTTGAAAAACAGCGAGTCTTTTCGTTGAGAAATCCGGTCACCAAAGAAACGTCCACTGATATAACCCGTCAATGCGCCTAGTACAGCTGCAAGAAAAATTCCTGCAATTAATCCTGTAATTGGCACGACTAGTAGATTCGTAGAACAGAAAACACCTGAAAGAAATAAGAGGTAATCGCCTGGTAAAAAAAAGCCAAAAAATAAACCGTTTTCAACGTAAACAATCAATAAAATAGCAATTAATCCACCACGCTGAATTATTTCTTCTGAGTCAACAATGTATTTTAAAAAGTCTATGAATTGATCCATTTTTGAAAAATCTTTACTAAATGTACTGTGAAATTACTTCATAAACGTTTTTTTTAGCCCGCAATTTCAGCTAATTCCAGCCAACGAAATTCTTTTTCCTCTAATTCATCTTCCAACGCCTGTACTTTTTTTCCTAAAGCGGTTATTTCTGTATAATCCGTTTCTTGACTTATTTGCTCATGAAGCGCTGTTAATTGAACTTGAATAGTAGCGATATCTTTTTCCAACTGTTCAAATTCGCGTTGTTCCTTGAACGAAAGTTTCTTTTTCGGAGCAGCAGGAGGTGGCGCTACAACTGGCGTAGGTACTGGAGCAGCGGTTTTTGTTGGTGAAGGTGCGTTTAAAAGGGCTTGTTCTTCACTCCAAAGTCTGTATTCTGTATAATTTCCTGGGAAATCCTTTATTTTACCGTTGCCTTCAAAAGCAAAAATATGGTCAATAAGCCTGTCCATAAAATATCTATCGTGCGAAACGACCAAAAGGCAGCCATCAAAGGAAGTTAAAAAATCTTCTAAGACATTCAGCGTATCTATGTCAAGGTCATTGGTTGGCTCATCTAAAATCAAGAAATTAGGACTTTGTACAAGGACTTTCAGCAATTGTAGGCGGCGCTTTTCTCCACCACTCAATTTATGAATGTAGTTGTATTGCATTTTGGGTGGAAACAAAAAGAGGGTTAAAAATGCAGAAACGGTCAGTTCACGTCCATCTCCAAGTTTGACAAACTCGGCAATTTCCCGAACGGCCTCAATCACTTTTTGGTCTTCTTTAAAATCCAACCCATCTTGGCGGTAGTACCCAATTTTTATGGTTTCACCTTTGACGACTTTGCCACTGTCGGGTTTTAATTGGTCTGTAATCATCTGTAAAAGGGTAGATTTTCCCATCCCATTTTTACCTACAATACCAATCCGATCGCCTCTCTTGAAGGTATAACTGAATTCCTTGATAAAATCTTGCCCATTAAATGCCTTTGAAACATGCTGAATTTCAATGATTTTCTTGCCCATTCGCTCACTTCGCATGTTCAATTCGAGCTTATCTTCTTTCTTGAAGCCCGTCGCCTTTTCCTTTAAATCATGAAAGGCATCTATCCGGTATTGCGCTTTGGTTGTCCGCGCTTTGGGCTGGCGGCGCATCCATTCGAGCTCTTTTGATAGCTGATTTTTTAATTTTTCTTGGGTAGCAGCTTCCATTTCTTGTCTTTCTGCTTTCTTCTCCAAGAAATACGCGTAACTTCCTGTGTATTTATAGATTTGATTATTAGCTAATTCCAAAATACGATTACATACTTTATCCAGGAAATATCTATCGTGCGTGACCAATAACAAAGTTGTATTCGAAGAAGATAAATGCCCTTCTAGCCACTCAATAGATTCTAAATCCAAGTGGTTGGTCGGTTCATCTAAAATCAAAAAGTCTGGGTTCTCGATTAATACGCGGGCAAGGGCCACTCTTTTCTTTTGTCCACCAGATAATTCGCTGATTAATTTATCTGTATCTAATATGCCTAATTTCCCAAGGATTTGCTTGACTTTCGCCTCATAATCCCATCCATTTTGGCTGTCTAAAATCTCGATACATTCTGCCAACAAATCTTGATTATTTGTTTCAATGGCTTTATCATAATTTTTGATAGCACGTGTAATGCTGTTTTCTGCGTAGAAAATCGTCTCTAAAATCGTTTTACTTTCTTGGAAAACAGGATTTTGCTCTAAGTAGCCGACGCGAATATCTTTTCGGAGACTGACGACCCCGCCATCTGGTGGAGTTTTTCCAGCTAAAATATCCAACATCGAGGATTTCCCCGTTCCGTTAGAGCCAATAAGCGCGACTTTCTCGCCTTGTAATATACCAAAAGTGAGGTTTTGAAATAACCAACGCTCACCCAAATTTCGACCGATTGCTTCTGCTGACAAATAATTCATGCAACAAAGATAATGTGTGTCTCGCGGTTTTGTCTCTTTTTTATTTAGAGCTTATTTATATTGTTTAAAAAATAGGTTGACAATTAGTTCCTTTCATTTTGAGTGTGGCTGATTATAGGGAGGGTAGATATGTAAGGTACATTTGTAATCTTTATAAAATCAATAAGACCTAAAATTTTCGTATTCACGACGAGGGGAATCAAAACATGTAATCAAAGAGTATGTTCCACGGTAGAAATAATCCTATTGGAACTGCCAAGCACAAGATTTACATAAAAAGTTCTGTTAAACAGCGGATTTTACTTCATTTTTAACGACTTTTGAATTACGGTAGTAAGAGCAATTTAGTTTGCTATTCATGTAGGACGTTTATCAAAATGAAGCCTTATTGCCCTACTGTTCAAACTAATAGACATTCTAGTACACTACCAAATAAATAATAAAGACATGAATACACTAGTAGAGCTAGAAGAAATACTTCGCAAAAACAATATTTTCGAATCCTTTGGCATCGCCCAATTGGGTGTTTTTGGCTCGTTTGCACGAGGTGAAGTATATAAAGATATAGATTTTTTATTAGAACAAGACTTAGACTATAAAACTAGAGAGCTTCTTAAACGTCGTCTTTCAAGTCTTTTAAAGGTGAAAATAGACTTGGTTCCAGCTAAATTTGCTGACCCTATTATTTTGTATCGAGCCAAAAAAGATTTGAAATATGTCTGTAAATAGAAGCCGAGATTTGCTGCCTTTATTGGTAATGTTGGAGTCAGTAGAGAAAATTTTGCTCTATGCAGAAGGTTTTGAAACAGCTGAGGATTTTCTTTGGGCAGATGACCAAGTAAGGTTCAATGCTAGTTTGTTGTTATTATCTAACATTGGCGAACATATAGGTAAAATATCGGATGAAACTCGCAGTGTATATCCAAATTTCCCGTGGAAATCAATACGTGGTTTGCGGAATCGTATAGCTCATGATTATACTGGTATTGATTACGAAATGGTATTTGATATTGTCAGCTGCCATATTCCGCCGCTAAAAATATCCCTTGAAGCTATCATTAAAGAAGGTTTGAGTCATGATTTTTTCGATAAAAATGAGGTCCGAGTAGCAAAAGATAGTGTTTTTTATAAACATATCCATTTTGAACTATTTGATTTACAGTGGCCTGATGAATAATGTATTGTGCGGAAAATAGAAGATAATGGATTGTAAATAAAACACCTGATTGAAAAATAGTAGAGGTGTATTTGGGTTTGTTAGAAAATCTTTGTCCTGCAAATAAGTTAGCCAAACTATGAGTCAAAGCTGATTTGAAATCTTAAAAATCTTTTTGAAAAATACCAATATCGCTATTTTCTACTACGAAAATCAGATTTGACTTTGAAAATAAGTTTCAGGACTAACTTCAGATACTTGTTTTATATCAAAAATATCTATCCTCTACTAAATCGTTAAACAAGGGATATCTTCTCAATTTGACCAATCCGATGCTCTTTCAAAATATAAAATAGACGTAACTTATTTTTGCGCTATCTTTTCGGATAAATACAAAGAAACAAAATCTCCTTCATTGATACGAAAATAGTCGATTTAGGTCGATTTCTTAACTTTTCGCTCCTCCCTTTGGTTACTTTTGTTATCTAAGTCCGAACCCAATCATTTATGCATTTACTCGCTACTTTCTTTTGTTCTTTATCTTTTTTTTCTCCGTCTGATACCCTTCAGACGCTCCAAGAGGCTGTCGTAAATGGATATGCGACGGACAGGCCTGCCCGAGAATTGGCTGCGCCTATTGCTGTTATTCCCTTAAAATCCATCGAAAAAATGGAACAACCTTCACTTCTTCCTCTTCTCAATACCGTCGCTGGCGTTCGAATGGAAGAACGTTCCCCAGGAAGTTTTCGCCTGTCTATTCGAGGAAGCTCCATTCGCTCGCCCTTTGGTGTGCGCAATGTGAAAGTCTATTGGGAGGGGATTTCACTAACAGACGCTTCCGGTGGCACATACCTAAACTTGATTGATTTGTCAAATATCGGCGGTGTCGAAATCATCAAAGGGCCGGCTGGTAGTTTGTATGGCGCAGGTACTGGTGGTGTTTTGTTGCTGTCTGCTCGTGGGAAATCCGTTGGTTCTCAAGAAAATACCCAAGAAATTCGGAGTCAAGTCATGCTAGGAAGTTACGGTTTGCGTCATCTCAACACGGGTTATGCTGTCGCAACAGACAAAGTAAATGTTAGTTTGAGTCTTGCTCAAGTAGAAACGGATGGCTACCGTGACCACACAAATTTGAAACGAAATTCGGCGCAATGGCAAGGAAGTTTCTATGTTTCTCCTACCCGAACGATTCAATCGCTGGTATTGGTCGGGGATATTGCGTACCAAACGCCCGGTGGACTGACTGCTGCACAAATGGCCGCTGATAGGAGAGCTGCGCGTCCTGCTACAGCCACGTTACCAGGAAGTGCCGAACAGAAAGCACGCATCGAACAAAACCAATGGATGATTGGTCTCGCACAAACTTACCGTTGGAACAACGCATGGGAAAATACTACTTCTTTCTTCTCCTCGCAAAGCCGTTTACGCAATCCATTTATAACAAATTACGAAATTCGGGATGAACAATCGTTGGGTGTGCGGTCATCTAATCAGTTTAAAAAAAATACGGATAATTGGGGAAATATAGCACTAGTTTTTGGGCTTGAAGCACTCCAGACTTATACTACTTCCGATGTCTATGACAACCAACGAGGCGAAATTGGGAAACGCCAAACGGAAGACGAAATATATGCGCGACAAGCAAGTGGATTTGGTCAAATTGAATGGGAAAAAGGAGATTGGGTAACCACTTTGGCTACGAGTATAAATCACCAATCGTATCAATTTTTTCGGCGTTCATCTTTAGGGACCCTCCCTCAACTAAATGCTGCACCGGGTACGCCTGTACTTCCAAGAGGAGCTGTTTTACATAAAATTGGGGAAGCACAAAGCGTGTATGTGTCCGTAAGTCGTGGCTTGTCTATCCCGACAGTCGCGGAGTTAATTGCAGGGTATCGCGGAGATTCACCACTTACCTCCCTTCGTTCAGAAAGAGGCGTTTCGTATGAATTTGGAACAAAAGGAAGTCTTTGGCAAAAGGCATTTTCGTGGGAAGTAAGTTTGTATCAATTTCTTTTGAATGATATGATTGTCCGGCGTGTGAATGTAGATGGAAACGAGTTTTTTACGAATGCGGGGAAGTCCAAACAAATAGGCGCTGAGCTGACACTCAACTACCAGTTGCCCTTGAAAAAAGCTACTTTTTGGAAAAATGTTCAAGCAAATGGATATTACCAACGAATGGATTTTCGCTACCAAGAATACCTACTTGGAGGGACAGACTTTGCCGGAAATTTCTTGCCTAGTGTACCTAAACAAACGGCTTTCATTGGTTTTGATGCAGAAACAAAGCAAGGGTTTTATTTGACGTCAACGATGAATTTTGTGGATGAAATTCCACTAAATGACGCAAATAGTGTGTTTGCTCCTGCATATACATTGGTTTGGGGAAGAGTTGGTTGGAAATACGAACGAACTAATTTTCGGGTAAATGCTTTTGTAGGTGTTGATAACGCTTTGAATCAGCAGTATAGTTTGGGCAACGATACAAATGCTTTTGGTGGGCGTTTTTATAATCCTGCCCCTGAAAGAAACTACCAAATGGGTTGTCAAATAAGGTATAGATGGTAAGGTAATGAGATTGAATACGTATTTACTTATTCGAAAAGTAATAGATTCTCTGTTTTTAAGTAATTGATTATCAAATTTTATGTGTTTTTCTAATTGGGATATTATTGGATAAATGTAAATAGATGAAAGTATATCAATCAAACTTTTCTATACATTTGACATCTCAAAAAGAATGACAAAATAAAACATCGTTACTTTTCAGAAAAGAAAGGTAAGGGCGAAATATAGGTATGTATTGTTTTTGTTATACCTAATGGTTCATAAAGTATAAATTAACTCCATCATGATTTTTACTGCATTTTTCATACGTATCATTGATGATTATCCACTTGATTAACAATGGTTTGTATTTGACTGATAAGAATGTGTTATGTATGTATATTTTGGTAATTCGAAACCATTTATATTATATGTATGTTTATACATTAAATACAAAGTAATATAAAAATGAAAAAAATACTTCATACGTCTTCGTCCAGAGGATATGCTGCTCATGGGTGGTTATCGAGTTTTCATACGTTCAGCTTTGCAAGTTATTACGAACCAACGCGTATGCACTTTGGCGCGTTACGTGTTTTGAATGACGATACCGTTTCTGGCGGAATGGGCTTTGGGAAACATCCCCACGACAACATGGAAATTGTCTCTATTCCGCTTTCGGGTGACTTAGAGCATCAAGATAGCATGGGAAATAAAACCGTGATTACCCAAGGCGAAGTACAAATTATGTCGGCAGGTACGGGTATTTACCACTCCGAGAAAAATAAAAATTCACACGAGCAAGTCAAATTTCTTCAAATTTGGGTTTTTCCGAAAGTAAAAAACATCCAACCTCGGTATGACCAAAAAGCGTTTGATATAGCCGGCCGACAAAATACCTTTCAAACTGTCGTTTCACCTATTGGAACACAAGATGATGGTGTGAAAATGAACCAAGATGCATGGTTTTCATTGATTCGCCTAGAAGCCGGTAAATCTGCTAACTATGCGCTGCATTTGCCTAAAAATGGAGTGTATGCATTTGTATTATCGGGTAGTGTAACCATTGCCAACGAAACACTCGCTGCAAGAGATGGCTTGGGAATTACGGAGGCGACGTCGTTTGATCTAACTGCGGAATCTGAAACGGAAGTCCTACTTATGGAAGTTCCTATGGCACTCAATTGATAGATTCTGTGTTACGTTATAAAAATTACATAAGTAAATAGATGTTACGTAAAGTCACCAAGCTCCTCAGCGCTTCACGCCACGAAATGGGGGAACACCAAATGTATCAACCTCTCCCGAATGAAACCAATGAAAACTTGGATCCATTCCTATTGGTTCATCACCACGGGCCGCATTATTTTGAACCCTATAACCGAGGGCTTCCTTTTGGGCCGCATCCGCACAGAGGCTTTGAAACCTTGACGTTTATTTATTCAGGAAGTGTAGAACATGCAGATAGTCAAGGGTTTAAAAGCATTATTCATCCAGGTGGTGTTCAATGGATGACCGCTGGTAGAGGTATTGTGCATTCAGAAAATATTCCCTACGAAATGCGTGAAAATGGAGGTGATATGGAGATTCTCCAGCTTTGGATGAATTTACCTGCACGCTTAAAAATGACTCCCGCTACCTATCAGGGCTTCCAAAAAGAAGAAATTTTAGTTCAGATTTCGGAAGACGGCTTGGTGGAAACACAACTCATTGCAGGTGAACGCCGTGGCGAAAAAGGCCCTGCAGTCTCGCTAACTAACCTAGAAATTCTGAATGTTCACGCAAAAAAAGGAGGTAAAGAGTCTTTTCAAATTCCAGCGAATAGAACAATTCTACTTTATATTTTAAAAGGTGAAGTACTAATTAATGGTAAATTTGCGTACGACCATCAACTCGTAGAATTTGCCCCCGAAGGCGAAGAAATCGAAATAGAAGCCAAAGGAGAAACCCGCTTTATCCTTTGTTCTGGCGAGGCTATCGGAGAACCAATCGTGCAACAAGGCCCTTTTGTAATGAATAATACAACTGAAATATTGGAGGCTATGCGTGACTACCAAATGGGAAAAATGGGCTTTATGTAAGTCATATCCCAAGAATAAACACAAAAAAGGGAATCATTGAATTGATTTCCTTTTTTTGTGTACATACCAGACCATTCTGAAAAGTTAGGGGCGAAATCAGTATATTTGAAACCAAGTTCAACCACGAAATATTGATTTACTATGAAGCAAGTTCGCTTTCTCTGGCTTTTTCTCCTGTTCGCAAGCCCGCTATTGGCACAGCAAAAACCTCTATTTTTGACAAATCATAATAAAGATTGGGTAGAAAATACGCTGGCATCTTTAACATTGGAACAAAAAATTGGTCAATTACTCATGCCGCGTGGCAACACGTCTGGCAAAGGGTATCAACCTGAAAAACTAAAAGAGTGGGTAGAAAAATACCAAGTGGGCGGATTTGTGTTCTTTGCTGGTCAACCTACACGCCAAGCACAGATTGTCAATGAATTGCAGGCATTGTCTAAAGTTCCGTTACTAATCGGAATGGACTTAGAGTGGGGGCTTGCGATGCGTCTGGACTCGACGGTTCGTTTCCCGTATCAAATGGCGTTAGGCGCTATGCAAGGAAATGAGAATTTATTGTACCGGATGGGGCAAGAAGTAGCCAAACAAAGTAAGCGGATGGGCGTACATGTCAATTACGCTCCTGTTGTAGATGTGAATAATAATCCGGCAAATCCCGTCATTAACTTTCGTTCGTTTGGTGAAAATCGTGAGGACGTCATGAAAAAAGCATTGGCATATATGAAAGGCATGGAGTCCGAACAATTCCTGACAAGCGCCAAGCATTTTCCTGGTCACGGCGATACAGGTGTGGACTCTCATTACGACTTACCCGTCATTAGTCATGATAAAAAAAGATTGAAAGAAGTTGAATTATATCCTTTTCAACAATTGATTGACGCAGGTATATCGGGAATCATGACGGCGCATTTGAGCATTCCTCAATTAGACAATACCCCTAACTTGGCTTCTACACTCTCGTCCAAGATTGTGACTGATCTATTGCGCAAGGACATGAAGTTTGAGGGGCTTGTTTTTACAGATGCAATGGATATGCAAGGAGCAGTTAAGTATTTCCCGAATGGGGAAGCGCTGGTAAAAGCCATTTTAGCAGGTAATGATATTTTGGAGACTTTCGAAGATGTACCTACTGCTGTAGAGGCAATTAAAAAAGCAGTAAAAAATGGGCAGCTTTCTGAAAAAGTACTAGATGCCCGTGTTCGTAAAATCTTGCAAGCTAAATCATGGGTGGGTTTAGACAATTACCAACCTATCGAAACCAAAGGCTTGATTGATGACCTCAATACGACAGAGTCGGATTTAGTGAATCGGTTATTGGCTGAAAAAACGGTGACTATTGTACAGAATACGGCTTCTATTTTACCTATTCAATCCTTAGATCAATCGTTTGGATTGGTTTCATTGGATGCTGCTGCTTCTACATCCATGTTTGCAAAACGGATGAATGATTATGTGGAGGCAACACAATGGATGGTTTCTAGCAAAACAACAGACCAACTTTCCGATTCATTACTCACACAAATCAAAGCGGTTTCTCAATTAGTGATTGCCATACATTTGTCCAGCATTCGTCCGTACGGAAACTATGGAGTGACTGAAAAACACGAACGTATTCTCCGTCAACTCCACGAGATTCACCCGAATGCGGTTGTGGTCGTATTAGGAAACCCGTATGCATTGGGTAAAATTCCTGTTTTACGCGAGATGAAAACGGTGGTTTTGACAAGTCAATTGACCAATTATATGGAAGATGCTGCCGTACAGGGGATTTTTGGAGCGATTCCGTTATCGGGTAAGTTACCTGTTACAGTCGATGCGCATTTCGTTTATGGAATGGGTGAACAAACGGCGGCGTTGGGGCGCTTAGCTTACGGGATTCCTGAAATGGTAGGCATAGACGGCGCAAAATTACGTGCTGGAGTGGACTCTGTTCTTCAACTAGGATTAATGGAAAATGCGTATCCGGGTGCTGTCATGCAAGTTGCCAAAGAAGGGCGTGTCATTTACCAAAAAGCGGTTGGGTATCACACATTTGAAGCGGAAAAATTAGCCCAAAGCAAGGGAGAAAATGGGGTAATGACAGATACAAAATTCGAAACGGGAACCAAAGCGGATGTCATGGATGGTGGAAAAAAAGGAGGATCAACGCCTATTTTGACTAGTCAGATAAACATACAGCAGGGCAAAGTGCAAGTCAGTGATTTATATGATTTAGCTTCAGTGACCAAAATAAGTACGTCGGCGTTGGCGGTGATGCAGTTGATGTCCGAGAATAAATTTTCGTTGGATACGACGCTTGGAACGTATTATCCCGCATTTAAAGGAAGTAATAAAGAAAATTTGACGTTCCGAGATATGTTAACACATCGGTCTGGTTTGAAAGCGTGGATTCCGTTTTGGATGGACTGCATTGATACCGTCGCAACACTCAAACAGGCGTCTTTGGGTACATATATTGCAGAAGAAAGATGGGTGAAAAATGAGATAAAACGGACTTTCTTTCAAAAAATAATTGGTAAGAAAAAGGCATATTTAATTGATTATAAGGAATCTATACGTAAGGATAAGAAAATATGGATAGATGCGTTACATCCAGAAACGATTATATGGAAACCGGGTATTTTCTCATCCGTTCAAACAGATGAATACAATGTAGAAGTGGCTGACTCACTTTGGTTACGGAGTACGTATCGGGATTTTATAATGAATCAAATCAAAGAATCTCCTGTAAAACCCACGCAAGGGTATGTGTATAGTGATTTACATTATTATTTATATCCTGAGATAATCCAAAATATAACAGGTGAGAAATGGGAAGATTACCTGAAAAATACATACCGAGCAATTGGGGCAACGACTTTGACGTATAATCCGAGAAAATGGTACTCATTGGATCGAATTGTACCTACGGAAGTGGATACGTTGTTTCGGAAAACCTTGATTCACGGACGTGTACATGATGAAGGAGCTGGATTATTATCTGGAATTTCTGGCCATGCGGGCTTGTTTGGAAATGCCAATGATTTGATGAAATTGATGCAAATGTATTTGCAAAAAGGAGAATATGGTGGACAGCGTTTTATTGCCTCAGATGTAGTGGCAGAGGCAACGAAATACCAGTTTCCGGAGGAGAAAAATCGGCGCGCGATTGCTTTTGATAAGTTAGATTTTAATCCCAATGTGACAAATGGACCACGCATGGCTTCATCGGAAAGTTACGGGCATTCGGGTTTTACGGGGACATTTACATGGATTGACCCTGCGTCGCAATTAGTCTATGTTTTCTTGAGTAATCGAGTTTATCCTACGCGCGATAATGGAAAAATCAGTTCTTTGAATATTCGTACAGCTATTGGGGACGAAATATACAAGGCAATGAAAAAATAAAATACGAATTTGAGAAATGCAATGGGGCGGTTTAGCGGTAGTTAAATCGCCCCGTTTCGTAATAGGGCATAAGTTCTTGCCATAAATAATATTCATACTGAGCCTTGACAACTGCAAGTTCTGTTTCTAGGTAATTTTGAATAATATCTTGAAAATCCTTAGCAGATAGTTCTTTATTTTGGTAGTTCAAGAGTGCATTTTGGTAATAAGCTTGCCAAACATCAAAAGTAGATTTGGTTGCAATGTATTGAGAAAGTGCTGCTTGCTGATTTGATTGCGCAAGAATAGACTCTTTGATTAAATCATTTTTTACTTGTTGTGCCTGAATTTGTGTCACTAAAATATCGTGTTGCGATTGTTTTAACTGGAGTTTATGTGAGTTTCCTGACATAATCGGAATTCGAATTTGAAACCCAATATAAGCGTTGGCAAGTTGACTCCATTGCGAAAGCATCGGAATTGTTCGGAATGTAAAGTCAAAAACTGGATTGAAGGCAGATTGAATGGCGCCCCTAAAAAATACGGGGATGGTATCGACACGCGCAAGTTGACTACTCTCAACTTGTTGGTACAAACTAGAATAGGGTAGGGTAAATCCAGCACTAAAACTAATGGTAGGAAGTCGACTAGCTACAATGGCATCTCGCTGTAAACTTTGATTTTTCTGCCTCATTTGCGAGATTTTATAGTCCGGATGCCATGCATAATATTGTTGAAAAATACGTGGGTCTGTCTGTGTTTGAATGGGTTTATTGAGCTGTTCATTGGTCAAATCCTGAATATCAAAAAAAGCAGGATCGGGTGCGCCAATAAGGTTGCCAAGTGTGATTTTTTGGATACGAAGATCGTTTCTTGCTTGGATAAGCGCTAATTCTTTGTTGGCAGCTTGAGCCTGATATTGGAGATATAACAGGTCAGATTGAGAAGATTGAGCTCTATTTTCCAAGATAAAAGCCAGTTGTTTTTCTGTTTGTTTGATGACAGCTTTGGTAAGTAAAATTTGAAAATAACTTTGGATTATTTGTACAATCAGCTGATTTTCAATTTTTTCTATTTGTAGTCCAGCTATTTTTTCTTGAACAGACTGTTGTTGTATTGTTGTGTTTTTACGCCCACCTGCATATAATATTTGGCTAAACGAGAGCCCAAGTACATTATTAGCAAATCCTCTAGAGGCAAATTGGTTGGTGGTCGGGTCAATGGAACGACCTAAAGAGAGAGTAGGGCTTGCAAACGCTTCAATAGTAGGTAGAATATCCTTTTGTGCAAATTCTAATTTAGCACGTTCCAATTGTCTATCAGCTGTTGTTTGTTGATAAGACAGACTATTTTGCTTTCCAGCCTTGATACATTCTGTAAGCGACAATATTTGTTGCCCAAAACCGGGTCTGGCTTGGAAAGAGAAGCACAATAGAATGAATACGAAAAATTTCTTCATTGGGAACGATTAATAAAATCTAATGCAAGAAAAATTACAAAAATTAAACCAAAAACAGTTTTGATATAAAAAAAGCCGCTCTGACTAGCAGAGCGGCCTAGAAAAATCGAGAGGAAAAAATTAGTGACCAACGCGAACGTTTAATCCGTTTACTTGTGCACCTAGAAGATTACCTACTTGTGCATTCAAGTTATTTACTGTTGCTCCAGCAGTTACCGAGCCAGTAGCTACGTTTGTAGTATTCAAAACTGAACCTACTTTCGTTGTTAATCCATTGACTGTAGCACCAAGTAATGAAGAACCAGTACTCACTACACCACCTACAGTGTTAGCTGTACCTGTTTTGATGTCACCAACTTTCACGCTTAGGCCATCAATTGTAGCACCAAGTAATGAAGAGCCAGTACCTACTGCGCCACCTACAGTGTTAGCTGTACCCGTTTTGATGTCACCAACTTTCACGCTTAGACCGTCAACAGTAGCACCAAGTAATGAAGAACCAGTACCTACTACACCACCTACAGTGTTAGCTGTACCTGTTTTGATGTCACCAACTTTCACGCTTAGACCGTCAACTTTAGCACCAAGTAATGAAGAACCAGTACCTACTACACCACCTACAGTGTTTGCTACCGCGTTAGTTGCACCACCTAATAAGTTTCCTACTACTCGTAGTGAAGAACCTGAAGTTCCACCAGTGCTTATGTTTGCAGATGTGTTTACGTTTACAGAAGTAGAAGTTTTTAAACCAGTTGATAAAGATCTCAACAACTGAGCCTGTGAAAAAGAGATGCTTGTTAAAACAACAGCGAAGGAGAGGATTACTTTTTTCATAAAAAGAAACAATTAGTAATTTAGTAATTATTTAAAGGTTAACTTGCCGTTTTGGGCGACAACAAACTCATATACGCAGGTGATTTTGTTTTGGATTAAATAGGTTTTAAAAAAAAAGGTAATTTTCGCAAACATTTTGTAAGTAATTGATTATTAAGTACTTATTTTATTTATTTTTTGTTGAAGTGCGTAGATACTTGTATATTTTACAAAAAAAGGGTTGTTTTTGGCTAAAATTATGAGAAAATACTATTTTTGCGTTCGAATTTCGGGGTGTAGCTCAGCCCGGTTAGAGTACACGTCTGGGGGGCGTGTGGCCGCTGGTTCGAATCCAGTCACCCCGACTAGATATTGTAAATAAACTGCGTACAGTTAAATATTGGTGCTAGTATAAAAAGCAGTTTTAGATGCTTTATTTTTTAAAAGATTAAGGTTCAGTCATCAATTTGTTGACTGAACCCTTTTTTTTATTTTTCTACTAAGGCCCTTTTGTCTTTGATAAGCTTCGTATTCCCAAGGTCTTTCTTCATGAGAAACCGCTTCGTATTCACTTGGTGTATAAGTAATCCCTTTCCAAATGATATATGTATTTTTCACTGTCAAATCATCTTTTTTATATTGTTCGAGATGAACAAGTTCGTGTGAAATAACTTCTAAAGTTTCCTTATCACTTAAATCAATTATGTGAATTATGTAAAAGTTATTACTTATTTCTTCTATATATGCTTTAACAAAGTAGTCATTATTGAAAAAAGGTTCTTTTATCTCAGTGAGCAAAACGACAACATGTTCGACAGCAAGCTCATCCAAACCCGCCGATACCATACGGTCTAAATTTTTCTTATTGGTACTATTGTATACCATATTGCTTTTAGAAAATGTAAGATTATCTTTTACTTTTTTGCTTCTATCGCAGGATATAAGAGTACATATCAAAAGTGAAGTAATCAGAATTTGTATTATGTATTTCATATAAATTGGTATGTTTTCTTTTTGGGAGTTATAAGTTGTTTTTGCTAAAGAATTTATAGGTAAACTAAAGGAAGCGTTGTTTTAATTTCATAAAGATTGAAAAGGGGATGTCGTTGTTTATAATTGCTTTATGCAAGAAAGCTCAAATGATTATATGAAAATAAGTAGCTATTTGGATAAAATCGTATCTTCATTTAGGGTCAATGAGATACATTTAGGTAGTAATTAATCTCTTTTTCTATTTTCTTGTCCAATTTATTCAAACGGGAAATATTGGCCTAAAAAACTTATTAAAAGGTCTGTCAGAAGGACTTTACTTGAATATGGTTTTTCTCTGGTGTTTCTTCGAATCAATTAATTTACCTTGATACTGTCAGTTGTACATTGAGCTACTTTTTTGACCTTGAAACTGTCTGACTTTATCCCTTTGGATTCGATATGTTATATCCAAGATACTATTTCAAAAGACATTTTACTCCTTTACTAGATTGATACAAATAATACTTGTTCCCTTATCAGCTGAGTAGTAATTTTGGCACTCTTTGTACGAAAATATTTACGAGAACTGAAGTGAAAAGAGGTCACGAAATTCACTAAAAAAAGGTTTTATGTAAGCATTTGATATACATTTAGGTAAGGGTGTTTAATTGTTTAAAATTACTTTTTGGTTAGTACGAACTGATTTAAATCTACTCATCCGACTAGTCGTCGGTATGGCTTTTTTATTTTTATATCCACTTTTCTTTTGAACCGCAAATTACGATTTCATGCAAAAGGTATTATTTATTGATAGAGACGGAACCATCATCGTTGAACCACCCGTTGATTTTCAAGTAGATTCTCTCGAAAAACTTGCTTTCCTGCCCGGAGCGATTTCTAACTTGAGAAAAATCTCAGAAGAAACAGATTTTGAGCTTGTCATGGTCACAAACCAAGATGGCCTCGGAACAGCGTCTTTTCCAGAAGAAACTTTCTGGCCTGCACACCAAAAAATGATGGATATCTTACAAGCTGAAAATATCACATTCGCCAAAGTATGTATCGATCGCTCATTTGAATACGAAAACGCACCAACACGCAAGCCTCGTACAGGTTTATTGACGGAGTTCATGGAAGGTCAACACGATTTGACCAATTCCTTTGTGCTCGGAGACCGTGTCACAGACATTCAACTAGCTGTAAATCTTGGCGCAAAAGCGATTTTTATCGGAAAAGAGGAGCCAGCTACGTTAACATCTGAACAAAAAGAAGCATTAGCTCTAGTTACAGATGATTGGGCAGCTATTTATACATTCCTTCGCCTCCCAGATAGAAAGGCAAGTGTCCACCGCGTGACCAAAGAAACAAGTATTCGCATTGATTTAAACCTTGATGGAACCGGAAAAAGTGCGATATCAACGGGTCTTGGTTTTTTTGACCACATGCTCGACCAACTTGCTAAACATTCGGGTGCTGACTTAACTATCCAGGTGGAAGGAGATTTACATATTGACGAACACCACACCATCGAGGATACAGCACTTGCACTTGGTGAAGCCTATTTAATGGCTCTTGGAGATAAAAAAGGAATTAGCCGTTATGGATTCCTTTTGCCCATGGACGAAGCCCTCGCTCAAGTTGCCATTGATTTTTCAGGACGACCTTGGCTCGTTTGGGACGCCTCATTTAAAAGAGAAAAAATTGGCGAAATGCCGACTGAAATGTTCCTCCATTTCTTCAAGTCTTTCTCGGATACCTCCAAATGCAATCTGAATATTCAATGTACTGGAGATAATGAACACCATAAAATTGAAGCTATTTTTAAAGCTTGGGCAAAAGCCATCAAAATGGCTGTCAAGCGCGAAATAAGTGAATTAAACAATCTTCCAAGTACAAAGGGCGTACTTTGATTTTTGATATAGCAAAGAACCTTGCTCTCCTTTCGCTGAACTGCAAAAAGGGAAGCAAGGTTCTTTTTTTGGACGAGAATAAGAATGATTTAGAATCCTAAACCAACGGCAAATCCTTGGATATCAGGCATAAAAGTGTAAGCATTTGCCTGTGTAGCTGCGCCAGTCATCAAATTAATTTGGTATAGTCTAGTCGCATTATTTACTTTTAAAAGTGCCCATGCTTTGTCGCTAGTGCCACCAATATCAAAACCATTAGTTGATGTAGCCGTTATTCCCAAATTACCGACTTCTACGAGACCGCCGTTATTGGGTGGGTCTTGTTTGTATAATTTTCCAGCAATAGCATCAATGTCGTACAAAACGGTTGTTGTAGCACCTGGGAAATTATTGGTGTAAGCGGCACCGCTAATCATTGGTGTTCCTGGATTTAATCCACCATCTAAAGCTGCTAGTGTTCCATTCGTAGGGTTTAAACGTAAATTAATGCGTGAATCTGAAACTACGCGGATGCGGTCAACGGTTGGATTAAAATCAAAACCGAAAAACTCTCCCGTTAATAAAGCACCGAGTGGGTTGCTCCCAACCGCTGTGGCTGCGCCATTCGCCGTATTGATCGTATATAATGTGCTATTTTTTCCAATTCCGAATAGTTGCCCAGTTGCAGGTCGGAAATCAATTCCTACCAAACTTTGTCCCATAGGTAAACCTGTAATGGGTTTCGTAATCGGTGCTGGATTTTCTGGATTGAAAATAAGTAAGTCATTGGTAGTTGTTACAGCATAAGCAACAGGATTGGTCGGAATGGCTAATCCTGTGACGCCCGCAATACCGTTGATGACCCCCAATGTAGTGGCTTTTCCTGTCATGAAATCAATTTGATACAACGTATTTCCGTAGAAGGCAAGCGCTATATTTTCTGGAGAAATATCAAACCCTCCGTCTCCAGTTAGGTCAACACCAAGGCTTCCTACGACTACTTGTGTACCGTCATTGGGTGGGTCTTGTTTGTACAGTTGGTCTGTTTGCGGGTCAATGTTGTAAAGAGCCGTTGTGGTTGTTCCTGCAAAGTTTTCTGTGTAAGCCGCACCAGAGATTCGGGCATTCATGACACCATTAACAGCACCGTCCGTAGCAACGACTGTTCCTAATTCAGGGTGTAAACGTAAATTTTGACCATTCGCCGTTACCAAACGTATTCTGTCCACGGTTGGGTTGAAATCAAAACCAAGGACGTTTCCATCAATAGCTGGGCTAAAAGGTGCAGTACCGAGTGCAGTAGCAACTCCCGTATTTTGATTGATGGAGTATAGGCGACTCCCAGAACTTACTCCATATAATTGCCCAGTTGCCGGACGGAAATCTATGGCAAGTAGCTGCTCGCCCATACCCATTCCAGATACCGTGATACTCCGTAGGGGTGCTGCTAGATTTTGTGCAGCATATCGGTCAATTTTAGTACCACCAGAGAGTAATAAAAACTCAATTTCAGGGACTTCAGGAGTGGGTTCTGTAGTCTCGCTTTGGCAACTTGTGATGAGTTGACTAAAGGACAAAGCAACTAGGAGTAGGGAAAGAAGTGACCAATTTTTCATGTTTTATCTTATTTAATTTTGAAATTTGTTTTGGGACACACCAAGACATACGAGATATTTTGGTTTTTTGATTATTAATTGGGGTAATTCCATAAAAAAAGCAGTACGAATACTGCTTTTAAGAAGGATCATTTTTGATGTGAAGGGTACGAATTGGAAAGGGAATCTCGATACCTTCTTGCTGAAATCTTTTGTGTAGTTTACGGATAAATTCACTTTGAATCAGAAATTGTCCTGTAAATTCTTCTGCTCGTAATATGGTTCGAACGGTAATACTTGAATCACCAAAAAGTTTGAAACGAACGAGAGGTTGATGTTGTTTGACACCCCCTTCTGTATGCAGCATGATTTCCGTACCTACTTCAATACAAACACGTTCAACGTGGTCCAAATCACTTGTGTAAGCAACGCCCACATCGATAGAAACTGCAATTTGGCTGTCTGGCAAGATAAAGTTCCGGACAATACTGCTTGATATTTTTGAGTTAGGAACGATGATTAAATGATTGGATAATGCACGAATAATGGTATTTCGCCAAGAGATATCCTCTACATGACCTTCTTCTCCTGTAGCCAATTGAACGTAATCTCCGGGTTTAATTTTACGTCCTGCAATGAGTTGAATCCCTGCAAACAAATTCGAAAGGGTGTCTTGAAGTGCCAAAGCAACAGCCAAACCTCCTACACCCAAAGCAGTAAGCATAGGCGCAATGGATATACCGAGTACTTGTAAGCAACCCATGGTACCTAAAATATAGACAATGACTTTTAAAATTTTGGTAAAAATGGAACTCTTGGCTACATCTTTCCCAAGTCTATGAATCTGAAAATGCGTAAATGCAGTGACTAGTTGGGCGGCAACCCACGTAAAAATAAGAATGGTAAAAATAGTAATTGCCTCTTTAATTTCGACGCGGTAGGGGTCGTGGAGATGACTTGTTTGGTAAGCAGTAATCACACCGGCAATCCAAGAAATGGGAACGATTATTTTTTCGAGTAGCGAAACGATTAAATCATCGAGTTCATTGGAGGTTCGTTCCGATGCACGTCGTAAAGAAGGTAAAACAAGGGTTTTAAGTGTTTTTCCAAATAACCAACCTGCAGGTAAGGCAAAGAGCCAAATGGCAATGTCAATAAGTTGTTGTGTTGATAAAAAAGTCATGTAAGAATTCGTTGGTTCAAAAATTTCACCTTGTTTAATTAGGTGAATTTAACAAGTGGATTAGTTCAAGGATTGATAAGCGGTGTATTGAGAATTTCTGATAATACAACTTGTGGATGGGTTTCAGCAATCATGTGACCAGCATCTGGAATATAAATGAATTTATTTACATCCTTTTTTAGGCGTTTTTTTGCAAATTGAAAGTTTCCTAGGTCAGCTATCCAGTCTTGTCCTCCCATGAAAACAGTTGTAGGAACAGTTAGTTTATCCCAATCTTCTTGAATTTTTCGTAGTTCTCGCTCGTGTGCAAATTTTTCGTCTGTTGCAGCAATTAGATCAAATGATAAAAATTGTCTAACGAGCCAATGCTTGGCTGCGTGTGCAAACCAAAAGTACTTTTCCTTGTCGGGGTCGATAACTGGCGAAATCATAAAGACTTTTTTTGCTTTTTCAGCATACCGGATTCCAATTTCTGCAGCAATTGCTGCGCCGTAGGACCGGCCAATTATCAATGCTTTCTCTCCAGATAAATTTACATGTAGCGCCTCTACAATGGCATCTGCTTGTTGTACAATCGAAGTAACCACTTTTTGTTTACGCTTCCGTGACTTTCCGTATCCTAACCTGTCCACAGAAATAATATGAAACCGAGACCTGAGTACACTGTCTTGCAATAATGTATTGTAGGCTTTCCAATTCCCTGGTGCACCATGAATAAAAAGAATGGGTGGTGCATACGGGTTTCCCAAAGAAACAAAGTGTAATCGCGTATCCGCATGTTCGATGAAGTGCGTAATTTCTGGTTTGATTACTCTGGGCCGAACTTGGCTATTTTTTTGACATGAAAAAGCAAAAAAGCTGAGTAAAAATATCCATCCAAAAGGAATGTAAAACGTTTTTTTCATACTGGGTTAACTTGAGGGATGAATTCAAATTACACAATCGTTCGTGAAATTCCAAAATAAATTCACCTACGCAAAAAGATGTTGAAATACATCTTCAAGTTTCCCGGCCTGTATTACCTGGATTTTAAATTGGTCTGTTGTCGTTCCTTTTAAGTTAAATTTTGAAATATAAATTTTTTCAAAACCGAGTTTTTCTGCCTCTGAAATACGCTGTTCTATTCGATTTACCGCCCTGATTTCTCCACCCAAACCAACTTCACCAGCAAAACATACGCGTTGTGAAATCGGTATGTCTTCGTACGAGGAGGCAATAGACGCACAAATCGCCAAATCAATGGCAGGGTCTTCAACTTTCAAACCGCCGGTAATATTCAAGAAAACATCTTGCGTACCAAGCCGGAATCCTCCTCGTTTTTCAAGAACCGCCAAAATCATTTGTAATCTCCGTAAATCAAATCCTGTAGAACTTCGTTGTGGTGTTCCATAATTTGCTAGACTGACAAGCGTCTGAATTTCAATCATTAATGGGCGATTCCCTTCCATCATAGCAGCAATTCCGATACCACTAAGTGCGTCTTCCCGTTGTGCAATGAGAATTTCAGATGGATTACTAACTTGCCGAAGTCCACTTCCTTGCATTTCATAAATGCCTAGTTCTGAGGTACTTCCAAATCTATTTTTCGTGGTGCGCAAAATCCGATACGTCATGTGGCGGTCTCCTTCAAACTGCAAAACAGTATCGACCATATGTTCAAGAATTTTCGGCCCAGCAATAGAACCATCTTTGGTAATATGCCCAATCATGATGACAGGAATATCTGACTCTTTCGCAAATTTCATTAATTCTGCTGTACATTCCTTGACTTGAGAAACGCTACCTGCGCCAGATTCGATATGAGGCGAAACCAAGGTTTGGATAGAATCAATGATGACTATATCAGGTTCAATTTGTTCAATTTGTTTAAAAATATGTTCTGTGGAAGTTTCCGTCAATACAAAACAGCGGTCATTTTGGACAGCCAAACGCTCTGCGCGCATCTTAATTTGCTGTTCGCTTTCTTCACCAGATACATACAAAACCTGATAATCTTGCAAACTCAAGGCAATTTGGAGCATCAACGTGGACTTCCCGATACCAGGTTCGCCTCCCATCAAAACCAAAGAGCCTGGGACAATTCCTCCACCTAAAACACGATTTAATTCGTGGTCATCCGTGATGATTCTGTATTTTTCTTGGGTGGTAATGTCTTTTAAACTTTTGGGCTTAGATGCCTGACGTGCCGCTGTTTGACCAAAACGCCAGTTCCCTTTTTCAGGCTCTGTTTTTGCCAATAGTTCCTCAACGAGTGTATTCCATTCTCCACAAGATGGACATTTTCCGAGCCACTTAGGTGAATTATATCCACAACTTTGACAAAAATACGCTGATTTAATCTTGGCCATTAGATAAAAATGTAGATTGATATGTATGTAAAGTGAAGCAAGTTACGTTATTTTGCCGTTACTTGATTTACTAAAATTGTTTGTATTATGATGATTATGAAAAAGTTTCTTAGCACGGCTTTACTCAGCTTGGGTATTACAACGGCCACATTTGCCCAATTTGACTTGGGAATCAAGGGAGGGGTAAATACCTCTGCAATCATTACAGATGCGGGTTCTTTAAAAGACAACATCGAAGCAAGCTACAACACGAGAACGGGCTTCGTGGGTGGTGTGTACGCAAGGTTTGGAAAAAAATTCTATGTACAACCTGAGGTCGTTTTAGCGAGTAAAGGAGGAGAAATTATTGTGGATAATACAGCATTTCAAGTCAAGTACAACGACATTGATGTACCCTTACTTTTAGGTTTTAAACCACTGAAATTCTTGCATGTTGTCGGTGGTCCTGTTGCTTCTTTGAAGGTTTCAGAGGGAGATAGTTTTAAAGAAGCACTGAAAAACTATACCTCAAATCCGGATGAAACGTTTGCTAATTCTTCTTTTGGGTATCAATTTGGGGTAGGTGTAAAAGTATTAGGAATACAACTGGATGTTCGCCGGCAAGGAAGTTTATCTGAAATATCTGTCTTGAATTTACCTAACGAGCCTAAATTTAGCCAACGCGCACAAGGTTGGCAGGTAACGGCTTCTTTCAATATTTTGTAATTTTTTCTGCCCGAATCAATCTGATTCGGGCTTTTTTTATGCGTATTCTTGTTGTTCCTCTTCCTAAATCTATTGCAGGCATGGCCCTTTGGCCTTTTATTTTGGTACGCTACAAAAATCCTTCGCCTCAACTTATTCGACATGAACAAATTCATCTTCGTCAACAAGTCGAATTGGGTATTTTCTTATTTTATTTTTGGTATTTAATGGAATTTCTCGTTCGTTTCCTCTGGACTCGCTCGGTACCTAAAGCATATCGTTCTATTTGTTTTGAACAAGAAGCCTTCGCAAATCAGACCGATGAATTGTATTTATCTGTCCGAAAAAGGTGGACCTTTTTGACTTATCTGTAAGTACGTAAATCAATAACCTCTCCCGTCGGAAAGTCTGTTGCGAATGCCAATTGTATGAGTTTCTCGGCTACGGCATCTGGCTGTGTCAATGCGTCTTTTTCATATAAACCAATGAATTTGGGTTGCATAGGAAATTGTTGTTCGGGGGTCGCGCGAATCATGGTTTGCATGGGTGTATCGACAACTCCTGGAGCGACTGCCAGAACTTCAATAGGGTACAATCTTCTTTTTTGTTCCAATCCAATCGTTTGGGTCATAGCATCTATGCCCGCTTTGGTTGTACAATAGGCTGCCCAACCTTCATAGGCAGTTTTTGCTGCCCCTGATGTCAATGAAATAACTCGTTTGGTGACAGGAATGGCCTGAGATAAGCGGATAAACGCAGCTGTTAAAATAAATGCCGCAGACAGATTAACCTGAATGGAGGAAAGAATAAGACTTTCCGGTACTTCTCCGATGGGTCCAATCGGGGAGATGGTTGCTGCATTGTTTATGAGGTAAATACCTTTTAATGTTTCGTTTACGCTAATTTTTTCAAATATATTTTCCATTATTTCTCCTAACTTCTCTGTATTTGTGAGATCGATGGAAATAAAATGAAAGTTTGGATTGTCTTTTTGTACTGGAGATGCCAGACGACGGGAGAGAGCAAAAACAGTATACCCTTGGGTAAGTAATTGTTGCGTTAGTGCGAGTCCAATGCCACTCGATGTACCTGTGATAATGAAATAGTGCATGAAAAATGGGAGGTTGGGAAAAGATAAAAGAGTAAAATTAAATGATTTCACGTTGTTCCATAATGGAAAATGAGATGTTTCCGTAAAATACAATTTTGTTGTTAAATAATGACAACCATGTCATTATTGTTTTTACATTTGTGACAACATTGTCATAATTGTAAAATATGCCGACTGAAACGTTTTTAAATCTAGCTGACGAGAAGCGACAAGCTTTTATCGAAACAGCATTGAAAGAATTTGCAGATAATAACTACGATTCTGCAAGTATTAATAAAATCATCAAAGAGCTCAACATAGCTCGGGGAAGCGTGTATCAGTATTTTACGGATAAACTCGATCTTTGGCTCTATCTAAAAGAATACGCTGAACTTCAAAAAATAAAATACATTCAATCCATTGACAGAAATCAATACCCTGATTTTTGGACATATTATGAAGAGCTTTTTGCCAAAGGAATCCATTTTGAGATGGAACAGCCTACCTGTAGTCGATTTTTGTATCGTATTGGTTATAAGGAGTCTAGCAAAGATGTTGCGGGATATATTGACCAATGGAAAATGAAGGCAAAAGAAATTTTTACTATGTGGGTGGATGACGAAAAAAAGAATGGTTTTATCAATAAGATAATACGAACAGAAATTGCTGTACAGTTTATTTTATCCATGAGCTCGAGTATAGGTGAACTTATACAGACAAAATATGCAAAAGCTATCGAAAGGAATTTTGCTAATGAAAAACCATTGTTTGCAGAGAGTAAGGAAGAATACGAAATCCTAGTGAAAGAATTGATTCAGCTTTTAAAAAAAGCATTAACATAAATAATACCGATGATACACGTAAAAAATCTGAGTTACCAATATCCATCAGCCAATACCTTGATGTTAAAAAACATTCATTTTTCGATTGAAAAAGGAGAAGTTTTTGGCTTTCTCGGCCCAAGTGGTGCTGGAAAGAGTACAACTCAGAAAATTCTTTTTAAACTATTGACAGGTTACGAAGGCGAGGCAAAGATTGATGGAAGAGAAGTGCGAGATTGGGGAAAAGATTTGTACGAAAAAATTGGTGTAGGTTTTGAACTACCCAACCATTACTTAAAACTCACAGCCCTAGAAAATCTGAATTTCTTTAAAAATTTCTACCCAAAAACACATAATCCAATTGAACTGCTGGATAGAGTTGGGCTGAAAAATGATGCGCACAAAAAAGTAGGAGATTTTTCGAAAGGAATGAAAATGCGGTTAAATTTTGTGCGCTCTTTCTTACATGATCCACAAATTCTTTTTTTAGATGAGCCAACATCTGGTTTAGACCCAGTAAATGCCAAGATTGTTAAAGATATTATTTTGGATTTGAAGTCTGCAGGAAAAACAATTTTTATTACAACACACCAAATGCACGATGCAGAAAAACTCTGTGATAAAGTAGCTTTTCTTGTAGATGGAGAAATTAAGGCGATGGATAGTCCGGACAATTTGAAGATGAAATACAGCAATCGTCGCGTGGAAATATTGTTTAGAGGAGCTCAAGAAAAAGAGATTTTTCAGCTGGATGGATTGGGTACAAATTCGATTTTCTTGGAAAAGCTACGTTCGCATGAGATTGAAACGATTCATTCCAAAGAAGCTTCGTTGGACAATATTTTCATCCAAGTAACAGGTAAAACATTGGTATCATGAAACAATTTTTTCATCTAGTAAAGTTTGATTTTTTACTGATTAATAAAAATCAAATTACTGCCATTTCCTTGGCTGTCACGGCTATTTACGTGGGTGTATTTAAGGGGTTATCCGTTTTAGGAAATATCGAAAAACTCTTGGTACTGATTATTTTTAATGACCCTGCTTTGTTAGGATTTTTGTTTGTCGGTGTGATGGTTTTGTTTGAAAAAAATGAAAATACATTACAGGCGCTTTCGGTAACTCCCATCAAAATAAGTAGTTACATTTTATCAAAGTCATTTTCACTGACGGTCGTTTCTTTGTTCTGTTGTTATGCAATGGTTATAGCCGGTTACGGACTTGACTTTAACTTCATTCATTTCACAATGGGGACAATTGCAACGACGTTCATTTTTTCGATGCTAGGCTTTGTTGCGGTTGCAGGTCAATCTTCATTCAATACGTTCATACTTAGAGCATTGGGAATAATTCTTTTTCTGAGTTTGCCTTTTCTTGGCTATTTCGGTTTAGTTCCTAAAACATGGTTCATACTCTTCCCAACACAGCCAGCCATCGACTTATATAATTCGGCTTTTTCTGTCGGCGTGACTATTACAGACGTATTGGTTCCGTACGTTCTTTGTACATTTTGGTCTGTGATAACATTTATTTGGGCAAAAAAGGAAATTTCTAAAAACGTATTCAAATGAAAAAAATAAGTACACTTATACAAGGTGATTTGCGCCAGATTTTTAGGGACAAGACACTCACATTTTTTGTATTTGCCCCGCTTATTCTCATTGCATTTGTCCGGAACTTCGTGCCGTATATTACTCTACAATATCCTGCTATTCAAGCATATCATTCGTTAATAATGATGTTTGCAGGTATTCAAACAGCGATTATGTTCGGCTTTATCACTTCCTTTATTATCCTAGATGAGAAAGACGAAAATGTACTTCAGGTTATCCGAATTTTACCTATTTCCCCTTTTTATTTTATACTTTACCGGTTGACCTTCGCTACATTTTTTTCAGGTTTAGGGGCTTTTTTGATGTTATATTTAGGTGGAATGGCGTATCCGGGACTGTTTCATTCGTTGCTTCTTTCTTTGCAATATGGATTAATTGCTCCATTCATCACGTTATTGATTGCCACTTTCGCCAAAAATAAAGTCGAGGGAATGGCTTATTTTAAGGGAGTTGATTTGCTTTTGCTACTACCAATACTGTCCTTTTTTGTACCTGAAAATTTCAACTATCTTTTTTCTGTTATTCCTTCTTTTTGGACATATCAGCTGTACCAAGCTAGTATCACAAAAGAGCATGTTATACTTTTCTTTGGATTGGGTTTACTTGTTTATCTGGTTCTTATTTTCATCCTTTTTAGACAATTTAAGAAAAGGATTTTTGATAGATAGATGAGTTGATAAAGTAGCTTAATTGCTCATAGTCAGTTATATTGTATAGGAGTATGTAAGTGGGGAGTTGTATTTATTCCCCCAATTTCACTTCAAATAATTCCTTTGATTTGGGTTAATTTTTCAGCTTCTATCAAATTAGTAGAAATGTATTACAGGTGGTCCGCAAAGATGTCTAATTTAGGGGATGACGTACGAGATAGCGAAAAAACAGTGTGTCCGTTTTCCAATAGAACTTCGGCTATTGCCCGTTCAATGCCGCTGGAAGTACCAGAGATGATGAAATAGTTCATCAACTATCGTAGCTATTTTGGGGGAAGATTACATATACATTACATAACAGTTTTGCGACACATTTACTTGAAAACGGAACAGATATCCGGTATATTCAGAGCTTGCTAGGTCATGGGAGCTCAAAAACGACCGAAATATACACCCACATAACCAAGGGATTTGA
>JBKBRQ010000059.1:0-13779 GCA_046292055.1 Spirosomataceae bacterium | reverse complement strand
AGAAAAAGGTTGGATTTACCGACAAACAGACAAAGAAGACAAAAGATATGTCAATGTTTTCTTAACAGAAGAAGGAAAAAAGAAACGAAACTTTGCCCGTGCAGGCGTTATCGAGTTCAATAACCGAATTCAAGAGGCAATTTCTGCCGAAAAAATGGCTATTTTTTATGAGGTCATTCAACAAATTAAAGATACAGTAGAAAAACAGACAGCAGACACAAAGGCTATTATTAATCAGTTAGCAATTCCTGTAGAAGAAGTAGATGATTTAGATCTTACTCCTTAATCTCATCGATATGATTCGACTTTCTTCACTTATTTGCTTTCTTTTTCTATTTCACGAATCTTCGACTGTTTGGGCACAAGGGCTCATGTATTATCCTTTTACTTCTCAAGTAAGTATAAGCACCAATCCAACAAAAAAAATTTGGCTCGATTCAAAATGGCAAACAAATTCTTTTTTTTCGAGCTTAAGTACTGAAATCTCTCCCTTCTTAAACATCAGCCCATCTCCGAAAGCACGACTTTACGTGGGCGCAGGTATTCGGGCAAATTTTATTCCCTTACTTACCTCCACTTCCGCCGAGATCACCGAAGGTTACTTTACGACAGTCGGCATAAGGTCGGCATTGTTTACAGCCTATCCGCAAATTCAGGTGGGTTTTGAGCTATCTCCTTACGTACATCGCTCATTGGAAATCGGTTTAATCCGTACATCCTTAGGAATTGGGTATTATTTCAAGAATTGAGTAGTATTGTAGTTTATTTTATTTAAAACCTTTTCAACAAAGAAAAACGAATGAGAAAATGGTCTATCTTCGGGATGACGTTGCTGTTTTCGGGTGCGCTATTTGCCCAACAGCGTCCTGCCTCTCCCTACAAAGCAAACGATAAGTTTGAACAACTTGGAACTCAGCTTCCTACTCCCAACACCTACCGAAATGCCGCTGGAGCGCCCGGGAAGGAGTATTGGCAACAAAAAGCAGACTACAACATCAAGGTTGAATTAGACGATGTCAATCAACGACTTAAAGGCTCAGAGAAAATCACGTATACTAATAATTCACCCGATGCCTTGACGTATCTGTGGGTTCAATTAGACCAAAATCACTTCAAATCAGGTTCAATTGCACAGGTATCTAGAGCATCAAGCATTAACCCCGAAAGAGGCGCACCTGCAAGCACTTTACGTGGACTTGACGGAAAAACAGCCCGCGATTTTGGCTTTGAAGTCACCGCAACCAAAGATGCACAAGGAAAAAACTTGAAAACTACCATCAATGAAACCATGATGCGTATCGACTTACCTAGTCCTTTATTGACAGGTCAGTCCTTCGTATTCCAAATTGATTGGGCGTTCAATATCACCGATGTAAACCGCGAAAGAGGCCGCAGTGGCTACGAATTTTTCCCAAAAGACGGTAATTATTTGTACGAAATGGCACAGTGGTTTCCGAGAATGGCTGTTTATGACGACATCAACGGCTGGCAACACAAGCAATTTTTAGGACAAGGTGAATTTGCACTTGTTTTTGGTGACTATCACGTTGAAATCACTGCACCCAACGACATGGTTGTTGGTGCAACCGGTGAGCTAATCAATGCAGATAAAGTTCTTTCTGCTACTCAGAAAAAAAGATTAAAAGAAGCAGAAACGGCTAAAAATCCCGTCCTCATTGTTTCACAAGAAGATGCCGTAGCAGCAGAAAAAGGCAAGCCAACAGGTACAAAAACATGGATTTTTGAAGCAAAAAATGTGCGTGACTTTGCCTTTGCCGCTTCCAGAAAATTCATTTGGGATGCCATGCGTGTCGATGTAGAAGGAAAAAAAGTCTGGGCGATGTCCTTGTACCCAAAAGAAGGAAATCCACTTTGGGGACAATATTCAACTCGTTTGGTAGCACATACACTAGTTAGCTATTCCAAACGTACGTTTACCTATCCGTACCCTGTCGCATATTCGGTACATGGACCTGTTGGTGGAATGGAATACCCGATGATGAGTTTTAATGGCGCACGTCCGCAAGAAGACGGTACATACAGCGAAGGCACGAAGAACTTTTTAATTCTTGTTATCATTCACGAAGTGGGTCATAACTTCTTCCCGATGATTGTCAATTCCGACGAGCGCCAATGGAGCTGGATGGATGAAGGCTTGAACTCATTCCTTGAAGGACTTGCCTGCCTAGAATGGGACAGAAATTTCCCTGCTCACGGCATTGAACCACAATATATCGTGGATTACATGCGAACAGAGCCAAGCAAACAAAATGCCATCATGAGTAGCTCAGATAACATTTTGCCGGGTACATTTGGGCCAAATGCGTATTCAAAACCAGCTACTGGCTTAAATATTTTGCGCGAGACGGTTATGGGGCGTGAATTATTTGACCACGCTTTCAAGGAATATTCAAGACGTTGGATGTTCAAACATCCTTCCCCTGCCGACTTTTTCCGGACGATGGAGGATGCCTCCGGTATGGACTTAGACTGGTTCTGGAAAGGCTGGTTCTATGGTGTAGATGCCGCTGACCAAGCCATCGCTGAAGTCAAATGGTATGCTCTTGATAGCCAAGACCCAGAAGTAGTGAAAGCCGAAGCTCGCAAAGAACAAGAAGCCAAAGCAAGAACAATTGGCAATATGCGCAACGAAAAAGACATTCCTACGACTGTCGTTGAAGCAGACCCAACCATGCGTGATTTTTACAATAGCTACGACCCACTTGCAGTTACAGCCGCAGATAAACAACGCTACGAAGGATTCTTAAAGACCCTTTCGGACGAAGAAAAAGCATTATTAGCTGATAATAAGCATTATTATGAATTGACTTTATCCAATAAAGGTGGATTAATCATGCCGATTATCTTACAAGTTGTCTATGAAGACGATACAAAAGAGGATATCCGGATTCCGGCGGAAGTTTGGCGTTTAAATGACCAATCGTTCAAGAAAAGTATCGCAACGGTGAAGAAAGTCAAGCAATTTAAGCTAGACCCTTACTTTGAAATTCCAGATATCGATACCTCTGACAACGTTTTCCCGCGTGAACCTGAGGCTCCTAGCAAATTCCAATTGTTTAAGCAACGGGCGGGTGGAAATTCTTCCAACCCAATGCGTGAAGCCAAACAAAGCCAGGTAGGTGCAACACAATCTAGTAAAAACTAAGAACATACAGGCACTTTTATATTTCAAGGAGTTTCCTATTCAAGTAGGAAACTCCTTGTCTTTTTCACGCTTCTTCAAAACATCCAATATAGCCTCTTTTGAAGGAAAATCGTGTGTTTTCTTATAGATGATAGCTTGGCTTATGGTCAGGCTTTCTGCCAAATTATCGAGTTTCTTTCTGACCACTTTGTGTTGGCGGCTTGTATCGTAAAAACTAGGGACAAACGCAATGCCCATCTCCAATTCAACCATGTTACAAAGTAAATCCAGCGAAGAAACTTCTTGGAAACTCTTGGCTCGTCTATCTATTCCTTTTTGGGTACAAAACTCTTCAATTTCTGTGTAAATGGGATGTGATGCTTTCTCAATTTCTATCCATTTTTCACCGAGTAAATCCACTGTCTCTATGGTTTCACTTTGTGCCAACCGGTGATTAGAAGAAACAATTAATTCAAGATGGCCATGTACCAAAGCAAGTCCTTCCAACTCTCCAAATCGCAAAGGAAGAATAGAAATCCCAATATCAATTTGTTCTTTCATGGCAGCCGATTGCACCTCTTGAAAAGTAGGAAACTCCATGATACGTAAATCGACATCCGTCAGAAAAGAAGATAAAATATGAAGGAGTTCGATGGTTCGTTCCTTCATCAACATTTTATAAACGCCTAATCGAATCACCTTCCTACTTTGAGCTATTTGTTTGACATCCTCTTCTAGTTGGGCTAGTTGTGCTAATATTTTTTTTGATTCTGTCCAAAGTAAATGACCCGCATCCGTTAATTCTACCCGTCTATTTTGTGCCCGTTGCTGTTTAGAAAACAATTCTACCCCTAAATTCTCCTCCAAATGTTTAATTTGCTGACTCAATGCAGGCTGTGAAATATATAGTTTCTCAGCAGCTCGACTGAAATGGCGTTCCTCTGCCACCGCAACAAAATAGACTAATTGCTTTGTATCTATCTTCATTCAAAAAACTTATATTAATGTATATAAATATATAGATTATATTCGATAATGAGACATAATCAGGTAAAATTAGAAATAATACACAAATCAACATAAGAAATTCTTATATAATAATTCAAATTTAGTATTGGATAATTTGACGTCACATTCCGAGATTTGCTAAAAAATCAATCCCATGGAATTAGTATCAACTCCTAGTATTCATACACAAACTGCTGATATTCTGCCTCTTCTCGGGACAGACCACATCGAATTTTATGTTGGCAATGCCAAGCAATCCGCTTTTTTCTACCAAAACGTATTTGGATTTAAAGTCGTAGGCTATGCAGGACCTGAAACAGGTATCCGAGATAAAGCATCATACATTTTAGAACAAGGCAAGATTCGTATCGTGTTAACTACCTCATTAGTAGCAGATTCTGTTATTTCAGAGCATGTTCGCAAACACGGAGATGGCGTAAAAGTTTTGGCACTTTGGGTGGACGATGCCACTGCGGCGTTCCATGAGACAGTTGCACGAGGCGCTGTACCCGTTGCTGAACCTACGCATCTTAGCGACGAGAACGGCTTTGTCATTACCTCTTCTATCCAAACATACGGCGATACCATTCATACCTTTGTTGAGCGAAAAGCATACAATGGCGTATTTTTACCCGGCTTTAAGCCCTACTCATTAGGAAATTTTACAGAAAGTGTTGGTTTAAAATACATTGACCACTGCGTCGGAAACGTTGCTTTGGGAGAAATGGACGAATGGGTGCAGTTCTACAGCGATGTCATGGGTTTCAAATTATTATTGACCTTCGACGACCAAGATATTTCTACAGAATATTCTGCGCTAATGTCCAAAGTGGTTTCGAATGGAAACGGATACATCAAATTTCCAATCAATGAACCAGCTGAAGGATTGAAGAAATCGCAAGTGGAAGAATATTTGGAATTTTACAATGGGCCAGGCGTGCAGCACATTGCTGTGGCGACAGACGATATCGTCGCGACGGTTCGGGCATTGCGTTCACGGGGTGTTGAATTTTTAGAAGTTCCAGCAAGTTATTATGACGATTTACTCGACCGTGTGGGTAAAATTGATGAAGACATTGCCCCACTTCGTGAGCTGAATATATTGGTAGATCGTGACGAAGAAGGATATCTTTTACAAATATTCACCAAACCAGTAGAAGACAGACCCACCTTATTCTTTGAAATCATCCAGCGGAAAGGTGCAACCTCTTTTGGAAAAGGAAACTTTAAAGCTTTATTTGAAGCAATAGAAAGAGAACAAGCCCGCAGGGGAAACTTATAATTTACAAATACACTTCATCTTACATACGTTTAAACCGATACAGGTAGGGCGCTCGATGTGCCCCACCTGTATATTTTTTTTCTACACGCTCTAACTTACCGGATGAAAGCATTTTTCGTTGAAAATTAGTCCGCACAAAAGAAGTTCCCAAAATCGTTTCATATACCAATTGGAGCTCACCCATCGTAAAGAATTCAGGAAGTAAATTAGAAGTAATTGCCTGATTATCAATATCTCTTCTTAAGCAATAAAGCGCTTTTTCCATGATTTGAGGGTGATCAATAAACAAGGAAGGAACCTCTTGAATATCATACCATTGGCAGCTGTCAGAAATTTCATCTACTTGCGGAATTACTTGTGTAAAATCAACAAGTGCGTAATAGCCAATGGACAGAAAACGGTCATATATCCAATGATTTTCACGCAACGGTTTTCCAGCTGCTTCAAGAAGTTGCATACTCAATGCAGGGTTATTTCTCCCTACTTTACCAAACGTCGCAAATTGTTCCAAATAAATATCTTTCACACCCGCCCTTTCCCAAAGAACCCGTGCAGCAGCAGCATCAATATCCTCGTCATTCCGAATAAATCCACCCGGCAGTGCATACACATCTGAGTTCTTGAATTTAAGTACCAAAACTTTCAATTGTTGATTGTGAAAACCAAAAATCACACAATCGATAGAAACTTGAGAAATATAATTCGTCTTGCGCGTATGCTGGTACACGTCAGAAGGCTGGTTTGTCATTGAATAAAAGTGTAGGGTTAAAGTGTATCAAAAATACAGAGTTTTAAAAAATATTGTATAAAATTGACATACAATTTTCTTTTTTTTAGAAAAGTCTGTAATATTGTATCAAAATGATACAATAAACCTATCATTTATTCAACCATATAAAAAACATGCAGAAAACCACTTGCATACTCTATTTAACCCTATCGATGAGTATTTTGGGGGGAGGAGCTCTACAGACGTACGGTCAAAAAGCGGGACCTCAGGTAGTTAGTTATCACTCAACAATTGATGACACCGAACAACCTTATGGTCTCTACCTCCCACCCAAGTACACCCCCAAGAAAAAATACCCTCTTGTCGTCATGCTTCATGGAGCAGGCTCAAACCACCGACTTTCTTTGCGGCGTGTCTTTGGTGAGAGTAACCGACCGGGAGAAAATGATGTCGAAGCCAGTCTTTACTTCCCAGAATGGAAAGATGTGGACATGATTGTCATCAGTCCGTACGCACGTGGCACAATGGGTTACCAAGGTGTTGCTGAAAAAGATGTTTGGGATGCTGTTGCAGATGTAAAAAAACGATTCTCAATAGACGAAGACCGCACGTACCTCACAGGTCTTTCGATGGGTGGCGGTGGAACCTTGTGGATTGGTTTAACTCGTTCTGACTTTTGGGCGGCCATCGCGCCTGTTTGCCCGGCACCTCCTCCAGGAACAGATATTTATTTTCCGAATGCTGCAAATGTACCTGTCCACTTGTTTCAAGGTGATGCTGACCCAGTAGTTCGAGTAGAAGGAACACGCAAAATCGTCGAGGCTATCCGACAGACGGGTACGACTCTCGCCTATGACGAATATCCAAATGTACAGCACGACAGCTGGGTGAATGCCTACCAAAATGGGGCGATTTTTGAGTGGTTTAAACCATTCAAGCGCAATCGTTTTCCAGAGAAGGTGACCCTTACAACATCACAAATGCGTTACAGTAAAGCCTTTTGGGTAGAAGCGACTCATTTTAATGTAGGTGATACCACACAATTAATTGCTCAATTTATAGCGAAAAATCAACTTGAAGTTGAAGCAAAAAAAATCAATGGGTTTGTATTACATCTTGAAGGACATCCACAATTTACTGCCTCAAAGCCTGTTACGGTACGGCTTAACGGGAAAAATATAGTAGGGGTTCCTACGGCCTCAGGACAAGTCTATTTTTCTCAAAACAAGCAACAAGAATGGGTTAATCAACCCAATCAGGGAACTGAAAACGACAAGAAACCCTACTTAGAAGGGCCTATGATTGATGCTTTTTCTGATAGACATATTTATGTTTACGGGACAGCGGATAATCCGGCACCCAAAGTACTTGAAGAACGAAGAAAAGAGGCATTGGAAGCAGCAGAATGGTCATTTCATCGAGGAGATTTCTTGGGAAGAGTAATGGTTTTTCCTCGCTTAATGGCAGATAGAGAAATTAGACCCAATGACATAGAACGTTCCAATCTCATTCTTTTTGGTACGTCACAGACGAACCTATTGGTTGCACAATTGACACAAAATCACCCGATACAACTCAAGGAAAACCAAGTTCAGAATTATAGTTTAACCTACATTTATCCAAATAAAAACAGATACGTATTGGTTAATTCAGGACTTCCTTGGTGGAAGTCGGTTGGGCAAGACCCTAATGGGCTTTTAGCTCGGTTATCGGTACCGGGTCCAGCTGGAAAATTACGTGGGAAGGGTGACTATCTTCTCTTTGAAAGAGACAGTGTGCAACATAATTGGTCAGGTTTCTTTGATGAACATTGGCAACTCGGTGAAAAAGAGAAAGAAATGTTAAAAAAATCAAATGCACTTATCTTAAAATAAGTCCGTTCATTTAGGATGTAAAGTCAATTACTTACAAAATAATTTGTAGGTAATTGACTTTTTTATTTAGCACGAATCTATGACCTCCTAAACAGACTATTTAGGCAAATTTGCACAGATTGGTACAATTTTTGTACATTTGCTAATTGGAGAATCAAAACTCATTACTAACACTCAGTGCTAAGTCACTACCTCCTTTATTCATTCAAATTATTTACTATCCCGATGAAAAGAATTAGTCAATTGTCCGCTTTTGTACTTGGATTATTATTTATTTCCCAAGCTAACGCACAAGATTCAAACACCGACAATCACCAAATTACAGTGGTTGTACCAACAGTTGCTCTACTTGATTTGGAAACGGCTGCAAACAAAAACTTTACAGCGAGTTTCGTACAACCAACCCCTTTGGAAGCAGGTCAAAAAATTGATGCTCCGGCAAACAATACCGATCTATGGATAAATTACTCTTCCATCATTTCGACGACTGTAACTTCTAGAAAAGTTGAAGTAAAAGCGAGTGCATTGGTTCCAGGCGTAACGATTACTGTAGTTGCAGGTGCATCTAGCACAGGTCAAGGTACACTTGGAACACCGACAGCAGCTGTTACATTAACAACAGCAGACCAATCGTTGATTACAGGAATTGGAAGTGCCTACACTGGAACAGGTGCAAGTAATGGACATAATCTTACTTACACTTTTACAGCGCCAGATGGAACGTATGCTGATTTACTTGCAGACAGCACGCCCATCACTATTACTTACACATTATCAGATAACTAATACGTATTCTTACTTGAACAAAACGGCTTTTATACGATTCTCCTATTCCATAAATAGCTGTTTGTTTATATAATCGAGTACAAAGATGGAGAATATGTATCCCTTTGTACTCGATTACTAGTTTAACTAGATACGCTTCTTATCTTTAATTTCTGTGATGTCCAATGAAAAAGTATATCTTCTTTTTATTTTTTCTCCTTAACTCATCCCTTCTCGTAGCGCGTGTAACCATCATCAACGGACTTACACACATTCATTCCTTAAAATCTGGAACAACGACAAAAGGACAGTTGGTACTACGGAATGATTCCAAGAAAGAGGCACGAGTTATCGTATATAAGCAGGACCTATCCGCTGAATGTGATAAACAAATCGAATACCACGAGACCGGCTCAATCCCAAAGAGTCTATCAAAGATGCTGCGAACAGTGGTCGATGAAAAGGTCTTAGCTCCACAAGAAGAATTTGTTTTACCTTATCTCATCGATACACCTGCCTCATTAGAAAACGGTAGCTATTGGTCTGTTCTTATGGTAGAAGTCGTTGATCCAATCCGTGATGAACAAGCAAATGGGTTAGTTGTTAATGCGTTGGTTCGTTATGCTGTACAAATTATCGGACATGTAGGCACGTACCAAAGTCCTATTTTGGAGATTCTTAAAATAGAGACGAAAGATTTGGACAAATCTGTAAAAACATTGGATGTTCAAGTCAAAAATACACAAATATACATGGCAACGTGTAAAGCCATATTGGAACTTTACGATGCCAATGGAAAGAAAATTAAAACGGTAAAAAGTCTAGACAAAAAAATTTATCCGAATAGTTGTACGCACTTTGAGCTACAATTTACAGATATCCCAACCGGAAAATACGAGTGTATTTTACTTGTTGATAATGGACGTGACATGTTTGGTTCGAACGTAACCATCGACGTCGATTAACTTAATCACATGATTGTGAGAAACGTATACTTAATTCTTTTATTATTACCTTCTATTACCTTAGCACAGTTATCTCCTCGGGTAGACGTCACCCCCTATCCCAAAGAAATCCAACCGGGGGGATATCAAACTCTCTTTTTTAACCTTTCCTATTTCGAAGAAAGTGATTCAACTAACCTCGAATTACCATCCGGATGGCGTCTTGTAACTAGTCGTAAACAAGAAAAAGAAAATAAAACGGTTATCATGTACACGTTTTCTGTCGATGGCGCTACGGCATCTGGCAATCATAATCTCTATTTTTTAGTCTTTAGACAAGGGTTTAAAATTGCAGAAGAAAAAATACCAATCACTGTTTCCCATGTAAGAAAACTAGAAATTAACCCGATTAGTCTACCTGAGTATGTGCAAGAAGGGAATGTACTAACAATCGATTATGTCATTCAGAATCAAGGAAATACAACAGAAAAATTACATGTTTTTACGAATTACGGAGAGATAAAATCAGGAACTGACTCCCTAGAACTTGCCCCGTTTTCGTCTGTGACTGTTAGTGTCCGGCAACGCATTCCGGTAACAAACAACCCCACTTGGAAAGTAAATTCGGATTTAATTTTACGTTCTAAAAGTGACCCCACTCCTGTCTATCATTTTGTATCAACTCCTGTTTACAGTACACAACAGAAGAAAAACGACCCATATTACCGCTACCCCATTCAAGCGGGATTTGCTTTTTTAAGTTTTGCAATCAATGGAGTGCGAAGAAACACATATCAGTATCTAGCTACTGGTGCTGGGCATATAGACACAAAAAACAATCATCTTTTGCAATTTACAGTCCGTGGTCCTAATCAAATTGCCTTTCCGACAATAGGTAGTTACGATGAATACAACGCGACTTGGGAATATAAGAAAACAACAAAAGTGCAAGTTGGCGACTATACCAATCGCGTTAATCAGCTGATGGAATTCAGTAGATTTGGTAGGGGCGCACGTGTCGACCACTCTTTTTCAAAAAAGCTATCTGCTGGCCTTTTTTACCAACAAGCCCGTTTTTTTCCGACACAGCGCGATATTTCAGGTGGTACTTTACACTATCAAGTACTTCCTTCTTTGCAACTAACATTCGACGTTTTATCCAAGCAATTCATTCAAAATACCAACAGCAACTGGCAACGAGCAAATATTATCGGAACAAGTAGTCTTTTTAAGAAAGAAAACTTCTACATTGAATCACAAGTATCTGTTAGTCAATCAAATACAAATATAGACATTGGTTTGTACAACCGATTGGATTATAGGCTCAAAAAACTTTCTGTATTCAATGAGACAATTTATGCAGGCAAGAACTACTTTGGGTTTTATACAAATAGCCAATTATTTATCAATAATTTAAACTACCAACTTAACTCAAAACTAAACATTGGTGTATCGAGCAATATCACACGCCTGAACCCAAGTTTGGATGTGCTTGTCTTTAATACATCGCCGTTTAGTTCGACGAATATGGTTTTTTTGAGCTATCAACCCAATTATAAACAACAACTATTTGTAAACTATACCATTCAAGAAAGAGAAGACAGACAAATGCCAGCGACATTCCATTTTAAGGAAGATTTTGGCAATATTTCGTATCAACTAAACACTGAAAGATGGCGTTTATTTGCACAAGGTAGATATGGAAATGCTCAAAATTTATTGCTAGCTTCCGATATTTCTTCACCTAAAAAATCAGGTAGTGTTTTGACTAGGCCGTCTGCACGCGTGGTAAAAGGTATTTGGTTAGAAGGTTATTTTGAGTACCAACGGACCAATAAATTTGATGCAAATAACATTACCCAAAATTTATACTTTTATGGAGGGGGTATACAAGCCAATTTATACAGAAAAGTGAGTCTCATGGCAAATTACAGAAGTAATTACGCACCAGATGAACTTTTCCAACAACGTAGTTTCCTAGATGCATCCTTGCAAGTCGAATTGAACAATCACCGCCTCAGTATTACGTCGGGACGTGTTTTTGTTCCTGTCGCGGGGGCCCAGAGCCAGAATACACAGTTTTTTCAGTTACGTTACACTTGGCGTATCAACGCACCCTTTGCCAAACGGAAAGATTTAGGACAATTGAGAGGAAGAATCACAGGAAATGACATCCAACGAGATGGCTTACTTGTTAAGTTGGGGCCTTACAGAACGGTTACAGATATGAATGGATATTTCACGTTTCAGCATATTCCACCGGATGCCTATTTTCTTAGTTTAGAACATTCTGACCAACTTATTGGGTATAAACCAACAATCAAAACACCGCATAAAGTGGTTATTCAACCAGATACTGTTTATACGATGCGGCTAGAGATGGTCAAAACAGGAAGTGTTCAAGGCTCTGTGCAAGTAGTAAAATCTAAGAGGAATGAAGAAATTGAGCCGACCAAAGAAAAGCCGTTATTGCTAGCAAAACTGTACAACGACAAAGAATCACATTTGACCCAAGTGAGAAAAGACAATACCTTTTCGTTCAAAGAGGTTACTCCTGGCAATTGGACAGTAAAAGTGATTGTATCTACACACACAGACAAATACGAGGTACTGGAAAACGATAACCCCGTTTATGTGGAACCCGAAAAAGAAGTCGGAATTGATTTTTCTATTCGTTCACTTGAAAAGCGTATCTTTTTCACTGGAAAGGATTTTTTCGTAACCACCAAGAAATGAAAAATTTGTTATTTACACTTTTTTTCTTCTGTTTTACTTGGACGCTAAGCGCACAGACAGCCAATGTCACAGTAAATTTGACATTTCCGAGTGTTGCTTTGCTTGACGTAGAACCCAATACCGAGAATATCAGTTTCACGCTCTCAGCCCCTACAGACGCAGGGCTAGCCATACAAACTGTTGCTTCGAATTCGACAAAATGGCTGAATTTCAGTTCGGCTGTAGGTATTGGTGTGACACGAAGAATCACAGCCCAATTTACAGGCACATTGCCAACAGGTGTAGGTATTACTTTATCCACGGCAAATTATGTTGGTAGTGGTGCAGGAGTATTGGGTACTGCCGTCCCGATCATTACCCTAAGTACGGCACCTCAAACCATTGTAAACTCGATTGGTGGTGCATTTACAGGAAATGGAGGAAGTACAGGCTACAATCTCACCTTTTCTCCCATCCTCTTAGATTACGCCTCATTACGAAGCCAATCAGCGACGATAACTGTTATTTACACCCTCATTGACAACTGATATGCGGATTATTTTCTTTTCCATTCTACTCTTTTATGGCATACAAACAGACTCCTTAGCACAAGGAATTGGCGCCTCACCGAGCAGCTGGAATCCGGTTATTCCTAACACGTTTTTGACTGAAGCAGGTGCAAATTATGCGGGAGCAGGAGAAAGCCCAGCGAACCAAACCTCTTTGAGTTTCTCGGTAGCCATTTTAAACTCTTATCGGGTCTCCGTTCGTAAAATTGATACCGACTGGAATGCCAATATTGGTTTATTTGTACGTAGAACAGGAGATGGAGGTGGTTTACTTTCAGGAAGTGCGGGGGGGCTCACCTACATTCAATTAACAGGAAGTAATCAAACTTTTTTTACATTTAGTACAGGACTTTCCCTCTTTGGTATCGGTGCAATCCCCGTACAATATGCCATCAACGGATTATCTGTGCTTATACCCGCTAAAACATACACCACAACGGTTGTTTATACCATCTCCAATAATTAAACGAAATTTACACTTTATTGGACTATAGAAAGAATAAGAACAAAAGAGAAGGCGAAATAGATGGATTTCAGGATAACGAGCTCATTTTTAGGCTAAATTCTGCTGTAATAACTTTATAATCTCGTAAATTTACCTTTTTATTAAGCTATAATTTTTCATCTTATCATCTTCTTGACATGTCAGTAGAAACTGCATTGTATCGTGATACAGAGGTATTTGACCTCATCCAAAAAGAGCATCATCGCCAATTGCATGGCATTGAGCTTATTGCTTCAGAGAAC
>JBKBRQ010000058.1:0-13880 GCA_046292055.1 Spirosomataceae bacterium | reverse complement strand
GCTATGTCAGAAGCAGTAGAAAAATCTGGTAATAAGCCAGAATACGTCAAATTATTAAAAATAGCTGGTGATGTTCGCAAACAATCTGATTTGATAAATGCCTACATCAACGATTTAAAACAACAAATTATTAACGAAGCAGGTGGTGGGATTGATCCTGAAACCGGTGGAATTAAAAATTTGGCAGAAGAAGAAAAAGTAGCTTCTCTCATGGTAGGCCCAAACAAACAAGGAAAAGGGTATGAACTACGAGATAAACTCAATGCGTACATCAATTTTCTAAAACCTCTAGCTGCTAAAAACACAGAGATTCCTTCACTTGCGTTGGATGCAAAAGATGACCCTGCCATGGTGAACACAGATGCAACAACGAAAAGTAAGGATTTTGCTGAATTAAACTTCTCGCAAACTCCTGTACCTGCCGCTTTAGCATCTCTCAGCCAAAAACAAGCTGAAATTCGCCGCGTTGAAGCTGAAATCCTCGATTATTTGGCTCAACAAGTTGGTGCTAAAGAACTCAAGTTCGATAAAATATTTGCAGTTGTTATCCCAGATTCACGCTCGGTAGTTGTCGGACAAAAATACAAAGCAGAAGTTGCAATTGGCGCTTACTCTTCTTCTATTACACCAAGAATCAGTATCAATGGTAGTTCTATCCCGGTTAGAGATGGTAAGGGATTGTACGAAGTGACTGCTCAAGGTGGCCAATTCAATAGCAACGGGCAGTTGGAACGTTCGTATACAGCTACTCTGTCTTTCCCAAAACCAGATGGTTCAATTGAGACTGTTACACAACAGGAGAAGTATACAGTATTAAAACCATCTATTCAATTGGAGTCTGCGACGCTTCCTGCTCTTTACTTCAAATGTGCAAACAGATTACAAACTAATTCGCCTGGCCTTGGAGCACTTTACAAACCTTCGTTTTCAGGTTCTGGTGCTGAGTTTATTCCTGGAGCAGGTGGTAAAGTAACTGTTGTTCCAAACTCTTCAAATGTTGTTCTTAAAGTGGCTAATGATGGAGTTGTACTGCAAGATTTCCCTTTCAGAGTACGTCTTGTACCTAAACCAAGTGTCAAAATTTTCGCGAACGGTGGAGAGATAGGTGGTGATACAGAAAGACGGGGGCTAGCAGCAAGCTCTGTTCGTGTTATTGAAGCCAGAGCGATAGCAGATGAAGATTTCAAAAATAGTAATCCTGAGGACGCACAATACAGAGTTACAGGTATAACAGTATCTCTTGCCCGTGGGCAGAGAAGAGTGGACTTTGTAGAAGGCGGAGCTCAGGTTAATATCTCTAAATTAGCACAACAAGCTCAAGCAGGTGATCGTTATCTAATTGAAGTTAAAGGAGTTGAACGCAGAAACTTCAAAAGTGAAATTGAAAATGTATCCATGGGAAATATTTCAAAAACATTACAGTTGAACTAAGTACAAGTACGATTCATCTATTATTCAAGATTTTAAGCACAAATGACTATGCGCGCCATACTTATTAAATCTTTTCTCTTTGTTGGCCTAGCTAGTACAACAGTACTCGGGCAAGAAAGACCAATCGTCGGTAGAAGTCAACAACTTTCCGTACGGCCCGTTGAGGAGTCAAACGTTATGTTTCAAACTACCCTATGGAGAAGGGTCGATTTGCGTGAAAAACAAAATCAACCTCTTTTTGCAAAGGGGAAAGAGGTAACTCGCCATCTGATTGAAGGTGTAAAGGCTGGGATTCTGGATGCTTATGCGAATGATTCATTGACTAAAAAATTAACACTAGACCAATTCAATGAGCGTCTATTTAAGAAGTTTGAAGGTGGCGGTCTTTCTAAGGAAGAAATAGAAGCTGGCTTTGGAGGTACATCCAAAGGAAAAACAGCCACTGCTTCTTCAACTGAAGATGATGGATGGGGTGGTGGTGGTTCTACTACTACAACTAGTACTACAGGGAATGATAGTGGCTGGGGAGATGACTTCTCTGACCCTAGTGCATTGGCGGGAGGTTATGAGATGTTTCCTGAGGAACTTGCTGTTCTAGAAATTCGTGAAGACTGGATAATCGACAAGCAAAGATCTAGACAATACTTTGATATTCAAGTGGTTACTATTATGATTCCTGCAGAGGCATCCCAAGATGGTCTAGAAAAACCACTTGCATCTTTTAAATTCAAAGACTTAGAGATTTATTTCAGGAACAACCCAAATTGTATTTGGTACAACACACAAAATAGCTCTCAACATAGAAACCTTGCAGATGCATTTGAACTAAGACTATGGACAGGAAAGATAATCCGCAAGTCAAATCCTTTGAATAAATATTTAGATGATATTTACAAATCTCCAAAAGAAGGTTTGTTGAAAGCACAACAGCTCGAATACGAACTTCTTGAATTTGAGCATAATCTATGGGAATACTAAAAAAGAAACCCCTGACTTCGTCAGGGGTTTCTTTTTGTCAAATAATACTCATTGATATCTTTCACTCCTTCCGGCAAATATGCTTTATGAACGGTAATACCCTCTAAATGAAGCCTTTCCATTAATTGTATTGTTCCCATTTGCCCAGCATGATCATTGTCAAACCATACATACACTTGAAAACGTTGAAACAGCTTCGTCCACGAGCTATCAAATGACTGGGCACTTCCTACACTTACAGCTATGTCTCCATGCCCTACGGCCGAAATACAATCAAAAGCCCCTTCTGTGATATATATTTTCGAATTTCCCCTCGCCTTCTTTAAAATATCTTGGTTAAATAAAGGCTTTTTTATTTTTTTTAAAAACTGATATTTACTCGTCCCTTCTTCAGGTGAACCAATTGTCCGGCCTTGTAAATAGACGATACGCCCGTCTTGGATGTAAGGAATAATCAAAGGATGCCTATAAAAAATCAAATTACCTCGTTCATTCATAAGACCCGACGCAATTAGTTTCTCTTGACTGAATTGCGTTTGTAAAAAAGAGTTTGTAGCGCGGTAATCCTTAATGACAAACAACTGAAATTGACGAATCAACCAATCATCTATCCCTCTTTCTCTCAAATACATTACAGCTCTCACAGCGGAATCTGTTTTAGGAGATTTTATACAAAATTCACGGAAGGATTCAAATATTTCGATACTGTCTTCATTCGCTTTAGATAGAACCGCAGGTTTCAATACATCTGGTTTTTCAAAACGTTTTATCGTCTTGTCTCTTACGTTTACTGATGAAGAAAGATAGGAAATAGCTAACTGTTTGACAGCAGCTTTCATATCAATTTGATTTACATCAGCGTAAAATGAGATACCATCTCCATGTTTTCCACATCCAAAACAATGAAATTCATTTTGCGGGAAAGGATAAAACACCAAAGATGGAGATAAATCGTCATGAAACGGACATTTAATCCGTCTGTGTTGCAAAATCGTAAAACCTAAATCCTCTACAATTGTCTTTATATCTATCGCCTTCAATTGCGTTAATACATCATTCATACATATCTGTTTGTTTTCGTCGAGTTAATCGGTCATGTTAGGCAACTAATTTTCAAGTTTAAGCATAAAAAAGCACAGTTACGTCCTATTTAAGCACCTTTGGTACTAAACTATTTCCATGTTGAGTGAGTTTGTTTGTAAGTTTACGTTTCAAAATTCATAACTAAACCTTATACTCTATGAATATTTCAAGGCGACTTATACTTGTCTTCACCGCACTAACGATGGTGTTTTCAGTACAAGCACAAAAGAAAAAAAAGCAAGAAGAGGCGCCAGCCACTCCAGCAGCCGTAACAAAACCTGCAACCCCTACTGCTAAAAAACCAGAAACCAAAAAAGGACCTAAGGCATTCAAAGAAGTCATTGACAGTACTGCTGTAAGTTCTGTAGGACTTATGACCGTACACAAGGTTACTGACAAATGGTACTTCGAAATTCCTGATTCATTGTTTGGTAGAGATATCATGACAGTAACCCGTTATGCACAAACAGCTGCAGGAGCTGGTGCTTTTGGTGGTGAAGAAATCAATCGTCAAGTTATCCGTTGGGAAATGGGTCCCAATGATAACATCTTCATGCGCTCCATCACTTTTGTTGTGATGAGTCCTGACAGTACAAAACCAATGGCGCAAGCGGTTAAAAATTCGAGCGCTGACCCTATCGTTGCAGCTTTTGAGATTAAAGCAATCAAGAAAACAGGGAACACAAAATCCTATGTTATTGAAGTAGGTTCAACTTTCGACGGAGATACACAAATATTTTCTCTCGACTCACGCCTAAAACAGCGTTTTAATATTGCAGCAATTCAAAAGGATCGTTCATACATATCTAAGATTACAAGTTTCCCAATTAACACAGAAATTCGTAGTGTAAAAACATTCTCGGTTACACCACCGCGTATTTCACCTATTCCTACTCCAACTATTGGGACATACTTCCCAGCGAGTTTGGATGCAGGTGTGGTTACGTTGGAACTCAATACATCTATGATCTTATTGCCTAAAGTACCTATGCGTCAACGTGAATTTGATGCAAGAGTCGGCTACTTTGCGAACCAATACTCTGTTTTTGAAGAAGAATCTCAAAAGTCTGACCAAAACGTCTTTGCTGTACGCTGGAGACTTGAACCTAAAAATGCAGAAGATGCAGAAAAACAAAAGAAAGGTGAATTGATTGAACCAGCCAAACCAATTGTTTTTTACATTGACCCAGCAACACCCGAAAAATGGAGAAAATACCTAAAAGCAGGTGTTGACGACTGGAATGTTGCCTTTGAAACTGCTGGATGGAAAAATGCCATCAGAGGTGAATACTGGCCAGAAAACGACACAACTATGAGTCTGGAAGACGCACGCTACTCTGTGATTCGTTACTTCGCTGCTGATATCCAAAATGCTTACGGACCAAATGTGCATGATCCAAGAAGTGGAGAAATCATCGAAAGTCATATTGGCTGGTACCACAACGTGATGCGTTTACTTCGGAACTGGTATATGATTCAAGCTGCTGCCGTTGATCCCTCAGCGCGTACAAAGAACTTCAAAGATGAGTTGATGGGTGAATTGGTCCGTTTCGTATCTTCACATGAAGTAGGTCATACGCTAGGACTTCGTCACAATATGGGAGCGAGTAACGCAACACCTGTTGAAATGCTTCGTAACAAAGAATTTATCCAAAAAAATGGACATACTTCATCCATCATGGACTACGCGCGTTTCAACTACGTAGCTCAGCCGGAAGATGGGGTCACAGACTTGTTCCCACGTATTGGAGATTATGACAAATGGGCTATCAAATGGGGATATTCTTACTTTGCCGATGCGAAATCAGCAGATGAAGAAAAGGCTGTCCTAAATACTTGGACTAAAAAAGCGTATAATGATGTACGCTTGCGTTTTGGAACTGAAACAAGTCCGTATGACCCACGTTACCAAACAGAAGATTTGGGAGACAACTCAATGAAAGCATCTTCGTACGGAATTAAAAACTTAAAGAGAATTCTTCCAAACCTCATCGAATGGAGCAAGGAAGACGGCGAAAGCTACCAGGAACTAGATGAACTTTACAGCAATGTAGTAGGACAATACAGAAGATATTTGGGACACGTCACTAAAAACGTTGGAGGTATTTACGATACGCCAATGACGTATGATATGCCGGAAAACCAGTTCGCTGTAACGCCAAAAGCGATTCAAAAAGAAGCTGTTACGTTCTTGAACGAGCAATTATTTAAAACACCAACTTGGTTACTTGACCAACGAATTTTGTCTAAAATAAAACCTGAAACTGGTGTAGAAGCCATCAAAAGTTTACAAGTTCAAACGTTAGGAAGTTTGTTATCGGGAGATAGAGTTGTTAGACTGATTGAAAGTCATGCCTTAAATTCGGCTAATTATTCTTTGGACGAATTGATGACAGATGTGCAGTCAAGTATTTTCTCTGAACTTAAAAACAAGCCAACTATTGATGTATATCGCCGTAATCTACAAAAAGCATATACAGACTCGGTTATCGGACTTTTAAACCCAGGGAAAGCCACGGTTCTTTCCATCCCAGTTGGTGCTACATACGGATATAATCGTAGAACTGTTGAGCTATCTCAAACAGATTTACCATCTGTTGCACGTGCATATTTGGAGAAATTGAATGCTGATATTGCAGTTGCTTTACCAAAAGTAACCGACAATATGACGAGATATCACTTGAAAGACATTCAACGGAGAATCCAAGATGGACTAGCTCCAAAAAAATAATGATAGGCAATTGCTTTTAAATAAAAAACGTAGAGTCGCGATTAATCACGACCCTACGTTTTTTTATTTATTTACAAATGCACCTTTTACCTACAAAATGTTTGTAAATTTGTCCCAAACAGAAACATATATGACCATATCCACTTTTATCCAGAAAATCAAGTCAGAGCCAAATGACATAGCCTTCTCTGACACAATAGGAATCATTGATCACTACTTTGACTTTACACCGACACCCTTCCAAAATGGTGAATTATACAACGAAGCAGGACAAAACTCGGGTTCTTGCAAAGTTTTTGCCTTCGCAAAACGAGTAGAACTTACTGCTGAAGAAACTTTGGCGTGTTTCGGAACATACTACCGCGTTGACGTCCTTCAAAATCCGGAAGGAACCGATCATCAAAACATTCGAAATTTTATGAAAACAGGTTGGGAAGGCATTCAATTTGAAGGGACTCCTCTTCGTGTAAAATAAGCTATTTTCTGTCGGTTCGGTTACACATTAATCATGAAACCGAATCGACATCATGGAAACATACGGATTAAGCTTTTGAGCAGCCTCCGTATTGGATAAGAATTCGTTATCCCCCATCAGATTATCTGCAATTGCTTGTGTCTTTTCGTCCATGAAATCATAACTTAATTGGACATTAAAATAGGCTAAACCATCTTTTCCCGTCAATTTCCCGCCATTCCAACCAGAGGCTCCTCCACCTAAATCCCAACCAAAACCATAAAAAGAAAAAGGCTTCCCATTGATTTTTTCTAGTTCCTTCAACGTAGTACCCAATTTTACACCTTGAATTGTTTTCCAATTTGACTTACTCGCCTCTATTTTACCTACCTCCCAAGAACCAACAGACACCCAATCAGGAATAGCAAAAGCAACTGTATCTTTCCAAATAATCTGTACTTCGTTAGGTGTATTTTTATACAAAATTGTACCTAACATAAAATCTCCTTCAGCCAAAAAAATCGTGTCTCTTTCTGCTACATTTTCCTTTCCAAGTAACCGAACTAAGTCTTTCTCCGAACTTGTTGCTGTAATCAGACCTGCTCTTTCACCGGGTATCATCATCCAATCTTCTTTACTTACTTCGCCCGAAACGGCAAGTGAATCTACAACTGTGGAAGATGTTGTTTGCTCTTCTTTCGTAGAACAGCTTAAAAGAAAGAAGGATAACCCTGTAATCAGAAATAATAGATAGCGCATAATTTTTATGTTTTTAACCGTTTTTTTCCAATTGTTTTACCAAAACGTCAAAATCTTTTGGATAGGGAGCTTCGATTTCTAGTGTCGAACCATCCATTAACTGAAATGAAAGTGCGCGCGCATGCAAGGCAACTCGGCGCATCAAGGGTAGCTCTTCCGAATTTTTCTTTAGATTAAAACCTCTCTTTAGCTGAGAAAGATAAATTGGATCACCGCCATACGTTGGGTCACAAACGATGGGCGCTTTCAAACATTGGAGGTGCACACGAATTTGGTGCATTCGTCCAGTAATGGGTAAACATTGTACCAAAGTATGTTGGCGATATGCTTTTAAAGTAAAGAAAATTGTTTCTGCAATCTTGCCTTTCGCTCTGTCAATCCGGACAGCCGTGCCATCTTTAAGCGTCGCAATGGGTAAAAAAACAGAAATTCCATCTAGCTGATGTACTCCATTTACCACCGCATGATACGCTTTGGTTACTTCTCTGTTTTCAAATTGCATAGACAAATGCCGATAAGCCGCTGGGTTTTTCGCAATCGCTAATGCACCCGATGTTTCTTTATCTAGCCGATGACACAACTGAGCATCTGGCAAATAGGCTTTGGCTAGCCGAAGAATGCTCTGGTGTTTATCCGTTGTACGTTCATCCAAGGAAGCCAAATACGGAGGTTTGTTAATAATAATGAAGTCCGCATCTTCAAAGATGATGAGCTCTTCTAACGAGCCTATTTTAGGCGGTTTAATGGATGTTTCAGACATGTAGATAGCGTAAATTTGTTCAAATTTACGCTAAATTATCGGTTTTTGGGAGTCTGAACGTAAATCGGGTTCCTTTGTCTATTTTACTTGTCACACTAATCGTTGACTCATGCGCGTTCAAGATGTGTTTCACAATGGCTAAACCCAAACCTGTTCCGCCTGTTTCACGCGAGCGGCTTTTATCAACCCGATAAAAACGCTCAAATATGCGGTTGACATGTTCTTGCTGAATGCCCGGGCCATCGTCTTCTATCGAAATCTGAAAATATTTTTTCTCTTCTTCTATTTCTACAATTACCTTCCCGTTGTCTTTCCCGTATTTTATGGCATTATCCACAAAATTAGTCATTACTTGTGTAATTCGTTGATAATCAGCCCAAACGTAACAGTTATCTATATTTTTAGCTCTAATTTTTAGCTTTGTTCCTCGTTTTTCTGCTTTGCTTTCGAGTTGTTCAAAAATATCCCGCGTGATTTGAATCATATCTACTTCTTCAAAATCCATTTTCAAATCTCCGCTTTCTACTTGCGAAAGTACAACCAAGTCACGAACGAGGGCATCCAAGCCATCTAAGCTTTTGGCTGCTTTTTTGAGAAAACGGGTCGAAACCACAGGGTCATCTTTTGCTCCATCCAGCAACGTATGTACAAAACCTTGCGCAGCGAAAATCGGCGTTTTCAGTTCATGTGAAACATTGGCGAGGAACTCACGACGGTATTGTTCCATTCGTCGTAATTCGTCAATTTCTTCTTGCTTTTTCGTCACGTAATTCGAAATTTCTTTGTTTAATTTCTTCAACGGATTGACACTCCGAACTAAGGAATTTTTTGAAATACCAAAATCCCTAATTTTTAGTTTTTGGATGGTTTCGTAAATCAAGTTTACCTCTCGAAAAACAAGAATATCTATCGTGTAAAACGTAAAGAAAAAGGTGGTTACAAAACAAGCACTCCCTGCAACAAACAACGCTGTGGAGTCAACGGCAGGAACGAAACTCAGAAAAGAAAGAGTGATAAGCGTAATGGTTAACGCCAAGAAAAAGGCAATCCAGCGCGGCGAGGTAGACATAGGCATTTTATTTTATCAAACGAAGGTCGAAATTTTTCTTAAAAAACAAAAAAGCACCCAAGCGATTCCTCTCTTGCGTGCTCATTCTGTGTTATTTTCTATCAAAATTCATCTGTAAACATATAGCCAACGCCTTTCAATGTTTTAATGAATGTCTCTCCTACTTTTTCCCGAACTTTCCGGATGTGTACATCGACGGTTCGTTCAACGACAAATACATCTGTACCCCAAATTTTTTGAAGTAACTCATCTCGGCTGAATACTTTGTTTGGGTGCTGCGCCAAGAAATAGAATAGTTCAAACTCTTTTTTAGGCAAAACCATTGTCGTTTTATCCGGCCGAATAACCGTATAATTCTCACGATTGATTGTCAATCCGGCGATTTCTAAAATACCATCGGGTTCAGACTTTTGTGTTTCCCGACGAAAAAATGCCTGGATTCTACTCAAAAGAGCTCTAGGTTTGATTGGCTTGATGATGTAATCATCGGCCCCAACCTCAAAAGCAGCAATTTCAGAATATTCTTCTGCACGTGCGGTTAGAAAAAGAATGTATGTATTTTTCAAATCCGGTATAGAACGAATCATCCTGCCTGCATCAATACCGTCCATGACAGGCATCATAATGTCCAGAATAATCAAATCTGGCAAAAAAGTTTTGGCAATTTCTACACCAATTTTTCCGTTGGGCGCAGATTTTACCACATATCCTTCTTTCTCTAAATTGTAACAGAGAAACTCTAAAATATCCTCTTCGTCATCGACAACAAGGATTTTTCGTTCGATTTTTTTTGAACTTTCGTTTTTCATTTTGCTTGAAATTCCTTCATCAGGTTCGCCATGCAAAGGTAGGGTTAATTCATCGGTACGTATATTACGTAAATGTTAAATTTGCCCGACTCAAAAACTCTTCTGCTTCTCTTTCTACAACTCATTTTAGAAACTATTTGTGTAATTTCTTTTTACTAAATCCCATGTAGGCAGTCAATTCTACTCCGAAAAATCAATAAAAAAAACGATTTCAAGACACTTAAAAATCTATCTTTTCTCTACTCTAAAAGTTCAATAAAAGAACCTTACTTCTTGATTTTCAATCGGTATATACTTCCCTGTTCATTGGTAAATACCAAGGTAGAGTCATCAAGGAAAGTAACTGCTTCCGTTTGTTTTCTACCTGTTTTAATGCAATGCAAAGGCGCATCGAAGGAAACTTTTCCGTCTTGAATGCCATAAATATACATTTTTCCATACGTTTGCAAGGCAAAATAACGACCACTTGGACTCTTGGCTGCACCCGTTACTTGTGTGGCTATTTTTTGCTTCGCAATCGGAGAAATCGAATAATCTCCTGGAATAGCTGGAATTTTATACATTTTTGTCACTAGCTTTTTCTTACTCCAATCTTTCGAAAACAAGTAAAGAAATCCTTCGTGTTCAAAAAAAGCCTCGCAGTCAAAGTTCGGTGGATTTCCTGGAAATTCCGTCTGGTCTTCGTACTGAAACCAAATCGCTTGAGGATTTTTTTCTGCCTCTATCTTCCAAATACACAAGTCCGTTCTCTTTTGGCTATTATTTCCAAAGTCCCCAATGTACAAATTTCCTGCATCGTCTGACGTAACTTCTTCCCAATCATGGTTTTTGAGTGTTGGAAAAGTTCTTGTTTCTAGTAATTCTCCTTTTTCATTGATACGGTAAAGGGTCGGTTCACCACCGCTGTCGTTGTGCGTCCAAAACGTTTTATTTCCTGCACGAGTTAAGCCGGACGATTCATCTATTACTGGATGTAGTTTTCCAATCTTTTCAATTTTATATCGAGCATCTTCCTTAAAATCCTCTTTTCGGTCCCCATGGCAACTACATGTCGCGATTTTTATAGCAAAAAGAACTAAATAAAATTTATAGGCAAGCATAGCAGCGTGAGGTAAATATGTAAATTTGGTTAAATTTAATACCTGACACGCATGTTAACCAAACAATCCCCTTTAATCTTTCGCATGGCAGCGGCCTTTTTTGTCCTCTTTTCAACCATTTACATCCTCGCATCCCTGCAAGACTTCTTTGTCCCTTTACTATTTTCGGGTATTTTAACTATCCTACTTTTACCCATTAATTCATTCCTTGAAAGACGAGGTATTTCGCGTATTTTAGCGATTATCATCACGATTATACTGTCCATCGCCGCCTTAGTTGGCGTCAGTTACCTCATTGTTTGGCAAGTAATTCAACTTGAATCCCTCATTCCTCAAATCATCACAAAAACAGAACAATGGTTCACAGAAATCCAACAGTTCATCGCGCAACGGTTTAAAATAAACGCCAAAGACCAAATCGCTGAAGGACAAAAATATTTGATAAATACACTGAAAGGTAGTTCTGCCTTTTTTGCCTCTGCGCTGTCTGGCATGACAGGTTTACTCGCAAATTTCACGCTTTTACCACTGTATATTTTCTTGATGCTTCTCTACAGAGATTTTTTCTTGGTATTTCTCTATAAATTATTCCACCAAGTGAGCAATCCACGCATAGATGTGGTCGTGGCAAAAGTAAAAGACATCATCTTAAACTACATGGTTGGTCTTTTACTCGTTATTTTGATTGTAGGTTCGTTAAATACCCTTTCTCTATGGTTGCTCGGTATTGAAAATGCCGTTTTCTTCGGCTTTCTCGCAGGTGCTCTTGTCCTTGTTCCTTATATCGGCATTGCGATTGGCTCTTTACTCCCGATTTTAGTCGCCCTCATCACCAAAGACTCGTACTTGTATGCTGTGGGGGTAGCCGCCTCTTTTACAGTCATCCAATTCTTAGAAGGAAACTTCATTACACCCTTTATTGTAGGGTCAAAAGTATCCATAAATTCTCTTGTCGCCATTATTTCTCTTATTCTCTTTGGTCATTTATGGGGTCTTGCCGGATTAGTTTTAGCTCTTCCATTAACAGCTATTCTAAAAGTCATTTTTGACTCGGTTGAAGCACTAAAACCTTGGGGTTTTCTGCTAGGCGATACCAACCACCAAGACGTTGCACGTATAAAACCAACTCATTCAAAGTAAAATTATGAAAGCCATTCTTTGTACCGAATACGGATTACCCGATAAACTTATTTTCCAAGATGTCGCTATTCCAACGCCACAAAAAGGAGAAGTTTGTATTGATGTCGTTGCGTGCAGTATCAATTTTCCGGATGCTTTATTGATTCAAAATTTGTATCAATTCAAGCCTATGTTGCCTTTCTCACCGGGTGGTGAGGTTTCCGGAGTTGTCTCGGCGATAGGCGAAGGTGTCACAAATTACCAAATCGGCGACCCTGTCGTTGCACTTTGTGGCTGGGGTGGACTGGCGGAAAAAGTAGTTGTTCCTGAAAACAAGCTCATTCCGATTCCGCAAGGGATTGATTTTCAGACAGCGGCTTCTTTATTATATAATTTTGGCACTTCTCTCCACGCGTTGCAAGACCGGGCAAACCTACAAGCCAACGAAACTATGCTTGTTTTAGGCGCAAGTGGCGGGGTTGGTTTGGCGGCCGTTCAACTCGGAAAATGGCTTGGTGCGCGCGTAATTGCCGCCGTTTCATCTGAAGAAAAAAAGAAAGTTTGTCTTCAATTTGGTGCAGACGAAGCCTTCGTGTATTCACCAGAAAATATCAAAGAAAATGTCCTTGCTTTTACAGCAGAAAAAGGAATAGATGTTGTGTATGACCCCGTGGGCGGTGCTTATACAGAACCCGCTCTGCGCTGCATGGCTTGGGGTGGGCGTTATCTTGTCGTAGGTTTTGCGAACGGAACGATTCCTTCCATTCCAGCAAATTTGCCCCTTCTCAAAGGATGCGCACTCATGGGTGTTTTTTGGGGACGATTTGCACAAACTGAACCCAAGAAAAATCAACAAAATCTAGCACTTCTCGCACGTCTTTTTCAAGAAGGGAAAATAAAAACTCATATTTACAAACAATATCCACTCCAAGAAGCACCGGAGGCGATTCAAGCTCTGATGGACAGAAAGGTAATCGGGAAAGCCGTTGTTGTTATCCAAGATGAACCTAAAATTACTATTCCAGAAAAAAGCGAAGAACAAATAGAAATACGTGTATCAAAAAAACAATTTCAAACACTTGAAGAAGTAAAACAAGCCGAAGGAACTACATTAGGCACATCTGATTGGTTAAAAATAACCCAAGATATGATTGACTCTTTTGCCAAAGCTACGCATGATTATCAATGGATTCATACGGATAGTGAACGGGCAGCTCTTTCTCCATTTGGTGGAACCATTGCACATGGTTTTCTGACACTTTCGGTTATTCCGATGCTCATGGAACAAGTGTATGCCATTCAATCTTCTAAAATGGCGATTAATTATGGGACTAATAAAGTGCGATTCTTGTCGCCCGTCAAAGCAGGAAGCGAAGTCCGGCTTACAGCTCATTTGAAAGCCGTAAGTCCTTTTGGAGTGAATGGAATCAAGATGACAACCGAGGCGATAATCGAGATAAAAGGACAAACAAAGCCCGCTTGCTTGGCAGAGCTATTGAGTATCGTTTATGAATAATCAATGGATTTATGCATATTTGCAAGAAAATGAATATCCAGTTAATCACGAATCTCCTCTTTGAATGAAAC
>JBKBRQ010000057.1:0-13905 GCA_046292055.1 Spirosomataceae bacterium | reverse complement strand
AGCTAAAACCCTAGTTCCATTGCCAATTCTTTTCATTTTTAAAATCTATGGTCTATAATTTTGTCATTAAACTTCACCATCAAAGGAATGAGCACATCAAATTCTTTCCACTTGCCATCCTCATAATATTCGAGCTTGTACGTCCCTGCAATTTTGTTTTCTCTTTCCACAGACGACAAGTCTTTTTTCTGTTCCCAGTTGTAAGGAATGTACGCCCGGCGTCTGCATCTTTTTTTTACGCCATACGCTCCGTTCTTTTTTCTATATTCAATAGAAAACTCCTCCGGGAAACCATTGCCAGCCAACTGTATAAACTTGTTCACTTCCTTGATATACACCGTCTTTTCCATGTGTGCAAAGCTCGTTATAGCACGTTTTTCAAAGTAGGACGTAAAAAAACAAGACTGTAGAAAAACTTTTCCGCTCTTTTTTTTACCCTCCCTCCTGAATATCAAATACTTACTATCAAAATCAGCTTTATTTTTTCCGCTAATCTGAACGTAACCTAGCCCGCACAATAGCGAAATGGCGATAGCCATTTTTAATTCACGAATATGTGAGTAGGTTACCGAGACGCAGGCATGACGGCTGAGCGTCGAGATGAGTTTGTGAATCGCTTGAACTTTGCAAAAATCATGTAATCGAATATGTCGCTGAAGTGAGTCGCAAATCGTTGGTCAATCTTCTCATTCTTTTCGCTTCGTTTGTCTTTTTCAAAGTTATCTTGAAAGATTGGCGCATTTTCAATGCTTATGATTGCATCCATTGCAGTTACTTGATTGAATGTAATGCTTGGCCCTGTATAGTTGTCGCCAGCAAGGATTGAATTGATGACTTGATATCGTGTTGAGTATGGCGGATACGTGGACTGCACACGATTGGTTACACGCCAACCTTCTTTGCGAAGAATATCGAAGATGGTTTCGTAGTATGTCTTCTTCATACCTGCATCTTGGCGATTACCTGAGCGGTCGCCATATACGCTTACTTTCTTGTTCCGGTGGTTGGCATACTTCTTACAGAAATCATAGGCAATCTGTTCAATGATGGTGAAGTCATTGGATTGCTTAACGTGCAGTGCGTCAATAAATCGATATTGGTTCTCGTCTGAGTGGTCCTGCGCTATGAGCATTGATGTAAACTTGGCATTGAAGTCAAAGCCAATATCTAATGTTTTGTCTAGCGAGTAGTCTGTACGGGTATACTCCATCAGATTAGTAGCCTCATTGAACCTATAGTCGTAGGTCTTTAAGTAGGTATGGGTAGCTCTACTGAAGGTAGGGTAGAAGTTGTTGCCTTTCAAGCTCACCCTTTCGTTTAGCACCTCGATTCTAAATGCTATATCTGAGGTAGCAGATTGACGTTCATTCTCGATATAATCGCCGGGTAGGTTTTCTAGGTTGTCGTAGGCATTGGCTTGCAAGAAATAATACTTGGTAGGGTCTTCTTTCATGAGGTCTTCTGTGCGATATATCCATTGCTGCTCTGGAGTCCAGGCACCGGATGTAAAGTCACAGATGAGCCAGTGCAACGGGTGATTTAATCCCTTGCGTTCAGGTCGTGGGTCACGGAAGGCGTACTTATTGGCACGCACTGTTTTTCGCAGAACTGCATTGTAAAACTGTTCTGTGAGTAGGAAGCTTTCATCCATCATTAGCCCGTCCAGGTTCAACCCTCGGGCAAATTCTGGAGTATCCGCAGACAGCATAACGAGGGTAAATCCGTTACAGAAGGTAATCACATTGTCATATTTTTCCACCCCTTCGAGTGGTTTATCCCAGTCGGCTGGTGGTCGTCTGTTTACAACATAGTGCCCCCAAGGGCGTACCTTGGCATCATATTCATACAAGCCATACTCTTCCCAGACTTTCCGGCATTGGGAAAGAACAACATTCTGAACGTGCGCGTACGTCAGGGACGCAATCCCGAATTTTCCTCTTGGGAGTTCAAAGGAGCATTCTGCAAGTAGCCGCATGATTAAGTTGGTCTTACCCGTCCCACGACCCGCTTGGAATGTCGCCCGAAATCCTGAATTGTAGCCAAAACCGAGTTGGTTAAGATAGTCGGCTTTGTTCTCCAGTACGGTCATCAGGAACTCAAGCTGTTTTTTATTCACCTTCAGGACCTGCTCCATAATTATTGACTTGGACGTTTTGGGTTAATTGATAAACACGTGTACCTGCTGCCATACGTGCAGATGGTGGTGGTAGATTGGTATCTTCCATCTTATCAAATTCGTACAGCTTATGTAGGAGAGTAATCGCCTTAATTATCATTTCGGAGTTTTTCTCTTTCATAGCCAGATGCAAGGCAAGGTGAGCACCTTCAATCAGTACCTTCTTGGCTCCAGCTTTCGAAATTTCTGTGGTGTCGCCAAATAAGTAGAATGCATCTTTGATGATTTTATACGCCTGCGTCTTCTCATGGCTGTATCGCTCCTTGACCATTGTGATGATCTGTTGGGGCGAATACATCTTGCAGGCTTGTGACCAGGTGAAGGTCATCTTCTCAAAATACTCAATATCTCGCTGAGCAGTGAGCGACTTGTTACCCAACAAATGGTCTTTGAACTTATCCATCGGGTGCTCTTCTCGTCTTGTTAGGTTCATGTTTTAATCAAAAATGGCTATGCTACAAAGTTGCAGCATAGCCATTTTGCATACTAGGACGAAAACAAGTCACCCTCGTCTTTTTCGCGCCTTGGTGGTTTGGGTTTGGGCTCTTGGAACAGATTGTTGCCGCATCCACCGTCGATTGAGTCGAGTGCCTTGGCTTTTGCTTCTTCCTCACCTTTAACGGGTTGATGTGGGTGTAGCTTCGTGCCTTCGTTAAAGAAGTGACCCCATCCACGTCCGAGCTTCCTGCCTTTTTCGTTATGTCGGTCGTAGGCGTAATCTGGGATTGGCCGCAATTCGTACTGATGACAGTTCCAAGAGTGGAGCAACGTCCAATCTATTAATCGGCTTTTTTCAGACCTGCAAAGCATCAAAATTGCTTGCGTTAGAAACAGTCGTTCCGGCTGATTTTTGTCGTCTTTCTTTTTCGCCTGCTCTTTGTGGAACTGATAGAGTGCGTTAATCGTAGCAGGTAAATGAGGGTTTGCAAGCCCGATGTCTTCGCAGGTAATAATCCGAATGCGTTTCCAGACGTACTCTGCAAAATTGGAGTTGAAAAGTTCAACTGCCCAGAACATTGCTTCTTCTTCAAGTCCGCGGCGAATGCTCTTCTGCAATGCAGAAGAACACTCGAAGAAGTCATAGCCGTTGATTGTTTTGATATCGTATTTCATATTTTCCCTTGGTCTCCAAATGAATAATATTCGCCTTCGTTGGCTGTAAAAATGAGATGGTCCATGACGACGATGTCAAGGAACAGTCCTCCGTTTTTCAGTTTCCTCGTCAAATTGATGTCTGCATCTGAGGGGGTCAGATTCCCGGAAGGGTGGTTGTGTGCCATGATGATACCAGAGGCCATGCAACCGAGTGCGAAGGCATAGACATGCTTGGGGTCGCAGGTGGTTCCGGCAAGTCCGCCTTCTGAAATGACCTTATAGCCTGTTAGCTGGTTGCTCCGATTAAAATACATGGCTATCATCGTTTCCTGGATGTCCAAGAAATCTTTATCGACAATCTCCCACAAGATTTTGTAGGCATCTTTGGAGCTCATTACTTTGGTCGGGTACAATTTCCGCAGCAACGGGTTTTTCTTGACCTTGACTTGCAACTCTGCAAGTTCCTTGATAGATTTGTGTTCAGCTGTTTTCAATACCATTTTGAAGCGTTGTTTGTGAGCCCGGGGTTGCCTCCCTGGGCTCTGTTTTTTAGAATAATTTTGTTTGTTTTTCAGCCTCGAACTGGCTAAATATTGGCAAGTCCGAAAATCCTTTTTTCTTTGATGGAGGTACTTTCCCAATCCTGGACGGGTCCTCTTGGTAATACTCCATCAATGCAGCCTGCTCGGCTTTCGTCAACTTCTTGAAATTTTTGAACATTTCTTTTTTCACAATACACTGTATTTGAGGTGATTAACTAATATAAAGGTCTCCCAAAAAAACGGATTTCAGAAATTTGCAGCCCGCTAATAATCAGTAAGTTTGGCATAAAAAAAGCCCCTTTCAGGGCTCTTTTTGCAGTCTTTTTGGCAGTCGTTTAGAAAGGCAAATCGTCGTTGTCCATTTCGTTAGATGCGTTGCTGGTTACTTCTTCTGCTCGAATAATATCAGCCAAATGCTCCATGTATTTTTCTGTGACGGCAAATCCAGAGATAGCTTCTACTTTTGCCTTCATTTTTGCCTGCATATCCTTCGTTTTGCCTTTGTAGGTTCCCCATTTGTGAGCCAATATGAACTCGACCAAATCATTCTCTGTAACCTCGATTCCTAGCGTGATGCTCATAGACATTGCCTGAATGTCCAATGGTGTGCCGTCTTTCTTGAGATAACTCGGCGAAATCGATGACACATGATTTTTGTCTGAGAATCTCACAAAACTCTCTTTAGTCGTTGCTCGGATGTTCTCCGCGATGAATGATTCCTTCGTTTGCGCGTCGTATCCGGCAAGTTCAAAGTAGCATGCTGCAATATCAGCCGGATTTTCGCAGTGGTTCAAAATGTAGTCAGCAAGCGTAAAGACGTCACCTTCTGGCATAAACTCAAGCACTCGGTAGGTCTTTAAATCTTCGATTGCCTTGATGCCAAGTTTGGCGACTAATTGACGGTCTTTGGCGTTATTGGACCCACGAATACCGCATTCTTTTGCCCATGCGTAGTAGTCCGCTTCTGTACCACCTGTGCGCTCGATGAACCTTTCCATCGCTGTCTTCTTTGCTGGAGCAGCTACCACTACCTCTACTACTGGAGGTGCAGGTGCTTCTTCCTTTTTCTTTCTAGGTTTTGCTTCTTTTTTCGGGGCTGCATCCGCTTTCTTTGCGTTCCTTTTTGCCGTTTTTTTCGTGTTCATTACTTCGCCGATTTTACTCTGTTTCGCTACCATCTTTTTTATACTTTTAAAGTGATTGATTAATTAACTGATATAAAGTTCTCCCAGAAAAACGGATTACAGAAATTTGTAACCCGTTAATTATCAGCTAATTTGGCATGTAAGTCAGTACAAAAAATAAGCAGTAAACAGTTAAAATGGCAGCCGAAATGTCTTTTGAAACGGGTGCTTCATGGCTTTTTTATTTTTACGCAAGTCAATCACGTCTTTTCCAAAAACTCGTTGCAGGAGCTGGAAGTCTTTTTCCTCGGAATCCACATTCCTAAACTCCGCAAGCCCGCCACGGTTGACAAACGTGTCTTTCTGTGCCCAGTAAAATCGGAGGTCTTTGTAGCCGCCCCGGTGGTGGTAGGCGTTCAGGCAAGAAATCCAATAGTCTTCGTTGCAGATTATCTCAGGATTATACCACAGCTTTGAGCCCTTCAAAACACCATGGGCGCAGCCTGTAAAATAGCCACTTAGCTTGATGGGCGACATGGAATCAAAATGGAGTGGAGTAGGAGTAGTCGAAAACCCGAACAGAAAAAAGCCTGCCTCTCTGCACGCTGCTGCCGTGACTTGAATTAAGTCGTAAGCTACGTCGGGCTTTACCTTCACTTCTTCGCCTTTTTCGACATACACCCGGCGCAGATCTTCGATATCGTCGTCCAGCATAAACACATCGCCAAAATGCTTGATAATCCAGTCCCTTTTTCTCGCCAAACCGATGATGCTATCTGGGTGCGTGACAATCTCAACGCCGGGGTTTCTTTCTCGATAAATACCTTCCTGTGACTCTTCTACGCACAGAATAGCATTCGAAACCGCACCCAACGTAGCTACTCGTTCGGCGCGTTTGTGGCTCGGGATAACAACTTTTACTTCTTCCATGAGTCGATGACTTTTTCAGATTCGACAATGTGAGACAGCCCAACCTTGGAAGACTTGTAGCATTTTGCACGGTTAATGCCCAGTTTTTCGGCAATGTGGTTCTCATCGATTTCATTCCGGCAGACGATGATGAAAGCCGTATATTTCTCCGACATTTTGGCGACAATTGGCATCTCTGCTGGGCCGTGGTCTTCGGTTAGCTTTGCCGAGATTTCATCTTGCAGGTTATCAAATGCCAACCCGTATTCTGAGAAGTCGATAAAACTGAAATGCTCCTGAAGGATATTGTCTACCCAATCGCCTTTGATTGCATTTGAGTTGAAGTTGTATTGCTTCAATTCCTTTTCGTCCAGGGCTCGGTTTGGTACCCGAACATCGATTTCTCTTTCGCCCCAACCAAGTGCCAACATAGCTGCACATCGCTGGTGGCCAGCAACGAGCGTATTGTCTGCATTGATTACGGGGATTTCAGCCAGCCCAAATTCCTCGAGCGAATTACGGAGCATCCGCATTTGTTCTGCGGACATCTTCCGGGGATTGTACTGATAATTGATGAGTTCTGAAACCTTGCGTTTCTCTGTGGTCCAACTTAATGGGGTGGTAGTCATAATTTATCTCGATTGATTTTTGCTTCGGCTAGAAGTGCCTCCGTTTCAACCAATTCGATTTCCCAATTCACTCGTTTTTTTTCGGGTTGGCGCAAATCATCTAATTTTTTTCTAAGTTTCGACTTCTTATCTGTCAATCGACGAATTAAGACAGTCAGCTTATTTTTTTCTTCGATGTTCACTGCTTGTTCGGCAGGGCTTTCCTCTTTGGCGAGGTCAATCCCACGGTCAAGCATCTTTTTGCGCGTCCAGACGGTTTCAATTTCTGAACGTAAAACGAGAATGCTCTCGACGAGTTCCAGGCAGTTCGTGTCTGGAGAAATCAAGTGCAGCGTATTAGACAGTTTGGCTTGTTCCTGCCGTAATTTAGCGGCTAGTTGTGTGAGCTCCAACTGGTGGTCTGCTACGCTTTTGGGGTTTTCATGGCGAACTTCCGTCTTTTCCACGGAGGCACTTTGTTCATCGGTTGCCTCTGGCTCTGTTAAATCATTCTCCTCGTTCTGGGGCAGGAATCGCGAGGCGAATAACCTCAATTCCTCCTGTGCGTTCTGCATTCTTTCTGCCGAAACCTGTCCAGCGCGATGGAGTTTTTCCATCATTCTGGCTTTGCTTTGTAGTTGGCTCAATTGCTGCTCGCTCGTCATTGTTCAAAATCTGGATAAATTGTTCAACAGGTTCTGTACGGAGCATGGTATCCAAGAATTTATATTCGAGAATATCAATGTCATCTATCTGATTTTCGGGGAGTTCTAAGTACTGCATTAGGCTGTTGATTAATCTATCAACATCAATGTTGCACTCTTTTTGTAAGTAATTCCGTAGGTCAGTTTTCAATGGCTCCATAAAGAAAAAAAGTCGGTAAGTCCTGCTAACACCAAGAACTATACATTCCGAGGTGGGAGGCTTGCACTCCCCGCCTTACCGACAATGCCGTTGGCACTCGGAATGACATAGAACTATTGATGTTAGCGTCACAAAGTACATAAAAAAAGCCGACTCATACAAGCCGGCTTTTTGGGGTTACTTTGTTTTTTTAGGTTCTCCTTGCAACTTCTCAAGTTCAAGCTTTAAGCGACCAATTTGCGCGTCTGCTACTTCGAGGGCTTCAGTCGTCTTGACTAACTTCTCAGCCAAATCAATGATTTCCTCATTCTGCGCTTGTACCTTCGCTTGCAGGTCTTCTGTCGGTACTTCGGGCTCTGCTACTTCTTGTAGGAGTCCCATCTCCAGGAGTCTCTTCTTCGCCTCCTGTTGTGCTTGTTTGATTTCTTTGTTCATCTTCTTGTTTATCGAGGTAAGGTCTCACTCCTTTATCGTCCCAATAAGCAGCCAATTCTTCTTGTGTCGTCTCTTCAGATAACACAAGCGTTTGGCTGCCTTTTCGGAAAAACTTAGGTAAAACTACCCCTTTTTTAATGTGAAACATGGTTTGAAAAATTAATAGGTAGGTTCAGTACCTGTTGCTGGTAGCGTGGCTACGGGCATTGTTACAGAGTCTGCAATGAATACAGTTCCCCAACCATAACGGTCAGTGCCGTTTAATTTCAGAGAAACAAACGCGCCATCGTCTCCTTTCGCACCCGTGTCTGGCTCGTCCATTACTTGCAACGGAATCGCAGATTGCCCTAACACTTGGCGTTCGCCTTCTTTGTTCGTTGCAATCGCTACAACACCTTCGTTCAGGTAGCTGTGCAACGCGGCTGCCTTGTCCTTACCAATCCCGGCACTCTTGCACTCAGCGCTGTGTGCGTAAGTTTCGTAACCAAATGTTCCCGATTTTGGCGTGGTTACTTTGCAAGTCCCGATGTCGAAGGTCAGGACTACTGGAGTTGCCGTCGCCTTCAATGGTGGAACTACCGTCACTTCGCCAGCTACAACTTGGCTAGACTTGGGCCAGTTGTCTGTGAAGTCACTTGCTTGATATAATTCTAATTTTACGATTCCACCCAAGTTGGCTAGACCTCGGTTGGCTTTGTGAATCGCTCTAATTGTGGTTGTCGTTGACATGTGCTATTAAATAGTTGTGCCCAGGGTTTTACCCCCAGGCGGTTAATTACTTGTACAAAATGATTAGGCGACCATCCGCATAATCTACTGACGCTGAACCGTCGATGAAGATGTTCAGGTCACGACCTGTTTTCTCAAACTGAATCGCAGGACCTTGCATCTCAAATTCATCTTCGTACAGATAGAACAAGTTCCCTTCAATCGAATAGAACATGTTGCCTGTTCCCCACATGAATTTTGGTGCGACAATCTTGACATTCGGCAAGCTGTTGAAGGCATACGTACCATCAGCACCTTTCGAAACAACCTGGTCTCTGTTCGTGTCTGATGCTTCTAGCGCGTCATTCAGCATAACGATAATGTTCCAATCTACATAGACTGTACCTTGTTCGTCGGCAAATTCTTTGGTATATGGAGAATTGAGGATGACGTCACGCATTTTCTTCAACTCTGCAATCACGTTGGCTTGCGTGATAGCAATAGCTGGAGAAGCCACTTTGTTTTCGACAGGAATGTCGCCAATTCCGCCATTTGCCTGAGTCAAATAACCCTGTAAAAACAAGGCTTCGAAGCCGTTAAACAAGTTCAATCCACCTTGAACGCCCGTGTCTGCATTTACACCCTTGTAAAATGCGCGGGACACTTCGTCCTCAATTTTACGGTAGATTCTACCCATTAGGTAGCTACGTCCTGCTACGTCGTAGATGTCGCGTGGGTCTGCTTGTTCTCTTCTTGCAATGTAATTGCGTTGAAGCGTAGCCAACTCGATTTCCGTCAACTTCAAATCGACTTTGATCGGCTTTGGTTTCCCAATGCGCTGTTTCAAGTCGGCAAATGAACTGACAAAATTGGTTGTTCCCTTACGGCCTGGCTGTGTCAAGTTGCCAAGCGTTTCACGAACCAAAACAGCTTCACCCTCACGACCTACTGGGAAGGGTACAAGGTATTTTTTTGCCTCGGCAAGTGTTCTAAGGCGTTGCTCAAAGATTTTTTCGTAGACCCGTTGGTCGGTTCTCAATTTTTCGACAAGCGTCGAAACGTTAATCATTGTCATTTTTTTCTGGTTTTCATGGCATCTCTGCCGGGTTAATTAATCAATCAAATGCGTATTTGTGAATCGCTTGGATTTGCGCCATCGTCATTTCACCTGGTGTAGATGTAGGAGGGGCTCCTGCATCGCCGCTTGGTGTTCCAGCATTGCCAATCGCTGCTTGGTGCGTATCCCATTTGTCTGCTTTTTCTTTCAAAGCAACGATTTCTGGTGTCGCCATTACCGCTTGGATGACTTGTGCCTTCAGAGCGGCGATGTCAACGGTAGGAGCAACAGCAACTGGTTCACTAACCTCTGCAACTGGTGCAGTAGTAGGAGCCACAACTGGTGTAGTAGCTTCTGTTTTAACAGCTGCAACGGGTGCGGCTGCTGGCGCATTGGCTGTGAGTTCTGTCTCTACGCCTGTCAGCGCCTGAAGGATTTCGTCCTTTTGCTCGATTTCTGGGTTCTTCGTAAACAGGTTCGCGAGCATCCCTGCAAGAATCTGGATTTTATGCATTTTTTTAAAAATTAACGTTTCCTAGCTAAATAGTCCGCTCGTTTCAGAGCAGCGTTTAAATCTCCGATGGTATCGGCAAGACCTGCCGAGATAGCTGCGCTACCGTAGTACATTTTTCCTGTTATTTTTGAGTCAACTTTTGGCCTCACAGCCAAAACGGAATTGAGGAATTCCACTCTCAGACTGTCGGCTAATGCCTGCATTTCTGCCACAGCGTCTTCGTTTATTGGTTCGTTCGGGTTGCCAAGTGCTTTGTCCTCCGAGCCCTTCGACCGGATGATACGATACTCAAACCCGTTCTTTTTGTTATACTCGTCTTGCGAAAACATAGACACTATCGTTCCGATAGACCCCACGCTAGAGTAGGTTTTGTTTTCTAAAAAACACTCTTCGCAATGGCTATACAACCAATAGGCAGACGATGCCGCCATGGTTTGCGTATACCCAATCACAGGCATTTTCTTTCGAGTTTCTAAGATTGCTTTTGCTGTACTTAGCGTATTGGATACTGTTCCACCCGGTGACTCTATATTAAGTACAATCGCATGAACGAGTGCATTGTCAGCGGCAACGGATAGCTGTGTTTTTAGCCACTCCGTATTGGTTCCTCCGTACCAGCTTGGCGACAAAAATCCATTCACTGGAATGACTGCTACCAATTTCCCGTCTTGTGCTTCTACGGTCTTGATATCAAAATACCACCGGAGTTCGTCTTTCGTGTACAGGTTTACCCCACACACGTGAGCAATCTCCGGTGGTTTTTGTTCGTCTGACTTGTAGTCAGGCACTTTTTGTAGATACCCTTCTAAGAGGGCAAGTATTTCCATGGCTATAAAATTGAGTGGCTACTACTTTCTGTTACAAAGGAAAGCAGCACTTTTCGCATAAATTAGGACTAGAATTTACACGAAAACCCAAAATCCGGCATCTGTTCGGATAGCCGTAATTCTGCCCGTAAAACTGACTTGCGGGACAGTAAATGACTGTGAACCGTTGTTTGGCTGCACCGTGAAGGCTTGGTTACTGGCATAATTCCCCAACACTCCACCCGGGAACGTGACAGATATATTGCCCGAACTGGAGGCATTCACGAGCGTTAGTTCAGAATTTACCGGAAAATTGGCGTCTATCGTGACAGACTTCGCGCCGTTGCTACTCATCACCAAAATGGCGTCTTTTGCTTCTTCGTTCACCGTGTGCGTGAGCAATTCTGTTCGGATTAAGTGCCTCCGAATCACGTACTGTGGGTTACTCGAACCAAACACAAGCACCCGGCAGGTGGTCGGATATGCGCCTTTATAAATACGGATTTGCACTGTGTTTGCCGTCGCATTGATGACGTCCACGGTTTCGATACGCCCGTCTGTAGCATTCCGAACCTGCACAATCATGTTGTTTGGTTCGGTTAAATTCAGGTTGTGCGTGATCGTAATTGCGTTGCTGCTGGTTGCAACTACGGACGCTTGGAAATACGTGTTGCCCGTCAGGACGTTGGCTACCCAGTCGGTCAGGGTGTTCAAAACGGCTCTGATATTTGTCGCCAAAATGCCAAAACTGACGTTGGAAGGCAGTTGTGACGCAATAAAACTCTTAATAGATTCTGTCATTTTTTATAAAAATTCGATGGAAAATTCATTTGAAAAGCCCCTTCCGGCAAGAAAATCAGGAGCATGCGTGCTGTCACCTACTTTGAAGTGGGCTAATTTCCCAGATAACTCTACGTTCGTGACAGCCCTCGAGTTGTTGGTGTATTGGTAGCCGATTTTCAGCCCACCTTCTTTTTGCCCAAACTCGAAAAACAAGCCATTCCGGTCTAAAGCCAAGACTTGGTAATCCATTCCTCTGGATTTCTCTATTAAGTCTCGCATCAGGACTGCAAGTCCGGGCTGCTGCATGGTAATCTTGACCATGTACGTGCTTGGGCTATCCGGCACGATATCGAGGTAAGCCGCTGCTGGTGGGAACGTAATAAGTACAATCTTGGCATTCGTCATAATGCCCGTACCCGGAGATGCGTCTAGCCGGGCTGTGGGCAGTAACTTGTTCACGGGCACGAGCCAAATTTTCTCTAGCCAGGGCAGGTTTATACCTCTTGTGTATCCTTCAATTTTTTGCTGTTCCATGCTACAAAATTTAGAAAACAGAAGGCAAAAATATAGGACGAAAAAAAACACGTCACACAAGTATCAAAGTACTTGTTGAGACGTGTTTTATGTCTTTTTTATAACAATAGCAAAGGATTTGCACAGACGTAAAGTAGTGTGGGGTTACGTAAATCCGCTACTTTTTGCGTAAATGCTCACAGAGTTACAGAAACAGCCGAACTTTTTTTAACATTCTTTTTGCTCTGATTTCGCTCCCATTCCCGGATTCTCTTTCTCAGAGTCTCTTGCGATATGTCTTCGTCATCTATGCCATACTTCTCACAAAAAAACTTGACAGCATTGTAGTCAGAATTACCCATACTCCGGAACGCCTCACAGGTAACTCTCAGGTCTTCTAGCACGATGTGATACAGCAATCTCTTGACCCTCGGGACCTTACTCACGGGTAAATAATGATTTCGGAGTTCATTCCCGCAGTATTCGAAGGTAATCCCGCGAGGTTCTTTCACGGTCGGGATATAATGCTGGTAGCCAATTTTTTGGCTAGAAGCCGCAAAGATTTGCCCCACCACGCTATGCAGCGTGAGGCGGATAATGTCGTCACCGTGCCCATATCGGTTGATGAGCACCTTCTTGACCTCCGGCTCAAGGTCGATTTTTACTTTGTAATTTTCCATTATTCCCCGGTTCTGGATGTTAGCAAGACAAAGGTAAAATTTTGCGTCCTAATTAAAACGCGCATTTGAGTCCATTTTTACATAAAATTAGTAACAATGAATAATAGACCTACATTAATAGACCTCGGTACCGTACTGTGCAATACTACATTTAGTGGTGGTAATTTGACAATCACAAATAGTAATGGTGTAATAGAGTCATTATCTGACTTGCAGTTTATCGCATATTGGCGATATGGTAATGAAAATGGAGATTTGGTAATGGAAAAAAGCCTTATTGTTGGAGGGATTGATATTGTTGAAATAGAGCCATTCAAATTGTTTACAGTTTCTGGTACTTACTTTTTAAATATATTCTCAAAATCTAGTCAAGGTGACTTGTTTGAAATATACAGAGCTAAAATCACATTATCAAATTCAAAAACATCATGATTAAAGTAGAATCTCTTATAAATGGGGTTACTCACACTGTTAAATTTTCGTCAATCCCGACTTTATCAATCGCACAAGTATTATCGGCAAAAAATACTTCTGAGATGATACTATCCGAAGTGACTAATAAAAAAAATCAGATTGATAATTTGGTAGTAGGTATAAACGAAAAAGTCAATCAGGCATCCGAAATATTATATTCATGTCAAGTCTCTGAAGAAGTTGCAGCTTTTGCTGCAGACCTAGCGACGTCTGAAAAAAACCTTGTTATATCTGCAAAAAATGATTTGATAGATAAAATAGATGGAATTGAGCCTAGACTAGACAAACAAAAAACTATTCTTAATGGAACAGTTGACCCTCCGTTATCACTTGGCAATACAAATGATTTCTATATTAATACTACTACTAAGAGATTGTTTGGCCCTAAGTCTTCAACTTCTTGGGGAAATGGCATTTCTCTTGTTGGTCCACAAGGTGCGACTGGGGTACAAGGTCCGCAAGGAGTTGCTGGTGCGACGGGTAAATCGATAATTTCAAATTCGAGTGATCCTTCTGATTCTACTTTAGCGAACATTGGGGATTTGTTTTTAAATACAATCTCAGGCACATTGTATGAAAAAAGTAGTCTGACACAATCGGAGTTTTTTTCATCGGGC
>JBKBRQ010000056.1:0-13943 GCA_046292055.1 Spirosomataceae bacterium | reverse complement strand
TGCGTTTGACATTGGCAGGAGCGTTTATTCAAAACGAAGTGAAGAAAGATGCAAATGGCAACCCAATCATCAAGGCATCTGCGATTTTACAAGAAACGGGTCAAGCTGGAAATTACTTTAACAGAGAAGACCAAAGCCGTATTGAAGTGGCAAACCCACAAAATAAAGTGAGTTTCATGGCAAACTACAAGATTGGTAAATTGGCATTCATGGTACGCGCTGTGCGTTTCGGACAAGTCGTATTCTTAGATCCAACAATGAACCTAAGTCGTCCAGAAAACTTCCCTGTAAATGCACTAACCGGACAAAGAGAAGTACTTGACCAAACATTTACACCTAAAACAACTACGGATGTGACGGTGAATTATGACATTGCGAAAGGAATCAATCTTTCTTTGGGAGCAAATAATATCTTTGACGTGTACCAAGATATCCACACACACGCAAATAACTTCAGTTTGGGTCGCTTTGTGTATTCTAGAAGAGTACAGCAGTTTGGGTTCAATGGTCGATATGTATTCGGTCGTTTGAATTTCAACTTATAAGAACTACTGGTTTTACAAGATAAGTAGGGGTTGTTTCAGAGATGAGACAGCCCCTTCTTCTTTGACTAAAGTAAGAAAATGGGACATACAGAATACATAAAGATTTGGTAATAGTCTAGTTACTTTGAGATAAACGGGTGACACTACTTTTGACTTTTTAAACCAAAAAAGCAAAATATGCTACGTTATTTTACAGTACTATTCATTAGTTTATTTGTATTGCATACAAGTACGACTTACGCTCAATCTGCTCGTTTACAGGGCAAAGTGATGGATGAGTTGGGTTTGGCTATGCCTGGAGCTACGATAAAGCTGGAAGGAAACCAAACACGAATGACGATTTCTGACCAAACGGGTCGGTTCGTTTTTCAAGGTTTATCGAACGGAAAAGCAACCGTAACGGTAAGTTATATTGGCTATCAAGCAAAAAGCCAAACAATAGATGTGAGCTCGTCTAATAACGAAATTACCATACAATTAGAAGAAGCAGGGATTTTAGGGAACGAAGTCATTGTTTTGGGAGATAGATTGAAAGGTCAAGCAAAAGCCTTGAACCAACAAAGAACCAACGCTAATATTACAAATGTTGTAGCAGCTGACCAAATTGGTCGTTTTCCAGATTCAAATATTGGTGATGCCATGAAACGGATTCCGGGTATTACTATGCAAAATGACCAGGGAGAGGCGAGAAATATCATCATTCGGGGGTTATCAGCCGGATTAAACTCAGTAACATTAAACGGAGAGCGTATTCCGTCTGCTGAAGGAGATAACAGAAATGTGCAAATGGACTTGATTCCGGCGGATATGATTCAAACGATTGAAGTAAACAAAGCTGTTTTGCCTAACATGGATGCAGATGCCATTGGTGGGTCTGTCAATTTAGTAACACGTTCTGCTTCAGATGGTTTACGTGTATCGAGTACTGTTGGTTCCGGAATTAATTTACTATCGAATAAACCAATGAGTAATTTTTCATTGGTGCTAGGAAATCGGTTTTTAGATAAAAAATTGGGAGTTGTGTTGTCGTCTTCGTACAACAATCACGTTTTTGGTTCAGATAATTTTGAAGGCGTTTGGGTAGAAACCTCTAACCCTGCTTACCCGGTTGTTTTGAGTGGGTTCGATTTAAGAAAATACGATGTACAACGCGTAAGAAGAAGTACATCGCTCGCAACAGATTATAAAATTGCCAAGGGACATACGATTTTCTTGAATGCCATGTACAATTGGCGAGATGATAGAGAAAATAGATACCGTTTTCGTGTAGATAGATTGAATACGCCGGTTGTATCAGGAAACTTCAAAGAATTAGGTGAAAATATTCTTGAGCTACGAGGTCGTGTTGGTATTCAAACAAAAGGGGGTATAGATAACGATAGAAACCAAAATACGCGCTTGGAAGATCAACGTGTTGCCAATGTCACACTTTCTGGAGAAGACCTATTTGGTGCTTTAAAAATGACTTGGAGCGGAACGTACGCCAAAGCCTTAGAAGACAGACCAAACGAGCGCTACATTACACACCGTTCTAATGCACAAGTGGTTGTGAATACACAAGACCCAGCCAAATATCTTGTAACACTTGTAGATCAAAATGCAGCATTTGGACTTGGATTAAATGAAATTTACGAAGCAAATGACAATACAAACGAAACCGATTACAACGGTCGAATTGATTTTGAACTTCCTTTTTCTGCTAATAAAAATAAACTAAAATTTGGTGGTCGCTATCGCTACAAGGATAAAATTAGAACTAATTCGTATGATGTGTACGAATCTATTGATGGGTTAACTGCTGCCGGAAATAATTTAGGTGCGTTACCGAATTCTTTACAAAATGAGCGCGTTTTCCTTAATGGGCCGCAGTATGTGCCTGGTGTTTTCGTGACAAGTAGCTACCTAGGAGGTCTGGATTTAGGAAATACTTCGCTCTTTGAAAAAGAAGATGCTATTGGGGAGTATATCACGTCTAACTACAATGCGAAGGAGCAAATTTTTGCTGGTTATGTCATGACTGACCTTCGTGTATCAGACAAATTAACGGGTTCTGTCGGTCTTCGACTAGAGAGTACATCTGTGGATTACCAAGGATATACCTTTGACGAAGACGAAGAGGTAGCTGTGCAAACGCCTGTTTTCTCTAAGCAATACACAAATTTACTTCCGGGTGCACATGCACGTTATCAATTTACAGAAAATGCTATCCTGAAAGCAGCTTGGACAAATACATTGGCACGACCAGGCTATTTTTCATTGGTTCCTTTTGCGATATACAGCCCTGACAATCAGACGCTGGAGCAAGGAAATCCTAATTTGGAAGCAACAACTTCGTCTAACTTTGATGTCATGTACGAAAATTACTTTGCATCTGTGGGTTTGGTTTCGTTCGGTGGATTTTATAAGGACATTAAGAACTTCATTTATACCCAAACCGTCTTGAACGTAAATGACCCTAGATTTGGGCAGTTGGTTAGTTCTACTCGACCAGAAAACGGTGGAACTGCACGTGTTTCCGGCTTGGAAGTTGCTCTACAACGCCAATTGGATTTCTTACCCGGCGCACTCAAGGGGCTAGGTATTTATACGAATTATACATTTACACAATCTACTACAACCGGTATTGAAGGAAGAGAAAACGAAACCATTGCTCTTCCTGGAACTGCTAAGCATATGTTGAACGCGTCTCTATCGTATGAAAATAAGAAGTTGGTTGTACGTGCATCATTAAATTATGCAAGTGACTACGTCGATGAAATCGGAAGTAGCCAATTCAACGATTTGTATTATGACAGACAGACATTTTTAGATGTAAACGCATCGTATGCATTCTCTAAAAGTTTACGCGTTTATTTGGAAGCAAATAACCTGACAAATCAGCCTTTGAGATACTATCAAGGGATTCGGGTACGAACTTACCAAGAGGAATTTTACAATGCGCGCATCGGTTTTGGTGTAAAATATGACTTATTCGGAAAATAAAAATTCGCTTGTTTTTATGTAAAAAATGCCCTCCAAAAAGGAGGGCATTTTTATTTGTAAAAGGTCTGTTTAGCTATCTTTTGAAGTCAATTATTTAACGAATTAGAGTTGCTAATGGAGTTTTGTTTCAAGTATATTTTTCAATTTCATTCTAATGAAAAAGTATACCAAATAAAATGTCTTGTACAAAGATTGATTTCATGCAAAATTCGTTGTGTAGGACTTGATTTTAGCACGTGTAAGTTACAGAAAAAAGGTCTTTCTATCTTTGATTTACAGATAGAAAGACCTTTCTAAAAATATGAATGGAGTTACTTCAATTCTTTCCCAGCTATATCTGTCCAATTGTAGAAATGAAATGTTCCATCTGTACTCATGGCTACAAATAACCCTCTCGGAAATTGTTCGTTCAAATAGATGGAGGTCACATCACTTCCGTCGCTTTCAAGTGTGGCTGTTTTTATGCGTTTGAGTAATGGATGCGCATGTTTGTTGGTAGCTGTACCCTCTCTCGGAAAAACATGAAACTGATTGGCTTGTTGGTCTGAGAGTAAAATATATCCTGTTGTAGCTCCGGTTTTATAAATGGAAAGTCCTTCGTGGTCGCGTTTGACGTGCCGTGTTGCGAACAAAGCTAATTCTCTGGTAGAGCTATCCGGATGAGCAAGGTATTTGCGAACTCCCACAGTCTCATCAGAGTAATACAGGTATCCGTTTTCTTGGTCTGCAACCAAAGATTCAATTTCTTTTTTGCCACTAAATTGACCTAATTTCCGGACGACCTGCGCGGTGATTTGCTTTTTTTGTTGCGAATACGAAAGTTCATATTGCCAAATGTATTGATCACTAGGACCGTTTTTTCTTCCAACAAAGACAAATATTCGGTGTGAAATAGGCTCTTGATATACACAAATTCCCATTGGGTCACGTTCTGTTTCTCCTTCGAATACATCTATGCCACCACCATCTAGGAACTGCATGGAAGGAACATGAATAATGCGCATTTTTTGTACATTTCGCTCTGTGAATACCGCAAAATCAAGGGTTGAGTCTGAACCAATTGGTAAACCATATCCAACATCAATATTATTGGGGCGTTGAACGTTTTGAATCGTTTTAGATGTGTCTATTTTACCCGTCAATGAAAACGCATAAATTCCACCCATTCCTTCGTCGTTTCCTTTGTCTGTTCCCAAGATGAGACTTTGGCTGGGTTGTGTCGGATGAATCCAAATGGCGGTGTCATCTGAGTCTAAAGCGACTCGTTCTGTGACAAGCGTAGGTTGTACCCGTGATACGGGCACTTTAGGTAAACAGCTTGTAGTAAGTGTAGCAATAAGTAAAAAAGAGAGTAAACCTTGTTGGTTTAAAGGGAAAAAGCGCATGTTGTTTTAGAACAAATTTAGTTGAATGCAGAGAGTAAATAATATTAAAAAATTGTTAATCCAATTGGGGATACTTCTATTTTTTTGATGTGATATAGTTGGCTCTTAATTTTTGTGTGAGTTCTTCTAAGGAGAATATATGGGAATCAGTAAATGCTTTTTATGTTCGAAACAATCGAGATAGTGAGAAAAATTGCATTAATTCATTCCTTTATACCGTTCGGGAAAGGGTTTATGTGTAAATTTGGGAACGCCCCTTTTCAAATTCCCAGAAACATTGATACGCAAGATTAGATACAGATGATTTTCTCCATTAAGATATTAGTTCAACACTTTCTTTTTCACTTCTTCTTGGAGTTCGCCATAGAAACAGTAGAAGCTACAAATCCTATAAAAGATAGGGGTTCCTTTTTTACAGACTCGACTTCTTTACAAGCCGTCACGCCTGCTCAAAAAGAGTTCGTTCGTGCCCAAAATGCGTGGGCAGATAGTGTTTTAGCTACCCTCACGACAGAACAAAAAGTAGGTCAGCTATTTATGATTTCGACTTACTCAAATCGGACAGAGTCTTCTTATCGGCTTATAGAAGAACAAATTCGAAAATATCATTTAGGGGGAATTATCTTTTTTCAGGGCAATGCACGCCAACAAGTACGGTTGACAAATAGATACCAAGCTGCTTCCAAAATTCCGTTATTAATTGGCATGGATGCAGAATGGGGACTTGGTATGCGCCTAGATAGCACATTCTCTTTTCCGAAAAGTATCACGCTTGGGGCTATTCAAAATCCACGTATTGTAGAAGAAATTGGGGCTATCATCGGTCAACATTGCCGACGAATAGGCGTACATATTAATTTTTCTCCCGTTGCCGACATCAACACAAATCCAGAAAATCCGGTCATTAACTTTCGTTCTTTTGGTGAAGACAAAGAGCGGGTAGCCGCATTGGCCGTCGCATATAATCGGGGTTTGCGTCGCATGAAAGTGATGGGTTCTGCCAAACATTTCCCGGGCCACGGAGACTCAGACAGTGATTCCCATTTGGCTTTACCACTTATTCGTCATTCCGAAAGCCGCCTTCGCGCCAACGAATTTTATCCTTTTCAGAAATTAATTCAAGACAGTGTTGCTAGCGTAATGGTTGGACACCTTTTTGTGCCTAGTCTAGATGCAGCCATGAATACTCCTGCAACGGTATCCAAGCGGATTGTGCAAGATGTCTTACAGAAAGAACTTGGTTTTGACCGTCTCATTATCACAGATGCGCTCAATATGCGCGGGCTTACCAAATTTTACCCGACAGGTCAAGCAGAGGTAGCAGCACTGAAAGCCGGAAATGATTTGTTGTTGCAAACGGCGCAATTACCCGTTGCGTATGCAGCTGTTTTGGAAGCCGTAAAAGCGGAAGAAGTGAAGGAAGACGAGTTAAACCAAAAAGTACGAAAAATTCTTCGGGCAAAATATTGGGCTGGCGCACACCGGTTTATTCCTTTATCTGAAAAGGATATTCAGACTGACTTAAATTCACTTTTGGCTGAGCAAATCAAAGAAAAAGCGTTCAATCAAGCAGTTACGATTATCCAAAATGAAGGAAACTTGTTGCCGTTTTCCCGTTTGGATACGACAAGGTTTGCCTCTGTAGCAATAGGTCGGGAGTTAGGCAGTGATTTTCAAGAAACATTGAGCCGCTACGCCGAGGTTAAGCACTATTCCATTCCTTTTAAGCCAAGCAAGGAAAGTGAATGGCAGTGGGTGTTGGAGGAGGCGAGTAAGTTTCAGGTCGTTTTTGTGAGTATACACGATATGAATAATTTATCCGCGCGAAATTTTGGGGTAACGTATTCAACGGTTCAATTCATTGAGGAACTTCAGAAACGAACAAAAGTTGTGGTTTGTGCTTTTGGAAATCCGTACGGACTCAAATTATTTGCACGAAGTAGCCAATTAGTTTGTGGATACGAAGATGACCCCGGTGCACATCGGGCGGTGGCACAAGTGATTTTCGGAGGACAGAATGCTACCGGAAAATTACCTGTAACGGCGCATAAAACACAGAAATTAGGCCAAGGAATGGTTTGGTCTGCCAATCGGTTAGGTATAGAAAATCCATTCTTTGTTCGGATGGATGCACAAAAATTAGCGAAAATTGATACCATTGCGCAAGAAGGTATAGCCAAAGGTGCTTACCCTGGTTGCCAAGTGCTAGTAGCGCGTCGTGGAAAAGTTGTTTATGAAAAATCTTTTGGAACATATCGCTACGGCGACCCTTCCAAAATTACCCGAGAAAGTCTATACGACTTGGCATCTATTACCAAAGTTGCAGCAACTTTACAGGCTGTCATGCTTTTATATGAACAAGGAAAAATCGAATTACACCAACCAATGAAGTCCTATTTACCTGAATTAGCAGGAACAAATAAGGATAAAATGACGGTTCAAGATGTTTTATGGCATCAAGCTGGTTTGGTTGCTTTTGTGCCTTTTTGGCGTGAAACAAAGGTAGGAAATACCTTTCAAGATGAATATTATCTTGCCTCAAATGAAGGGAATGGTCTAGCTGTCACAGAACAACTATTTATAAAACCTACCATTGGTGAAGACGTCTGGAAATGGGTGATTGACTCAAAACTACACCCACGCCAAGATGTCAGAGGAGAGTATACATACCTATACAGTGATTTGGGGTTAATCATGTTGCAAAAAATGGTTGAAAGAATCACGAAGCAACCGTTGGATGTATTTGTTAAAAATGCCATTTATCGCCCGTTGGGAATGACGGCGACGCTGTTTAACCCTACGAATGTGTTTCCGAAAGAGAGAATTGCGCCAACTGCTAACGATTATCTTTTCAGAGGAGCGGCAATTCATGGAACTGTCCATGACCCCAACGCAGCCTTGCTTGGTGGAGTAGCTGGTCATGCGGGTTTGTTTAGCCATGCGTGGGATTTGGCAAAGTTATTTCAAATGCACTTACAGTCAGGAGTTTATGGCCCAGAGCGTATCTTTAAGAAAGAAACCGTTCAGTATTTTGCGCAGACGGTCTCCCCAAAAAGTGGTCGAGGGTTGGGGTGGAATAAGCCCAATCCGTCGGAAAATAGTGCCACTTTTTCGCCGCTTGCTTCGCCACTGACGTTCGGGCATACCGGTTTTACGGGAACCGTCGTTTGGGCAGATCCAAAAGAAGATTTACTCTTTATTTTTCTTTCTAATCGGGTATATCCGAATGAAGAAAACAACAAAATTAATTTGTTACGTATTCGTCAGCGGATGCATACGGCTGCTTATCAGGCAATTATTCGTTAAATTATTCACAACATATTGAAAAATGACAAATCCAATTCTTGATTTTATGCGTGCCCATATCGGAGGGCGAATGGGTGAGGGGAGTCCGTCACTTGTGGCGAAATGGCTAGACGGAGAACTTACGGCTGTGGAGTACGGAAGTCTCACTTTCAAATTTGAGGTCAAGCCAGAATTTACCAATCCTGCCCTGATTTTACACGGGGGCGTGTCTGCCGCGATGATGGACGAAGTACTCGGCGCAACGGTTTACTCGCTAGACAAAGGTGCTTTTTATGCAACCATTAACTTGAATGTAGATTATTTGAGACCTGCCAAGCAAGGTGAGTTTGTGTGGGTGACTTCGGAGGTTATCAAGGAAGGAAAAACACTCATTCATGCCGCCTGCACAATAAAAAATGAAGCGGGTGACATCGTCGCTAAAAGTGTGAGCAACTTGGCGCGTACTAATTTTAGTATGAAATAAGTACTTGCTAATCTATCAAAAGAGGCTACTTATGGGAATAAGTAGCCTTTTTTGATTACAGTATTTGGTTTGTAAAAATTCCTTTTATTGCACTTTTGGCGGAAGTAATTTGTACAAAACGGGTGTAACAATACGCGTAAGTACCAGAGACGAGATAAGTCCGCCGATGATGACCAAAGCAAGCGGAGAGTACAGCGGAGAATGCTCTAAAACCAAGGGAATTAATCCGCCGATAGCCGTTAAGGTAGTCAAAACAATGGGAATGAAACGCGTTTCCCCTGCCTTTTCAATGGCTTCATCTATGCTTAGTTTTTCTTCTTTTCGGAGATAATTGGTAAAGTCCACCAACAAAATGGAGTTTTTGACTTCTATGCCAGCCAGTGCAATGATGCCGACAATCGCCGTGAACGACAGGGAATTGTTGGTCAGATACAAAATTCCAACCGCTCCAATCATTCCCAACGGAATCACCGACAAGACAATCAAGGAGCTCTTAAATGTCTTAAATTCAAGAATTAACACGGCTAAAATCCCAAAAAGGGTGATAAGGATAATTTTCCCTAATCCGCCAAATGTCTCTTTTTGTCTTTCTTGTTCTCCTGCTGCTTGGAAATAATATCCTGCTGGAAGTTCAATTTGCGCTAGTTTTTCCTGAAATGAGCTATATACAGCTGGAGAGAGAAATCCATTGGCAATAAACGAACTAACCGTCGTGTAGCGCTCTTGGTCAAAATGATTAATCTTATTAGGGGAGGTTTCAAATTCTACCGTTACCAACTGGGCAAGCGGAATTTGTGCGCCCGTCGTTTGGCTCGTCACATATAAATGGTCAAAAGTCTTTAATGTCGGTTTTTGAGATAAATCAATGCCCACCCGAATCGGAATGTCTTCGTTGGCTTCGTTCTTAAATTGGCCAATATCTATTCCTGAAATTCCCAAACGAACCATTCGGTCGATTTCCACTATCGGTACACCTAGTAAACCCGCTTTCTCTCTATTTATTTGTACCCGAAAATCCGTATTTACTGCCGCCATTGGGTTGGAAACATAGATTGTCCCCGACGTTTCTTTGTACGCTTTCTCCACACGAAGTGCAATTTGACGCAAACTATCGAGGTTATTTCCAAAAATACGCGTACCTAACGGTGCTTCGACGGGCGGACCTTGTTCAAATTCAATCACCTTAATTTTTGCGCCGGCATACGTAGAAAACTGCCGGCGAAGGGTATCGATGAAAGCCGTACGGGCGGGTACTTCTGTCTTTTCTTGCAATTGAACGAATAATTGAGCAAAATTACTCAAATTTCCTCCTGGCGGAATGACGTTGTAATAGATTCTTGGATTTCCTTTTCCGACATTGGTTGCATAATTTCGGACAATGGCATGACGCGCTAATTCTTTCTCTACAAAAAGTGCAGCTTCGTTTGTGGTGGCAAGATTTGACCCAATCGGTGTTTCTATGTTAATCAAGAATTGCGGTTTTTCAGATTTAGGAAATACACTTATTCCTATTACGGGAATGAGCGCCAAACTCCCAATAAATAGAACCAAAGCAATGCCTAGCGTGCGCCAAGGATTCGCCAAAGACCATTGCAAGATTTTCCTGTACGACCCTTCGATGCCTTTGTGCATGTATTGTAATACGATATTTCCTTCTTCTCTCTCCTGTTTCGGCATGATGAGACTCGATAAAAAAGGCACAATCGTGATAGACACAAATAAAGAAGCCAAAACGGTCATGATAACTGCCATCGGCAAACTTCGGATGAAGTCACCCGACGATTCTGGAAGAAAAGTAAGGGGTAAAAACGCCAAAATGAGTGTCGCAGTACAGCCGACAACCGCCAACCCGATTTGCTTGGTTGCTTCAATGGACGCCTCTCTCCGTGAATATCCTTGCCGAATGAAACGCGCGATATTTTCCACTACCACAATGGAATCATCTACCAATAAACCCAAGGCAATCACGAGCCCAACGACCGATAATTGGTTGATACCAAACCCAAGCAAATCCAATCCCGCCAATCCAATGGCTAAGGATAAGGGAATGGAAATCATGACAATAATGGCAGGTCGGATTCCTAGTGGAATCAAGGTGATGAGCACCAAAACAATGGCAATTCCGAAGTCTTTTGCCAGCCCCAATAAGCGTTTGGATACACTTTGGGCTTGGTAAAAGCTTTTTTCAAAGGCGATATGAGCAGGTAAACTTTTTTGAAATTCATCAATAACAGGGCTAATTTGTTCATTGATGGTAAAAATATTGGTATTTTTTTTCTGCGTCGCTGTCAAGAAAACGGCGCGTTTCCCGTTCAAACGGGCAAGATAGGCGGGTTGTTCTTCGATGCGCCGAATCTCGGCAATGGCATGTAATGGAACCAATTGGTTGTCCAACCCTCGAACAGTTGTTTGTTCTATTTGGCGGAGATTTTCGTAAGAGCCAGATGTTTTAATATTCAATTTACGCGGGCCTATTTCAATAAATCCGGCAGGAATAGAGGCATTTTCCGACTGAATGGCGCCCATCACTTGCTGAACTGGAATACCCAATTGTGCCATTTTATCCAATTGCAAGGAAATCGCCACTTGTTGTTCAGGATAAGCCCATGTTTCAACGCTTTTGAGATTTTTTACTTTTTTTAATTGGTCTTTTAGTCGCTCGGCTTGGGTTTTGAGTTCCTGAAAACTCGCTTGTTCAGACATAAGCGCACATTGAATAATGCTGACACCTTCAGGCGTATATTGAAAAACGTCTATGCTGTAAATATCAGTCGGAAGTTTGGCTTTTATTGCATTGACTTCGCGGAGAACTTCACTGTATTTTTCTTCGGCATCTACTTCATGCAAAAATTCAATCCGTATGCTTGCTACGCCGTCATCGGCAGTAGAAATAATTCGTTTGATGTCGCTGATACTCGCCACTTTTTCTTCGATGGGGTCAACAATTAGACTTTCCATGTCTTCTGGACTTGTACCAGGATAAACAACGACAATTGAGTTAAAGGTCGCTTTCAAAACGGGGTCTTCCGCCTTGGGCATTTGGAGCAAAGAAGAAACCCCTAAAGCTAAAATTAGGACGAAAATAACAATCGTAAATTGGTAGTTTTTAACAGAAAAGGCGGCTATTTTCATGGTTTCTGAGTTTTATTTGAAGTCGTCAGGGAAACTTTGTCTTGGTCACTCAAAAAATTAGCTCCTTTGTCCACGATAAAATCTGTATTTTGGATACCCCCTTTCACTTGTACCATTTGGCCATCCAACGCACCCAATTGTACCGCTGTTTTTCGTACTTTTTGCGTTGCAGCCTCATACACAAATACATATCCTTCGTTTTGATTGGCGCCAACCAGCGTTTCAATCGGTATGACGAGACCTGCCGTTTCTGTGGTGTTCTGCAAAATTGCCTGTCCGATAAAGCCAGAACGAATGAGTTTTGAATTATTTTTTAATTTAATTTCGATGTCAAAAAGTCCAGTAGCAGGATGAGCAATCGCACCAATTTGGGTGATATTTCCTTCAAATAATTCGCCAGGATACGCATCTAGCCGGACAGACGCCGTCTGATCCATGCGTAATTTTACTAGGTCTTTGTCTGTCACACCCGCCCGCAAAAAATACGTATTCGTTCCGGTACTCAAGAGGAACACAGGGGAAAAAGGTGTGACGAGTTCACCCTCTTGCGCCAATTGTCGAAGGATTCGTCCACTTTTAGGCGCATAAATTCGCGTCCATTTTTGGTTAAATTCGGCTACTTTGAGTTGTTCTTTGCTAACTTCTAGCGCAGTTTGTGCATCTTGAACCGTATAAGGTAAAATCGCTTGTTCGTCCCCCAATTGTTTGGCGCGTAGATAGTCTCGTTCGGCTTTGGCAAGTGCTGCTTTGGCTTGTTTTACTTGCGCTTGAATTTCGGATATATCTAGTTCAGCTAGCAATTGACCTGTCCGAATTTCCTGACCTTCTTGTACAAATGTACGCTGAATGTACCCGCCTACTTTAAATGCAAGTTTAAGTTCGGCATCTGAAACAATTTTACCCGTTGCTGTTACTTGCGCTATTTGGTTTTGGTAACTTGGTTGAACGACTTGCACGACTGGTAGGTCATTTACTGCCGTATTTTCTTTGGGAGAGGATTTTTTCTCACAGCCCCAGAACACAACCAACGAGACCAATAAAAGGAAATGATTTTTCATATTTTTGAAGGATACTTGTGTTTAAACGTGAAGTCAATAGGCGCTTACTTTGCGGAGTTGCAAATAAGCAAGGCTTGCTTCGTATTTTTTGAGTGAAAATTGAATAGATGCTACTTCCCAGTCTGTTTGTGCTTTTTGAAGTTCAATGAAAAGAGCTTGACCATTGCGGTATCTTTTTTCGACCAACGAACGAATTTGTTCCGCTTGTTTTTTACCACTTTCGGCGGTTTCAATTCCTTTTTGTGCTGTAAATGCTTGATAATAAGCTTGTGTTACTTGAAGTTCAATTTGCTGCTTTGCCTCTGCCTGCTTGCTGTCAATCAATTGGTGTTGGATTTTGGCTTGGGCAATTTTCTTTTTTTTCTCGAATCCATGAAAAATATCCCATTGCAAACCCAATTGTAAAATAGCAAATCCTTGGTTTGTGAATTGATAGCCAAATCCTTGAAAACCAACATTTCCTCCGGCAAATACAGTGGGTAAATAAGCTTCTTTTTCTTGGAACTCAACGCCAAGTTGGGCAAGGCGCGCCCCGTCTGACAGTTGCTGTAGTTCAAGGCGTTCCCGAAGTGCCTGCGCTACGTATTCTTCTAGCGGAAGTGTCGGCACATAGACAGAAGTCAAAGCTGTTGAATCTTGCAAAATTGGGGAATCTAGTGGTTTATAAAGTAAATAATTAAAATAAGCACGCGCCAATTGTTCGTTTTTTTCTAATTCCGCCCGCCGTTCCAAAGCTTTGTTTCGTTCAAATTGCAACGTCAATAAAACGTCAGGAAGCGCTACTTGATTTGTTACTAATTTCTGATTGAATTGGATGTATTCCTCCACCAAATTTATCGAAACTTGTGCGATTTGACGTGCCTCCGTTACCTGAAGATATTGATAATAAGCTTGTTCAATACCAAATTGAAGATCATACAGAAGCTTTTTCTTTGTGGTTTCTTCCGCTTTCCAAAGCTCTCTGTTGATTAAAATACCGTATTTGGCTTTGTTCGAGAAAATAGGATATTGTATTGTGAGCTTTGTTTCGTGAAAATTATTAGGGGCTAATTGCTCGTTTACGTTCTCAATT
>JBKBRQ010000055.1:0-13984 GCA_046292055.1 Spirosomataceae bacterium | reverse complement strand
TGTATCATCTGCAATAATAAAAAAATCAACTACCTTCCTTTTTTTCAATTACTTTTCAAAAATATATGTGCGGTCCATGGTAATGTACTTAATTATGCCCTTAAATCTTGACATTTTAGGCGGTTAGACGTTTCCTGAAGTAACGGTTCAGAAATCATAATTTGTATATACCGAAAAACGCGATTAAAGGTAGTGGTCATTTTACTAATATCATTTTTTTGCCACTTCGCATTGAGATTAAGGGATTATTTATTGTATTTGCAAACCATTTCTTTCTGATTCATTGTATGAACTTCATCAAATAAGATATTCCCTGTTTAAGCGATGAAGACCTTCCCTTGAGTTATGATGTTTGTATTCATTTTACTCATGGGATTTTTTCAATGATGATATAAAATTTGTCAACGAATCCACAATAAGAGTTGGATCATTCCCCAAATTAAACCTAAAACAGGGCGTTTGATGTAAAATTGCTGATAAAATATGAAACATTTCGTTTCCTGGATTTGGTAACAAGTTTTTCGTAGAGGAGCAAATAACACTCAACGCTTTTGCAAAAGATATTTTTTGAAAACTAATCGACAACGATGTGTCTTGATGAGGAATGATAACGGCTATAATATGACCAGATTTAGGAAGCTGGGAATAAAATTGCTTATAGAAAAAATAAACCTCTTTCTCATAATCTTCTTCGAAATGACTGTGTACAGACGAAGCTAATTGGGGGAAAAACTTCAAATCAGAAGTATAAGTCTTACCTGATGAATAAATTCCATAGACTGTAGGAGTATTATTCTTATTACTAATCGCACAGATATCATCTCCCATATAAAATAATCCCCCTGATAGTCCCCTAAGAGCGGTTGATGATTTACCTGCGCCACTATTCCCTCCAATTATTATACTTCCATCTGGTGTTCCGACAGATGCTGCGTGAATCATAGCAGTTTCATTCCGACGTAAAATCCAACTGAGAATACCTCTTAACGGGCAAGCAAGTTCAAAAGCAGGAATATCCGAGCTGGTGACGAAACAAACAACGCCATGTTTTTTTTCGTGATCGATAATAGTCAACATCCGCGCATGCGTAAAAAATGATGCTTCAAATCGTTCAGAAATAAACCCGTTTAATTCACCCCGAACTAAAATATCATCAATTCCACATGGAGCAGTTGGAAACGCTATACCTGTAGACTCGCTGTCCCAAATATCAATTTTATATAATGCTGTATTTTCTCTTGTATCAACTATCAGGTGCTCTAAAGCCGGCATGATGATTGGAATGAGGGAAGCCCCAGCAAATTGACATTTAATTGTAATTCCAGCAACAGAAATTTGCCGAACGTATAATTTTGAGCTAACAGTAAGTGCTTCAGCAGTTATTTTAAAAACTGATTCATAAAAGAGGTTAATTACGTCCATAATATAAACTAGGACTGGGTATCCAAATTTTTGCTGATGGGCCAACCAGCTTTATCTACATCATGTACTGGGTCGAGTAGTAGGATCTCCTGCATGTCAGAAAATGTTTCTAATACAGGCGTTTTATATGTTACCAAAGTACCTTTCGACTTAAAATCAATTGACTTTTTCTCCGATCCTGTGACAATCTTAATGATTTTCTTCTCAAGTAATTGAGCAACAAATATGTTGATATCGGAAGCCACATCATGTTCACCTACTTGATAAATTTGGTTTAAATCTGTTAAAATTTCAGTGGTAGAATATTGTTCAATTATTCGAATCCACATTTGAGCAGCAGATTCGCGTAAACTATAATAAACCCCAGATTCCAGGTTAACTAGTACTACTTCTTCTCCAAAAACATCACTTATGATATTGTTATCATAAATACTATACCTTAAATTCTCCATTTCTGTAACTAAATATTTTTCCGGTTTTGAGTACTAATTTTATTAAAAAAATATGAATCTTCTCTAATCATCAAATTTCATTTGCCTTCTTTAAATGGTAGAACATTTTAAACAACGCATTATCAATGATACAATTAATTGTATTTCAGAAGGTTGCTTCACTAAATCTTAAACACTACTTAAAAGCTTCCATTTGAAAGAAATGGGTTTCTTTAATTTTCAACCAACCCAATTGATACTTTAAGAGGCTAATACATAGCCTAGCATATCACTACTTTTCTTGTACTATTGTGGTTGTAATTCTAAGGTAAATTCACATCAATTACTTCCCATTTGTGCAAATTTAAAGGTATTATTCTAAGTCATGATGAATACTGAAAATATTTTTTCTCATTGGTGGGGTTTATTTGAACATGGTTGTAACGTAAGCCCTTAATAAGAACATGTATAAATTTTGGGAATTGAGTATCGAACGCAATATTTTTGAGTAACCAAACATAAAACAGATGCAAGTTCAATTCGAGGAGTTGCCTGATACTCAATGGCAAATTATAGCGGAAATTTTAAAAGACCACTGTCCGTACCCATCTCTTATTTAGCTACATTCAAAACTAAGAAACTGTTTTAATTAATTTGTTAACTTTTTTAATGCGATTCTGATAAAAGCCAATTTGATAAAACTTTCCGCAACATTTGTCAAACGTTCAAAATCTTTACTCAAAATGTTTATAATGGTTTAGCCAAACGAAAGAGCGTTCGATAATCCATCTTTTAGGAGAAACCATCATTTTGCCATTATTTGCTAATTTTGAATACGTTTTACGACCTCTAATCGAGTATTGAGCTATTTTTTTGTTCAGTTAGCCAATTTACTTCTGTTCCCTTTATCAGTGAATAGAATAGTTAGTCGTATATTTTTTCTTCATAAATCAAATGTAAAAGCAATTCGGCTATACCTTTTTTAGTAATTAACTCAAACAGTTTCTTACTAATTCGGCTAACTTTGGCTTTTTTTTGATAAAAATAGTTCTCGTTCTGTTTCGCTATAGTCTGGCCATAGTAAGAAAAATAAAAGAACACAGAGTCCGATACCAAACGATCCTAGAGTCCAGGCGAACTTATTTCCGTTTCTCTCTTCAAATTTTTCCTTAATTGGCTCTAAAATAATAAAACGATCGTCAGCTCTCCATTTTATGATTGATTGAATTGCGATTAAAAAGTTTTGTCTATCGTCTGAGTTTGGTTTTCTTTCAAAATAGTCGAGAGAATGAAAATCATATTTTTTCATTTTGTTAATACATTCCATGAAGAATGCTTGATACATTTTTTCTTTTTTTTCATCGCTTATGTTGTTACTGATTTGCTTTTTGAACTTTACGCCATACCAATACTTTGGGATGTATATAATTCTCTCAGAGGAGTCTTTAAGGATAGGAATAACAAAATAGATATCAAAGTTTAAATATTGCTTGTATTTTCCACTTGTTCTAAAATTTGTGAATGAACCTCGAGAAGAAGGGGCAAGGGTAAAATCATTCAATCTATAGAATCGTACTTTTTCGACATACTCAATTTCCTCAATAGTTGATAGTTCCTTCAGTTTGCCAGTTGCTGTTGTTAAATAGGCTTGAGAAATAAGAAGCATTGCCGATATAGTTACCCAAGCAATGAATTGAAATACAAATCTTATTTTGTATATATCTCCTTTTTTGACAGTTAATACGCAGATGCGTTGTCTTAGCCAAAGTGTAATTGGAATCCAAGGTAAAAAGAGAGGAAGCCACAGGACCCAAATATCTTCATTGATGTCGATGATAGAGGATTGAATACTGAAAATCCATCTAATAAATCCAAGTCCGAAAACTGTGCCGAATGTAATAGTTAAAAATGTTGGAAGGATGTGTCGAAGTTTTTTGATATATGTTTCCAATTTTTGTCGTTTTAAAATGAGATTATCTCCCCTATTATGAGAAAGTTACCGGAGCCGCCTAGTCTGTACGGACAAATTCTTAGTACCTGTGGGTTTACTTCAAATAGCTTATAATTGGTTAGAATACCTGATTTGTTTAAAATATTACCATGTTAATTTAGACCAACATTGGCATATGTTGAGTGAAATTTTAAATTTAGTTTACTCAAATCTCAAACATACCTATCATTCATATACCCTCCAAGCATTTTTATTAATCGGTCAATTCTGCTGACCACGATTTTTCAAATGAAAAAAAACGGAACTTGTAACACTTGTTATGTACCTAGGTTGAATATTTTGATTTTAAAGAGGTGGGTGGTACTTTTTAAATATCAGTGGGTGTTTTGATGGTTTTCTTTAGAATTGTACAAAATGTGAAATTTAGTGCCTCCTCGACATTTTTTAGTGCCTCCGAATGTTAGATCTAAGACAGTTTAAAAAGGTCAAAAAAGCATTCAATACCCCATGGTAGTCCAGGAATAAGAAAGGGATTCGAAAAACGTCGGGTAAAAATTGATAAATACCTAAAAATGAGAATAAAAATGATACTTTAGCGATATTTAAGGTGATTTGTGCTAAAGTAGAAAGCAGATATAGGGCAAAAAAAGAAGCTCCAACTTGCGTTGGAGCTTGGCTATCTATGAGGTAAAAACCTGTTTTGTGACCGCGTTAGGATTCAAATCTAATTTGACAAAATATTTAAAATCAGCCTGTTACGACTGTTCGTAACACCTATGTCCGCAAGTGCCCCCGATTATGCCGTTTGTTTGAACTCTGCATTAAGGTTTAACACTTTGGCTGAATCAGACATAGGATCAAGCTTTCCCAATATATCCAATAACTTATTAATCTGCTGGTCTTTCATAGAGAGCTGGTTGTGTAATATCTTCAACTCTTCTAATATTTTCTTGAACATGATGTCAGCTTTAGAATCTTCTTTAGACTGATTTTCAAATTTCAAAAAGTTGTCTAAATCCATTTCAAAAAAAGTAGCAAGTTGTTCAAGTTCATCAGACTTGAATGTATTTGTCTTCATCTTGTGATATAAACCTTGTCTTGTTATATTCAAAAATTCCATCAAGTCCTTCTTGGGGATATTTTTTACTCTTAGAAGCTCATCAATACGCTCTCCAACATTAATCATAGTTCCTAAATTTTAATTATTCTAAAAAAAATATAAGGTGACATTTGATATATATAAAATTTTGCTTTATGTTTGTAATGCAATACTTGGTATATGTATCAACAATGTCATCAAAATGTACTTCAAATGTACAAATTGACTTGATATATATCAACAAAAAGTAATAAATCTTTACATATATGCTTCTGTCCCCTTTACATGCACAGTCATTCAAAGATCTTCCCAAAAAGTACCAGATGGTGATTTTTGAGAAGTTCAAGGTAGAGTTTAACTACAAGTCGAAACGTAGATTTAATCAGATACTTTTACAAGAGGTGCATCCGACACCGGATGAGCACATTTTTTTGACAAATAAAATCAGCGAATTTTCTGCATTTTTTTTGGCTACGTCTGATACAAATACAACTGAAAAAGTTTCGTTCATCCAAATCTTCCAATAAAATATGAATAATTATCAATTCAAATCTCAATGTTGGTGTACTGGTCTAATTAATGAAGGTACAGTTTCAGCTTCAAGTCTTAAAAGTGCTATGAGGTTGATTCGAGAGAAAAATCCTTTTCACGTTGTAAAATCTTGCATTGTATTATGAAAGAGCTGATACGAAATGCTGTATATATGATAAAGTACGATGAACAATCGCAAACGCTTGTCTTTACCGACTTTGAATATGATGTAACCATCACGGTCAAGAAGGTAGTAACTCCATCACTTTCCCAATTTATTAGATAACCAACCAGAACTCTTAGTTTTCAGACAAAACACCCTTAGAGTCACTCTTACATGGATACTTTTCTATGCTAAGAGTTCTGGTCAATCCTATAGTATGACGACACTTGTTGACATTATGGAAGAGGTGCGCAATATCAAAAGCGTACTGGAAGAAATCGAGGCATTTTCACAAAATGACTTTGCTGATTCGGCTCCTGAGAAGATGTATTTTGAGAATATCGAGGATTTATTGAAAAATACTTCCGTCAAAAAGGTACAAATTCCGCTCACTGACCCTGCGCCAAAACTTGACGTATATATAAGAAGGTTGATTCGGATAATGCCTCCCTCATTTTGTAATTTATTCATTAAGACAGAGGATAAGAAGCACTATTTCGGAGTAGTTGATAATGAAAATGGTTTGTTCGTGGTCTTTCTCCCTTGCGAGAAAGCCCAAAAGGTAAATATCCAACATCTAAAAGAAAATCTTACGGAATTATGATACTGTCACCCCAACAATGCTTAAAGCGTGCTTCGGAGTACGTGAAGAGCTACAACGAGATAAACGAAGAGAAGGCCGAAGAAATCCGCATTGGTCGCAAGACAATGCTTATGCGCCTTGTACAGAACTTTAGAAAAACGCTCATCGACTACACAAACGGAATGTCGGACGTTCCGACGATCTACTCGAACCGGAAAGAGCTTGGCCGTTTGTTGGGGTGCTCCGAAAAAACTGTCTATAATCAACTATCTTTCCTTGAAACCATCGGCGTAGTGTCTAAGCACCTACACGGCCGCCAGAACGACTTTGAGCTATGCTTGCACCCTCATTTCTTCTTTGATTTTGTGGAAAAACCCGTTTTGGTGTCGTTCAAAGCGGTTCGGGAAGGGAAACAAGAACCCGTTTCCCCTTCTCATTTTTGGCAAAATTTACCGCCTATAAGTTCTATAGAATCTAAAGAAAAGAATAATAACTATTATAAGAAAGGTGTTGAAACTGTGGAAAAGTCTAAAAATGAATCCATCACCACTCCGCCACAGTTTCAAGGTCATAAGGATTTCGAAAGAAAAGACGAAAGAACAAGAGCTAAGCAATCCACTTTCAGTACGTTACCAAACGAAAGAAACGAAAGAATGGGGGCTGGGGGGCGCGAAAGTTTGCCGATGAAGTTTTCCACATTGTTGTCCACGACGGGGCTTCAAGCGGTCTGGGAGGTAGCACAAGAAACAAGAGTGAAGCAATCCACCGAGGCGCAGGATTTGGGCGTAAGGAACCCGGAAACTGGCCTTGGTGATCTTCCAAACGACACAAGAGTAAAGCAATCAAGCACTGGAGATCAGGATTTGGGCGTAAGGAACCCAGAAACTGGCTCCGGTGAGCTTTCAGAAGCTGTGAAAAAGGCTGCCACATTGGCAGAGAATGAAAGATACGCCTGGTCATTGGTTGAAAAGCTCATGCTACACGGTATGGAGAAACTTTGGCCACAAACCTATTTCTCCGAAGCGCACAAAGCCAAGATTAGAATGCAGATCATGGATAACGTATTTGACAATTGCCGATTAATCGCCAATAATCAATCAAAAATCCTTCAAGTGTATCTGAACGGTATCAATGTCATCGACAAAGCATACAACTACGGAGTAAAGAAAAACTATACATCCTTCATGCCGGCATTATGTTATTTCGACAAAAAGCAGTCAAAAGGCTTTTTTGGGGCGCAAAAGTGGATTCAGAACGACCAGAAGAGATTGGACGACGCAAAAAGAGAAATCTACTACCAAAAAGCCGTCTATGCTGTCACGCATATCACGCACCCAAGAAACAGAAAAGATTTGATGGGCAACCGTTTGGGCATTGCAACGTACTACCAACATTTGATTGGGAAGCGTTGCGGAGCTGAACTATTGACCAGGTTCAATATTTTCTTGTCAAATCCAAAATCATTCATGTAATCACCTAAAACAAGTATCTAAAATGGCTAAAGTGCAAGTAAATCCAGAGTATCACAGTCACCGCATTGTCGTTTTTCACGAAAACCAAGAGTTGTATAACCGTGAATTGGTTGTATTCAAGAAAAAGAGAACCAAAGCCCCGAATGTAGATGCAGCCAAAAAAATGCTAGAAACCTACCGCATGGGGAAGATAGAAAGAGCCATCTTCTACAACACGGTCACAGAGAAGGAAGAGGGCAGATTTGAAGAAGGACGTTACACCGGTTCACTTTTTAATTATTGAAGGCATAAATATCAAAAAAAATGAAAATTCAATTACACGAGATTTTAAGAATACACAGAATTAGAAAAAAACTAAAGCAATCGGAAGTGGCAAAAAAACTTGGATTAAAAGGTTCTGCATACAGTAATCTTGAAAATGGAAAATCTGAGCTGACAGTCAAACAGCTAATTATCCTGTATGCATTTTATGGGGAAGCTTTTCATAATGATGTATTAGACTTTATGTACCTAAAATAAATTTAATTAATAATCATGAGCACAGTTGAGAACCTAAAAGACGTATTTCTGACCGTCGTATATGCATTAATAATTGCAGTTGTAGCCCCGTTCGTTTTCTGGTATTTTATCATGGACGACCTAAAGGCGATTTTGATGGATGAGTTTAGTCGATTGTACGAATTACGTTGGTTTCGGAATCTTCTTTTTGTTCTCCTTTTTTATACGATGTTGGCAATGATATACCTATTTATCCATTTCTATTACAGATGAAAATTCAAATAAAAATCACACCGGAAGAGTATGTTCGGCTTGGAAGTATGCTTCAAGCTGTTGCTGATGAAACCAAATGGCGGTTAAAAAACAGGATGTGTTCAGCTAGTTTGGTTCATTTACTCATTTTTGAGTTTATGCAGCGATTCAACTACAACAAGTTTGACTTCAAGGACACACGAAAGGAATACAAGTTCGCCTTTTCGTTCTCGACGGCCAATGCTTTGCTGAGTTACCTATTAAATGAAGTAAATTACGATTATGAAATGGTCGTTGAGAAATCCATCCTTGACAAATTAAATAGGGCGGTTGGGAATTACAGGGTGATTGGATGATAATTAGGTTATCTCGAAAATTGTAAGATTAGAAATTTACGGTAAAAATTTATAGCATTGATGAAGATTTAGATAGTATGAACTTTATCAATGTAATAAAATTATTCAAGAAGAATTAGGAAGAGATGGTGACTTTCGATATAAATTAAAATGCTTATTTCAAGATATTTATGAGATATGTATCAGATGTGTAACATTGTTTGTTTCATGAAAAACACGATTAGATTTTAATTGAGAACAGTACAAATGTAGTTTTGGAAGTATTTTGTAACACCCAAATATCAATCTAAGTAAACTTTATACTTTTAAACTGTCTCAAGAATGATACAATTACATATGAAAATTAATATATTACTTTTCACAATCCTATTCACAGCAGGTAATGCACTTTCACAATCGACGCTTATAACACCAGGAGGTACTACGGAAAGTATCCAGATTACCGGCAACAGAAATGGCATCGTTGTTTCTGGTGTTACAACTGTGGAGAGAAATGCAATTTCAAATCCCAAAGAGGGTTTACTTATTTTCAATAAAACTACAGATTGCTTTGAGTTTTATACGGGTGCTTCATGGATAAATCTCTGCGATATGGCGGGTGTGCCTGGCCCACAAGGGCCTGCAGGCGTTCTTCAACCAGGGTCAAATCCAGGAAACACACCATATTGGAATGGGACTCAATGGGTTGTAAATAGCAGTAACATTTATAACAATGGGCAAAATATAGGAATTGGAACAAGTTCACCAAGTACTTCAGCAGCACTTGATATTCAATCATTAAATAGAGGACTCTTAATTCCACGTTTAACTGAGGTTCAACGAAATGCAATTTCAAATCCAGCAAACGGTCTCCTTATATTCAATACTACCAGCAATTGCATTAATCTCTACCTAAGTTCGGGATGGCGAAATATGTGTGGTACAAACGAAAAAAACATTACATTAGATTGTAGTTCAATAAATAATATAGGTACACTTGTTCGAGGAGAAGAGTCTTCGAACATAATGAGCACATTGAATTACTCAGGTGGCAATGGAGATGCTTATGATGAACAAGTCTTTCCATCCACTGGCGTTAATGGACTTTTCGCAACCTTAAGAGCTGGTACCTTTGTGAACGGAAATGGTACACTTACACTAAATATATCTGGGATACCCACTGATATAGGAACTGTAAGATTTGAAATTAGTATAAATGGACAAAGTTGTGTGTTATCTAGAAATGTAGTGAATCCAACCCCAGCGTACCCTAACGGAACAGTGCATTGTGATAATGTAATAACTCAGGTAGTTGATGTAACGAATCCAAAGACAGGTAAAACTTGGATGGACAGAAACTTAGGTGCATCTCGTGTAGCGACAACTAGCAGAGATGAATTAGCTTCAGGGGGGCTATTCCAGTGGGGACGGAAGGCAGATGGACATCAATGTAGAAATTCACCTAGTGCAAAAGGTACTAGCGATACAGAAGAACCTTCTCATGGTATTTTCTTGTACAGTGGAAATTATACAAGCTCAAGTTCAGATTGGTTGACAAACTCCAATCCAAATCTTTGGCAAGGGAAAATTGGCATAAATAATCCTTGTCCATCAGGGTATCGTATTCCAACAGAAGCTGAGTTCACAGAAGAATTGGAAAGCTGGTCTTCAAGAGATGAATCTGGAGCATTTGGTTCTCCTCTTAAATTTGCGTTCACTGGTTACAGAAATGTATCTAACAACGCATCAATAGATGTGTATAATGGATCTTTATACTGGACGAGTAATATTACACCTAATTTTTCAAGTCGCTCAACAAATATGAGTGTATATCAATTTGGTGCATTTACGCAGTCAACTTACAGAGATACAGGAGCTGCTGTGAGATGTATTAAAGACACAACAAATGTAATACTTGGTGAGATTGGATCACTAAATTGTTCATCTATTTCAAACTTTGGGACACTAACGCATAATGAGACAGCTTCAAATATCCTTAGTTCTTTGAGTTATACAGATGGAAATGGAGGAGTGCACAATGGTCAAGTTGTAAAATCAACGGGTGTTGAAGGATTAACAGCTAGACTAGAACCAGGTCGCTTTCAAAACGGTGGTGGTAATTTTATATACCAAATAAGTGGTACACCAGCCTCAAGTGGAATGGCAAATTTTGCGATTAAAATTGGTGGGAAGTCTTGTGTTCTGATTAGAGAAGTTACTGCCTTACCAACTTGCACCAATGGACAAACAGCTGTTGTTGAAGTAACTAGTCCGGCAACCGGAGTAATTTGGATGGATAGAAATCTAGGTGCATCAAGAAGTGCTACAAGTATTGATGACCGCCAAGCATACGGAGATTTATACCAATGGGGAAGAGCAACTGATGGGCATCAGTGTCGTAATTCAGAAATTACAGAAATTCTTAGTACAACTGATCAACCAGGGAATGCAAAATTTATTATTGGTCAAAATATACCTGATTGGAGAAGCCCGAATGATTCTAATCCACGCCGTTGGCAAGGTGTGTTTGGAATTAATAATCCATGTCCAAGTGGATTTCGTGTGCCTACAGAAGCAGAATTTAGAGCTGAACAAATTGGCTTGAATTTATACAATAACAAAGGTGCTTTTGAATCTGTGCTTAAATTACCTTCTAGTGGTTATCGTTCATCTTTTGATGGTTATGTAACAGGTTCGGAGACAATGGGATATTATTGGACTAGCACATATACTAGTACATCATCTCGAAGTTTTACTTTTACTAGTGGTCAGAATGGAATTGGAACAAACAACCGTCTCGTTGGTCAATCAGTACGTTGTGTAAAAGATACATCTACTGTACCATTAGGCTCAATTACTTCAATTGATTGTAGTGCTTTCACCTCTACAAGGGAAATTAAAGAGGGACAGGAGACTACTGGCACCATTATTTCTATTCCTTACGAAGGAGGTAATGGAGGTACACACAGCGGACAAGACTTAGTAGGTCCATATATGCCGAATTTTTCTGATCGACTAAGAATTACTTTATTTCCTGGGAAATTTAAGAATGGAGATGGATTACTTGAGTACTCTGTATCAGGTAGATCTACTCAACCTGGAGATACTTATTTTGATATCAATATCGGAGGAAAAACGTGTAGGCTAGCTATCAAAGTAGCACCTCTAGTTCCTTGTTTAAGTGAACCAACTATTGTCAAAGATGTAACTAATCCGGTTACAGGAAGAACTTGGATGGATAGGAATTTAGGAGCATCTAGAGCTGCCATAAGCAGTACGGATTCTTTGGCTTTTGGTGATCTCTATCAATATGGAAGAAGAACGGATGGGCATCAATGTCGAATCTCATCAACAACACTTATACTAAGTACAACTTTCCAACCCAACCATGGTGATTTTATTATATCTAGAGATATTGAAAACCTCAGAAACTGGAGTACTCCGGGAGCAAGTAATTTATGGCAAGGAGTTTCAGGTGTCAATAACCCATGTCCATCGGGTTATCGTTTACCAACACCATCTGAATTAAATGCTGAAAAGATGAGTTGGACAACCAATAATGCAGCAGGTGCTTTTGCTTCGCCACTTAAGTTCCCTTTGGGTGGTTATCGCAACTTTAATGATGGGAAGGTTAATAACATGGGAACGCAAGGGAATTATTGGGCTAGTACATCATCTTATCCTTACAACAGCCTAGTTATAGGTAGTTCAGATACGAATTTTGGATCAAATGTTTTAGCCCCTGGATTCAGTGCTCAAGGGAACTCGGTAAGATGTATTAAGAACTAATTTTACAGTAACTAACTTCATAAGATATATATTTATGAAAAAATATTGGATACTCCTTTTCTTTTTATTGATAATAGAATTTATTACGACAGCTCAGTCAATATCAGGAAGATTGACTGAGTTTCCTGACAAGGAAATTAGGTTAGATGGATTTAATGGTTTCAATTCGTACAATATCAGCACGTCGATAACAGATGGTGAAGGGAGTTTTTCATTACCTTATTCGAAGATTGACTATGGCATAGGAATCATAAGTGTAGGAAACCAAAGAATACAAGTGGTTATCTTGAACGGTGAAGCAATTAGGATTACACAAGGAAACTCTAAAACAAACCATAGAATTGAAACTATTGGGGGTAACGAAAATAAGTACTTTACAAAGTACTTGAGCGAAAGCACACGCAGGGAGAATGCGCTCAAAGCATGGAAATATCTAGATAATATTTATCACGGAGATTCAGTTTTTTCAAAAGAAGAGGTAGTCCAAAAATTGATAACTAGTGAAATAAATAGGCTAAATACCGAAAACCAAGGGTACTTAAAGGATTTACCCGAAGACAGTTATTTAAGATGGTTTATTCCAGTGCGACAAACAATCAGTTCAGCGTCAACAATTGTACAAGAAGAACCACATAAAGTTGCAGAAACAATTGAACAATTTCGTAAAATAAATTATTCTGATCAAAAGCTATATAAAAGTGGTTTACTGAAAGATGCCATTGAAAGTCATTTTTGGCTCATAGAAAATAGCGGTAAAGAACTAGACTCTGTTTTCATCGAAATGAATCGTTCTGTCGATATATTGATTGAAAGCTTGATTGGAGATGAAGAAAAGCTAAATGAGATTACTGATTTTTTATTTGATTTACTAGAACGTCACAGCCTATTCGAATCTTCAGAGTATTTGGCAATTAAAGTCTTAAGTGAGGTGAATTGTACAATCAATTCCAATTTGGCTAACCAACTTGAAACATATCGAGCTATGAAAAAAGGGAACATTGCACCTGATATTCTTTTTGGTGACAGTAGTTTCCTTAACGGTGTGAGTCAAGACTATTTCAAATCGCTTTCTGAGATAAAATCTCCTTATACTCTCGTTGTTTTTGGTGCAAATTGGTGTCCAAAATGCACTGAGGAAATTCCAAAAATTATCAATAATTATGTCAAATGGAAAAACTTGGGCTTGGAAGTGATTTATGTATCTCTTGAAACAGATAGAGATAAATTTAAAGAGGAAATAGGCAAGTATCCCTTTTTTACGTATTGTGACTTTTTAAGTTGGGACAGTCCGTTAGTAAAAAACTATTATGTTTTTGGAACACCTACTTTATTCTTACTTGATGAGAGTAGAAAAATCGTTTTACGACCCAACTCCGTAGAACAAGTTGATTCGTGGGTTGAATGGTTTTTGAAGGGAGGTAACAAGTAATAATTTTCCCAAGAGTATAACAAAACCAT
>JBKBRQ010000054.1:0-14389 GCA_046292055.1 Spirosomataceae bacterium | reverse complement strand
AATTTCGGCTGGAACAAGGATTTTCCGCCGGCGATCACCGCCAAGCCCGGCGAGACCATTCTGTTCGAGTGTCTGGATTCCTCCGGTGGCCAGCTTGGTGCAGATGCGACGCTGGAGACGCTGGCGAACCTCGACTTCGGCAGGATCAATCTCAATATGTATGATACGGGCTTGCTTCGCAAAAGTTGAGGCATCCCCTGTTACACGGTCATCAAAACGCATACCGATTGCAATCAATACATCGCATTTGTCCGTCATGATATTGGGTGCGTAGTTGCCGTGCATCCCCAACCATCCCATGTAATTTGGATGATCAATCGACATAGCAGACAAACCTAGAAGTGTACTTGCACATGGAATATCTGTTTTTTCCACAAATGCTTTAAACTCCTGCATTGCATCCGACAAAAGCACGCCATGTCCGAAAAGAATGTAAGGTCTTTTGGCTTGATTGATAAGCTCTGCGGCTTTTTGCACTTGTTCGACTTTGGGAGTTACTCGTGGGTGATATCCTGCAAGTTTCTCCACTTTTTTATATTCGAATGGCTTTGTCATCAATGCTATTTGTGCATCTTTCGTGATATCAATCAAGACAGGACCGGGTTTCCCAGCACGCGCAATAAAGAAAGCTTTGGCCAAAACTTCTGGAATTTCATCCGGATTGGTTACTTGGTAATTCCATTTACAAACAGGTGTCGTAATATTGATGACATCTGTTTCTTGGAAAGCATCTGTTCCTAATAGATGAGACGAAACCTGACCCGTAATAGCCACCATCGGTGTACAGTCAATAATAGCATCTGCAATTCCAGTTACAAGATTGGTTGCACCAGGACCAGAAGTGGCCATACAGACCCCAACTTTTAAGCTTGAACGAGCATAGCCTTCTGCCGCATGCGCTGCGCCTTGTTCATGTCGTACAAGAACATGTTTAATGCGATCTGTGTAATCATAAAGAGCATCATAAATGGGCATGATTGCTCCACCCGGATAACCAAAAATGGTATCCACCCCTTCAGCCACAAAACATTCCATGAGTGCTTGTGAACCACTTAATGCCTGACTTGTCTTATTGGGTGAGGTAGCCTCTTCGAGCTCAGCCTTCACATCTATCAATGCTCCCATATTTACCACTATTTACTATTATGTTTTAATTTATTCGAGAATATCACCCAAAAACGCCAAGAAAGGCGCGAATGAGTTAGCTTCTATGTCTTTGTATTGATGATATTTACCTGAAAGCAACAGTTGACCAGCCGGTAACACCCGATTTATTTTCCCTTTCGGTAAGCTTGCCCTTTTTTCATAGAACCCTGCAATTGCCTTCAGCTTCTCCGTATTTGTAATACCAATACTTTTTAATTTTCCTTCGAGTGCCATAAAATACCTTGCCTTGTTTTGAAAGGGAGCTATTTTTACCTCTCTCGGTCTATTGAACCTATCCCAAAACCGAATAGGCTCTTGGTTATTTACCGCAATACCCACATATTGTGACGCATGCTGACGATACTTCACAAGCTTTTGGTCAATTATTCCAATTGTACCTTTATGGGCAGCAACCACCGCTAACCAATAGTCGTGAATAAACTCGGGGTCGATGTTCTCGGGAAAAGGTGTGACCTCTTCAATTAATCTTCTCCTGACAGCCATTGTACAACCAGTCACTCGGTTTCCTTGGAGTAGTATATCTACTTCTTTATTATGTTGAAAGTCTGTTTGTTGCTGCTTCCAAAAGCGAACACTCTGCCAAAGATCTTTTTCGAGTGGTTCTAATTCACCATTCACTAACTCCGCATTTGAAAAAAGCAATTCCAGCGAATCATTCTTCGAAAAAACATCCAGCATTACTTGAATTTTGTCTTTCTCCCAAACATCGTCTTGATCACAAAAAAAGATAATGTCTCCGGTACACAAATTCGCTGCTTTTTCAAAGTTCTTTACTACACGCAACGAACTTTCATTCTTAAAAAAGCGAATGGGCAATTTATCTTCAAAACCTCTAACTACCCGTTCTGTATCATCTTTTGACTGATCATCACAGATGACGATTTCGTCTGCGGGTCTTGTTTGCTTCAGCAAGCTTTCCAACTGTTCCGAAAGATATTTTTCTCCGTTATACGTACACAAAGCAATCGATACCTTCATTTTTTCTTAATAAATTGAGCCCAAAATTCGGGGCTATATCTTTCCCAAGCATGACAACCGAAAGGTAATCTTTCTCCTATTTCTCGGTATCCGATTTCGGGATATTCCTCAAATGCAAATCGAAGCGCTGTTTTGTAATCCGGGATTCGCATATTTTGCTTGTAACGATTTACCTCAACTCCCCAAAAGACGTCTTCATTTAATCTGTAATCACCACTACTTGTGTAATAATTTATTTCTTTTTGAAACCTTTGTACAATTTCGAGTGACTTAGAGATATTTCTTAATGAGAATCCACCATTCCCTACTGAATTAGCCCGAACGATGTCTCGATATGCGACTTTATTCGGATGTTTTAACTTCAAAAAAAGTGCTATCTTTTTTTTCAATCCAAAGACGAATGCACTTCCCATATCTGTCTTTAGCCAAGGTGCACCGATGTAATCGTATCCCTCATCACACCATTGTTCTAATTCATCATGGAATACGTAGGCATCAAGTTGATAAATTAGCCCATATTTAAAATCCAAAAACGCTGAATAGAAGTCTGTTGAAAGCATTAGTTTATTATATGTATCAACTGACTCAAAATAGAAATCATCCAACTCTCTGACCGCCACCATGCTGTATTCAGCTTGTATATCGGAAATATCCAGCGATTTTGGCTTTAGGAAAACAAGAGGGTGGCTACCAAGTACACGAATACATTGTTCCAAAGACTGTACTTCGGTACTTGACAGCGAATTTTTATATATTGGGATAATTACAACGACTTTCTTCATTATTTATCAGTCACACACCCTTCATCTGCGCCAGAGACGTTTTTAACGTATTTTCTGAGTACACCCTTTTCAGTGAATGGAGGTTGTAGTGGTACCCAATTTTTCCTTCTCTCAGCCAATATGTCATCGGAGACATGCACATGAAGTGTTCTCGTTTCCGCGTCAATGGTTATTAAGTCACCGTCTTCTACAAGTGCGATAGTTCCACCATCGTATGCTTCTGGAGAGATGTGCCCTACGACGAATCCGTGCGTTCCACCAGAGAAACGCCCGTCTGTGATGAGAGCCACTTTATTCCCCAAACCTGCACCCATAACAGCTGAGGTCGGTTTCAACATTTCTGGCATCCCCGGGCCACCTTTAGGTCCTTCATACCGAATGACAATCACTTGTCCTTCCTTAATTTCTCCTTTAGCGAAGGCTTCCAGCATTTCCTCCTCTTTATTACACACTTTAGCTACTCCTTCAAAACGAAGCCCTTCCTTTCCTGTTATTTTGGCTACGCCACCACGCTCAGCGAGATTACCATAGAGAATTTGAATATGTCCCGTTTCTTTGATTGGGTTTTCGACAGGATAAATCATGGATTGTGTTCCAAAGTCTAGGTCTGGTGCTTCCTCCAAGTTTTCAGCGATAGTTTTACCCGTTACAGTCATACAATCTCCGTGGATATACCCCATTTTATGTAGATATTTCATGACGGCTGGTACACCACCTAAGGCCAAAATATCTTCCATATAATATTTCCCAGACGGTTTCAAGTCGGCAATGAAAGGGGTTCTATCAGAAATCGCTTGGATATCTTTATATGTAAATTCGATATCTGCTGCGTGCCCGATAGCCAAATAATGAAGAATTGCATTAGTTGAACCTCCCAACGCCATGACAATCGTCAATGCGTTTTCTAGAGATTTTTTGGTTACGATGTCACGGGGTAAAATTTGCTTTTGTAACAAATTTTTCATGGCTGCACCGATAGCAATGCATTCTTCTTTTTTTCCTTCGTGTGTTGCAGGATAGGATGAACTGTACGGCAAGCTTAAACCGAGTGCTTCTAATGAAGAAGCCATCGTATTTGCCGTGTACATTCCTCCACAAGCACCTTGTCCTGGAATTGCATTTTGAATAATCCCTTTGTAGTCTTCGTCAGAGATAGTCCCAGCCACTTTTTTTCCGTAGGCTTCAAATGCAGATACGATATCTAGCTTTTCTCCCTTCCATGAGCCTGTCCGAACGGTTCCGCCATACACCATAATCGATGGACGATTCAAGCGACACATCGCCAAAACAGCACCTGGCATATTTTTATCACATCCAACGACAGTTATTAGACCGTCGTACCATTGACCAGAAACTACGTTTTCAATGGAGTCTGCTATAATATCTCGACTTGGGAGCGAATAACTCATACCGTCGTTCCCATTTGTCATACCGTCTGATACACCAATTGTATGAAATATTAAACCAACAAGACCATTGGCTTGAATTCCTTTTTTTACGTGTACAGACAAACCATTTAGGTGTAAATTACATGGATTCCCTTCGTAGCCAGTACTAGCAATACCTATCTGGGCTTTTGCTAGATCCTCCTCTGTCATCCCGATGGCATACAGCATAGCTTGTGCTGCAGGATTACTGACTTCTTGGGTAAGTGTTCTACTGAACTTATTTAAATCATTACTCATGTATCGAAATAGGTTAAGATAAGTTTTACCAATAAATTACTGAGAAATTTCTCGTATAGCGAAATTTCGCTATAATTATATTTTTATTAGTCTACAAATGAATAAAGTATATTCTTTTTTTCCAAACAAATGATTCATATTTTAACACTTCACATGCTCCTATTGTACTTTTTCAACACTTCATATTACTTTTTCATTAGCCAATAATTCCTACACCAACTCTAACCAAATAAAATAAGGCAAAAAGTGTATTTAGTATCTTAAATACCTTGTAAGGTCTACGAACCTACATATTCCATTTTGATAAAACCGACAGTTACCTTACTTTTAGGTGAACACATTTTTACATTTTATTTAACTAAACGATGAAACTACGTCTCTTTACTACCTGTTTTTTATTTTCCTTTTCGTACATCTATGCACAGACTCCTACGATTTCTCCCAAAGTACAAGAAAAGGCAAACCAGCTTGCTCAAGAATTTATTATAACAGATGGGCATGTGGATTTACCTTTCCGATTGAAAGTGCGCCGTTTCCAATTAGAAAAGGAATACGTGGGTATTCCGATTCAAACAAATGAAGGTGACTTTGACTATGTTCGGGCGAAAAAAGGAGGATTAGATGCCCCTTTCATGTCCATCTATATTCCGGCTACATACGATGCCCCGGGCGCACGCGGTCTTGCAGATTCTCTCATCACGATGGTCAATTGGATAGCCAAAGAAAACAGCAATTACTTTGAAGTTGCACATACTCCACAAGATGTTATCCGAATTAAAAAAACAGGTAAAATCGCTTTACCAATGGGAATGGAAAATGGCTCGCCTATCTCCGAACTTAGCCAATTAGCAGATTATAGAAAGAAGGGAATCAGTTATATTACCCTAACTCACGGCAAAGACAACCAAATCAGTGATTCGTCGTATGATACTACCCGAACATGGAAAGGATTGAGCCCGTTCGGTAAGCAGGTTGTTCAACAAATGACGAAAGAAGGTATTATGATTGATATTTCACATGTCTCAGACGATACATTTTATCAAGTAATCGAGATGAGCCCTGTTCCGGTTATTGCTTCTCATTCTTCTGCGCGTAAATTCACACCTGGTTTTGAGCGAAACATGTCAGATGATATGATACGGAAAATGAAAACAAACAATGGAGTGATTATGGTCAACTTTGGCTCTACATTTGTTGATGGCGAAGTGGCTAAATCACGGAACGAAAATCAGAGGAAGTTAGCTGCTATTCTAAAAGAAAAGAACCTCGGACTCCGCGACCCTGCTGCAAAACCTTACATTGACGCATTTTATAAAACAACCCCGAATGTTTTTGCAGACGTTGAGAGAGTCGCAGATCACATCGACCACATCGTTGCTTTGGCAGGCATCAATCATGTTGGCCTTGGTTCTGATTATGACGGTGTTGGAGACAGTCTGCCTACTGGCTTAAAAGACGTTTCAGATTATCCAAATCTTTTAGCCGTTTTACTAAACAGAGGATATTCGGAGAAAGACATCGAAAAAATCTGTTCTGGGAATCTATTCCGTGTTTGGAACCAAGTCCTTTCTTTTGCGAAAAAATAAACTTGTTCTTCTGTACTTTTGGCAGATTACCAAGAATGGCTAAATTTACGGAATGACAAAAATTCACATCATAGCGGGTTTTTTAGGAGCGGGCAAATCAACGGCTATTCTTGATTTGTTCGCTCAAAAGCCGTCCAACGAATCTTGGGGCATTATTATTAATGAGCTTGGACAAGTTAGTATTGATCATGCCTTATTTTCAGAACAAGCGGGTCTCACGGTTGCAGAAGTCCCCGGAGGTTGTATTTGTTGTGCATCAGAAACAAACTTACACATTGTTTTACAGCAGCTATTAATAAAAAATCCACTTGATAGAATCCTCATTGAACCCTCTGGAATGGGGCACTTAGACGGCATCATTCGTACTATTCATTCCTTTAATTGGTCTTCACCTATTTCTTTGGCATCAAGCATTGTCTTGGTGGATATTCCTGCGTGGTTAAGTGGCAAACAAACTTCCTATCAGTTATTTTGGGACCAAATACATTCAGGTGACGTACTAATCGGTACGAAAGCAGATAGAGTTACAGAAGACGAATGCGATGCCTGGATGGATTGGGCGGAGTCTATTTTTCCTCCTAAAATAGGGATTGACCTATCCTACAATAAGAAATTCAAGTTATCCTTGTTAGATACAAGCCATACCCTTATTGCATCTGCTACACAGGAAGAACCTTTTGTAGAATCCTTCCAAAAAGTAAATAAATCGAAAGACCCAACGGACAAAATTCAAAGGTTTTCAAAAAAACGTGTGGGTGCTTATGAGCATGGCTGGATTTTTCCACCAGAGTACCAATTCGACGTATCTGCTTTGCGTTTATTTTTTGGACAAATGCAACATATATTTCGAGCTAAGGGCGTATTTAAGACAAGTTCAAATACATATTTGTTCAATGCAGTCTCTGGCGAATTTACCGTTGAATGGGTGGCATATAACAAAGATAGCCGATTAGAGATTATCGCTTTAGATCCCATAGATTGGGCTGAATGGGAGGAAAAAGTCAGCCTATGTTTTATTCAAAATCCATCCTAAATACAGATGATATGTTAATCAGATATGTTCGTATGACCTTTGAGGCAGATAAAGTCCCTACATTTCTTGCCTTTTTCAACGAAAACAAAGTTGCTATTCGTTCTTTCCCCGGGTGTAGCCATGTAGCTCTTTTGCAAGATTTAGACAATCCAAACGTTTTCATGACACACAGCCATTGGGCGAGTGCAGAAGATTTGGAAAACTACCGAACATCGTCACTATTTGAATATGTCTGGGGCAACACCAAAATCCATTTTGCGGCAAAACCAGTGGCATACTCTGTCCATTGTGTAGAAATTGTTCATCCATGAGACAGGACTTCATCATTTGTATTCACAAAATCAATCTAGAAAAATGAAAAAAAACATCGTTTACCTCTTTTTCATTTGTTGGGCTACAAGTTCTACCTCATTTGCCAGAACTTCTTTTGAGCAGACCTCAGAAAATAGGGCCCATGAAGTTACCTTCCGTAAAGGTAAAAAAACCAAAAGTGGTAGATATAAAAAACGGGGTGGACTATTTGGGAGAAAAAATGACTGTGGTTGCCCAAAACATTGATAAACCTCCAATAGCAAATTTTCTATATCTATAAAATATTAGCAAATCAAAATTAAAAGCAATAGACTTATAATCAACAACTTATCAAATATCCAATAAGTGAGCGATGAATCTTTTTTGTATTTTTCTTATTTGCGAGTTACTTTTACAACTAATTAAAAAGAGAAGAGAAATTCTCTTCAGAAACAGAATTTATAACCGATAACCCCATATAAAATGAGCGTTCTTGTCAATAAAGATTCGAAAGTGATTGTTCAAGGATTTACAGGAGCTGAAGGTTCTTTTCATGCAGGTCAAATGATTGAGTACGGCACTAACGTAGTTGGTGGAGTAACTCCAGGCAAAGGAGGACAAATGCATTTAGATAGACCTGTTTTCAATACAGTTGCTGATGCTGTTGCAACTACAGGAGCAGATGTATCCATCATTTTTGTACCACCTGCTTTTGCGGCAGACGCGATTATGGAAGCAGCAGATGCGGGTATCAAGGTAATCGTTTGTATTACGGAAGGTATCCCTACAAAAGACATGGTTATAGCAAAATCCTATTTGACGGGCAAAGATGTTACGTTAATTGGGCCAAACTGTCCAGGTGTTATTACTGCAGGCGAATGCAAAGTAGGCATCATGCCGGGTTTCATCTTCACGAAAGGTACTATTGGTGTTGTATCTAAATCAGGTACATTGACATACGAAGCGGTTGATCAATTAACGAAAGTTGGTTTAGGCCAAACAACAGCAATTGGTATTGGAGGAGACCCAATCATTGGAACTACAACAAAAGAAGCTGTTGAGTTACTTATGAATGACCCAGCAACCGAGGGTATCGTAATGATTGGAGAAATTGGTGGAGGGATGGAAGCAGAAGCTGCTCGTTGGATTCGTGAGACAGGCAATAAAAAACCAGTTGTAGGTTTTATTGCTGGTCAGACTGCACCCAAAGGCCGTAGAATGGGGCATGCAGGTGCTATCATCGGAGGTGCCGAGGATACGGCTGCTGCTAAAATGGCTATCATGAGAGAATGTGGTATCCATGTAGTGGAGTCTCCTGCTGAAATTGGAGAAACCATGTTGAAAGCGCTAGGAAGAGCATAAGTACCACCTGTTGGTTGGTCACATATAAAACAAAGGAGAGAGGATAGCCAAATACTATCCCCTCTCCTTTGTTTTATAATAAATTCTTATATTTATTTCGTCAGCTTTGTTATTTTTGTGGAAAAAAAACGTGACTATACGCTTCCAAACTTTACTCACTCTCTTCATTTTTCAAGCTACTCTTAGCTTTGGTACTTTAAATAAAGAAGCTACCGGTTTTGTTGTACACGATTTTGTAGATAATTGGCGTATTTATGATTATGATGAGAACAAATATGTCCCTTACGTTTCGGAGGTACATGGCAACTCTCCCATCCATAGTGTAATATTTAAACTTTCTGAGTACAAAGGGTACCAAATACGTATTGAAGTTGAGCAGAAGAACTCCTATTTATTTGTAAATGGCTCTTTACAGCGTAAAATAAACCCTGAGCAACCCACTTATTTATCTGTTGACAGCCTCACCAGAGTTTATGGGCAAGGGTCTTTTTTAATTACCATTTATGGAGATAAGGAAATCACAAGGAAACGTGTCGTAATCTTCAACCCTTCTCCGACCACAATACAGAAAAGTAGTGTAGCTACCGAATCAGACACCTCCTTAAAACCAAGAGGACGGTTGGCATTAAAAACCCCAATTTCACTCATTTTCCTCTTTGCAATCATTTTATTTTCTTATTTAAGTACTTCATTTCCAAAAGCTGTTTCGCGTTTTTTTAACATGAGAGATCTACTCACATTCCTCACGCGTGAACAGACTTTTCTAATAAACAAACCACTAAATGGAATTAATACACTTTTCATACTTCTATTGAGCCATATATTGGTTATTATCTATTTGGCTATCAGTACAAAAGAGTTTGGCATACTGCAAAGCGGGTTACTTTTGCAAATTGGGGAAGATTGGGGAACATCACTAATCAACTACTTAAGGCTTCTGTTTTTATTTTTTTTGAGCTACGTACTAAAATACTTTTACATAGCATTAGTGGGTAAATTATTCAATCTTGATAAAATAATTGAGATTCATTTTTTCAAACTAATTCAAGCCTCATTAATCTTATACAGCTTATTACTTATCAGTACTTTACCTTTGTTTTTAGGGCATATTATTTTACCGGAAAATTGGCTGACATGGTTAAAGGCAATTATTCTAATATTCTATGGCGTTCGCCTTGTCATCCTTTATTTTACGATTATTCGGAACATTCCTGTTCAAATTTTATACTTAATTTCGTATCTTTGCATCGTCGAATTACTACCTATCATAGTAGGAACACGACTTGCCTTTTAATGCAAAAGTAATCTTACGACTTTTATTTTAACATCTTCTGCATGAGTACAATGACAGATACGAACATCGGAGAGCGTCTTCGCCAAGTAAAAAGCATCCTTGTAACCCTTCCTGAGCCTGAAAGCAAGAATTCTCCTTATCAAGACCTAGTCGAGAAATACGATGTTAAAGTTGATTTTAGAGAGTTCATCGATGTAAAAGGACTAGACCACCGTGAATTTAGAAAACAGAAAGTCGACATTTTGGCTCACACTGCAATCATTTTCACAAGCAGAAATGCAGTGGATCATTTTTTTAGATTGTGCGAAGAACTGAGAATCGAGGTTCCTTTGGATATGAAATACTTCTGTATTTCTGAACAAACTGCGAATTACCTACAAAAATACATTACCATTCGAAAAAGGAAGATTTTCTTTGGTAAACGAACGGCTGCAGACCTGGAGCCTTTTATTCTCAAACACAAAACAGAGAAATTTTTGTTTCCTTGCTCTGATATTCGAAATGATGCAATTCCTAGCATTATGCGAAAGTATAAACTGCAGTTGACTGAAGCAATCATCTATGAAACATGCCCAGCTGATTTATCTGATCTAACAGAGGTATTTTATGACATTATCTGTTTTTTCAGCCCATCGGGTGTCAACTCATTGATGCACAACTTTCCAAACTGGCAACAAAACCATACGCGGCTTGCGGCTTTCGGCCCTACAACCGCCAAGGCAATTACAGACTTGGAATTGATTCTTGATATTGAAGCTCCCTTGCCAAATGCACCGTCTATGGTTGGTGCACTTGAGCTTTACATAAAACAAGCAAACGACATCAAATAAAAAAAGGGGCACGTGCCCCTTTTTTTATTTGATGTCGTTTTGGTAAGCCACAGAAATTATCCGAAGTAAACTAAACAAAACAGCCCAATTATTTCGTTTATTGTTTACCAAGCATTTAATTTGTAAATACCCTAGTAAGACAAATTCAAATACCATTACAAAATTCTGTTGTATGCGTCTAAAATATCTACTTTCAATCACACTATTTGTCAGTCTGACCATCTGTACCGAAGTAGAAGCGCAACAGAATCCGCAGTTCGGGAATTACTTCTTCAATCAGCTTTACTTCAATCCTGCCTATGCAGGCAATAGTACAAAGATTGATATAACAGGTATTGCACGCCTACAGTATGCAGGATATGGGGGGACGTTTGACCCGAGTGGTGCACCAACTACGCAATTTATCTCCGTAAACTCACCAACACCTCAACGGAAAGCTGGACTTGGCATGACTATTGTAAACGACGTACTCGGTGGAGGAAGGATTGGTAGAGAAATGCATCTTGCCTATAGTTATCACTTACCTATCGGCATCAATAAATTGAGCTTTGGGATAGCTGCTGGACTACTGAGTAGAGGAATTGATGGCACAAAACTAAGACCTAGAGATGAAAATGACCCAAGTATTCCAACAGTTCAAGTAATTAGTACAAAACCTGACTTTAGTGCTGGAGTTGCCTTCAGTAGTGCCGTATACTCCATTGGGCTCGGCGTGAAAAACATCACACAACCAAAAGTATCCTTTACCAACTTGGAGACATCAAATGTGCAGAAAAGACAATATAACTTAACGGGAAACTACATGATTGGCATAAATTATGACTGGGATTTTAATCCTATGTTTATACTCCGTTCAGATTTAACTACATTTACCGGAGAGGTAGGCGCTCTAGCATTTTATAAAGAGAACTTATGGGTTGGACTAAACTATAGACATGAGGATGCAGTAGCCTTGCTAGCTGGCATCAATGTACCTAACACTAGCTTCCGACTAGGATATAGCCTAGATTATATCATCAATGGACTAGCAGCCAAAAGTGTTTTGTCGCATGAACTTCTTCTTAGGTATTCATTGACAGCCCCTAAGAAAGGTAAGCGTTCTATAATTAGAACACCAAGGTATCGTTTTTGAACAAGAAGGTTTCCTAGACATAAATTCATTTAACGTCAAGTAGGAAGTTTCTATTTTTTAAATATCTTTGCCGATTGGTAACAATATAAAATTCTAACAATACGTTTTTTATCTGTTTTTATTCACATAATTGATTAAAAAATTACTCCAACTAGTGGTTATATGCTGATAAACACAAAAAGTACCCGAACAATTCTATTGAAGGGAATACTTCTCATCACCCCGATTTTATTACTACAAAGCTGCGGAACTCTAAGTAAAATCAATCCCTTTGGTGGGAGCAAAAAGAGTGGTATCACCAATGAACCCATGCAAGGTATTCGTGACGGCGAGATAGTTTCGACTGCAAGAAAAGGATACAAGCAATCTGCACCAAACGGCATGGTTTTAATTCCATCAGGATCATTTACAATGGGACAGGCTGACGAAGACGTCATTTCATCTCGAGTAACAATGAATAAAAGGGTAACAATTGTTCCGTTTTATATGGACGATACAGAAGTGACCAATATGGAGTACCGTCAATTTGTAGAGGCAATGTTGTTAGACTCTGTTTCAGTACTAGGTGAAGAATTTATTATGACTAAGCTTTACCCAGATACTACAGTTTGGAGGAAAGATTATACATTTCACAACGGAGATCAAATGACGGAGTATTATTTCAGCAGCCCTGCATTTGATATGTATCCAGTAGTCGGTGTAAGTTGGGATGCGGCAAGATACTTTTGTACATGGCGCAGCAAGCTATTCAATGACTACAGAACAGAAAATGGCATGTTTCAGTCTCCTCGCTATCGGTTACCCTCAGAAGCTGAATGGGAATGGGCAGCAAGAGGCGGCAAAGAAGGTGCTAAATATCCTTGGGGTAATCCTTATGTGGCCAACGGGAAGGGCTGTTTTTTAGCCAACTTTAAACCCTACCGTGGAAACTATCGTGCAGATGGATACCCTTACACCGCGCCTGTAAACGCATTCAATCCAAATGACTATGGTCTCTATAACATGGCCGGAAATGTAGCAGAATGGACACAAGACGCTTATTCAGAAGCATACATGCCAGTTACTTGGGACTTAAACCCAGTTTATGACGATCCAAACGAACCTCGGAAAGTAATTAAGGGTGGCTCTTGGAAAGATGTAGCTTACTTCTTAGAAACAGGTACTTCAACCTATGAATTTAGAGATGCTACACGCTCTTATATTGGCTTCAGATGTGTAATGGATAGACTTGGTTCTATCCCTGGCAGAGAATAACATTAAAATCTATTCATCTTAATAAAATACAATTTACATGGCAGCGAACAACAGTTCAAGTTTTTTTTGGGATAAGTTTATTCCGTTCTTCTACTCGGTAGGTGCATCTGTAGTGATTCTTGGAGCACTTGGTAAAATCATGCACTATGATTGGGCATCATGGATGTTACCAGTCGGTCTCGGAACAGAGGCTGTAATCTTTCTAGTCTATGCACTACAAGCGTTTTTACGTCCAGATAAATCCTATGCTTGGGAAAAAGTATATCCAGAACTAGCAGACGAATTCCAAGGAGAATTACCCAAAAGAGCAACAGTTACTTCAACAGCAGGAATTGGCTTGACAGCAAAAATGGATGACATGCTTGCCAATGCTAAAATAACACCAGATATTTTTGATAACCTGAAAGCAGGTATTCAAAATTTAACGACTACTGCCTCAAAATTAGCGGATGTTTCTGACGCTGCGAGTGCATCTAATGAATATGCAAAAAACCTCAAAATTGCTTCACAAAAAGTCAGTGAAATGAACTCTGCTTACGGAGTAGCAGTTTCAGCGATGAACACCATGGCAGATGCCACGAAAGATGCACAGGAATACCGCGCTCAATTTGCTAAAATAACCCAAAATATGGGAGCACTCAATGCCGTATATGAACTAGAACTACAAGATACGAACAAGCACCTCAAGGCGATGAACGCATTTTATGGAAACCTTTCAACTGCTATGCAACATATGGCAGATGCTTCCAAAGATACGCAGCAGTTCAAAAACGAGTTAGGTAAATTAACCACTAACTTAAGCTCACTTAACCAAGTGTATGGTAGTATGTTAACTGCGATGAAAGGCAATTAATTAACAGAAAAAACGTCACTTTTACAAAACATTTAAATGGATAAAATATGGCTGGTGTAAAGGATTCACCCCGGCAGAAGATGATCAATATGATGTATCTTGTTCTGACGGCGATGTTGGCACTTCAAGTCAGTAATGCAAT
>JBKBRQ010000053.1:0-14474 GCA_046292055.1 Spirosomataceae bacterium | reverse complement strand
CACGCAATTGCCTGACCGTTTTCGTAGATGGTGGTCATACCGATTTTTTTACCAATAATTCCAGACATTGTCTTTATTAAAATTTGTTTCGCTATGAAAATATACGCCTAATTGGGCCGCAAAATTCGTAAAAATCTCGCAGCTATCCAATAAATGGCTAAAAAAACTATTTACTACAAACCAGCGGTTGGGCACGCACCCAACTTGAACATTTGACGAAAACCCCATGGGTAAGGTGTGAATATTTAGTGAGGATACACCTTGTTACCTTTTGTCAATTCCTGCAATAACATACAAGCGAATAAGTGACTGTATGATGAAAACGCTTTGGACTCACAGTCAAGCTCAGATTGGTTTCGCTAGATAAACGACTTCATCTGAACAATTTGGAGGTAGTTCGTTCTATTTGGAACGCAAAGATATAACTTTTTTTTATAAAAAATAAATTATACTCTTTTTTATAAAAAAAGGGGTTGAATACCAATTCAACCCCTTCCCTATTTATCTGTTTAACTCTTAGTATTTGTATACTTTCTTGGCAATTACGCCTTTGTCCGTTTTTATACGGATAGTATACGTGCCAGGCTTAAGAGATTGAAGATTCATTTTATTTGTATCGCTGTTCCATTCCTTGAGAAGAACGACTCTACCCACTTCGTTAACAACATCTATTTGTGCACCTGTTAAATCAACACCTGTTTGGTTATCAAAGAATAATACATCAGCAGTTGGATTAGGAAATACGCGTATAAACTCTGGTGAAACTTGTGCTTGTGCACTTGCAATTAAAACTGAAATAGTACTAGCAAAATCAGAACCGCCAAATGGATTGACAGCTTGGATTCTATACTGGTAGGTCACTCCTAAAGAAACATTTACATCTAAATAACCAAGTGTATTTCTCGGTAAAGAAGCGATTCTCTCAAATGAAGCACCATTATTTGATGACCTGTAAATATCAAAACTCGACTCTCTAATCGAATTATCTAGCCAAGATAACCTCACGGATTTAGAGGCTTGTATAAATTCACCTCTAAAGTGATACGGGGCATTCGGGGCTTTTGTGTACGACACATCCATTCTTACCATGTTTGTTTCAGCAGACTCGCCATACTTATTAAATGCCTTTATCGTATAGTACCAACTTACTCCTTCATCAAATGGGAAATGAAAGAAGTTAGTCCTATCAGTTGCAACTTTTGCAATTTCAGTTAATGTAGATGGTGTATTTCCTGCACGAATAATAAACCCTTCTTCATCATTGGAGTTATCTCTCCAACCTAAATTGAAGTATCTGTCACCTAGATTATTGAAAGTCTCTGAGGTAACCAAATTAGTAGGAGCAGATGGTGGGCCAAATAACGTCGCATAAACAAAACCTGAACCTGATTCCCCTGCGTCATTAGCCGCAAAAACGATAAAACCATAGTCTACCTTTGGCAATAAATTAGTCAATATTACGGAACTTGAGTCCCGATTAATCTCAATTTCATTTTGTAGCCTGTTCAAAGCAAACAATCTTACAATATTTCTTTTCCGAGTATTGGTATTAAAGGTAAAGTCTTCGTTCTTGCTGTTCACCCATGTAAGCCGTACTTCTTTATCAGATAATACAACTACCTCTAGATTCTCAGGCCGATTGGGAGCAACCAATTTTCTTGTCTCAATAGTAATCACATTAGATGTAGCCCTACCACTGATATTCTGTGCAATTACACGGTAAAGATAACTTGTTCCGTCTTTGAGGCCTGAATCAAAGGTAGATGTCACGTTTGCATCTACGGTCTTGGAAGCCACCCAAGTGACACCATTGTCAAGTGACCGCTCAATCACAAAACGGTCTTCGTTGTTGGAATTGTCTTTCCAACTTAAAATAACAACATTCATTTGAACCTCCACAGCAGTTAACTCAGAGGGTGCTCTGGGCGGCTCAGGTCTAGTGACAATAAAGAAAGCATTCGAAAATGGTGATGGGCCAGCAGCGTTTATTGAAACCATCCGGAAAAAGTAATCGATGTTCCCGATAATACCTTTTGCTATGTATCGACCTCTTGGCGTGTTATTTGGTGGTAAATCAGCGAAAATTTTCCACGTTCTACCCTGATCTAATGAAAATTGAATTTCATATTGATTTTCGAATGTATCAGGATCATCCCATAAAATTTCTAACTCATCAAATCTAGATGTATGATTAACCACTAGGTTTTTAGGACCTTCCAGTTGTGGAAAAAGAAATAAGGGAGTTGTTGTTGCACTGAAGGAAGAATAGACTGTGTCAGCTGGTGAGTTTGCGGTATTTACGATAAATGACCTTACCCTACCAATGTAAGATTTTGTGGGTTCTAATCCACTGATTTCGGAGCTTGAGACCGTATTAGCCGGATAATACATTCGATAGAACCAAGTTGCCCCATTGTCTTTAGACAGTTGCAATTCAAAGCCGGACTCATTTCTTGTGACATCATTCCACGTATACTCTAGTACTACTTTACCGAAAGGTTGTCTTCCGACAAGGCCTGTTGGTGTCGAAATGTCATCGCTCAAAGTGATACTATCTGATACGACGGAATAGGCAGAGAAAATAGTATCTGATGGCGTTTTATTTGTATTGACCACAAATGACCTAATTCTGAATTGATACGTACTATCGACCGCTAGACCAGTAATTGTAGTAGCATTTGCATTCGCAGCAATTACATTTCCAACTCGTTTAAACAAACTACTTCCATTTGTAGAAGCTTCAACCCAAAAGCCCGTTTCAGCCACTGAATTATCCGTCCAAGTTAAACGAACATGCGTAGTTGTAGACTGAATAACACCAAGTGCCGATGGTCTTTCTGGCCTTGTGTAACCGGAGGCACCTAGTAACTCTGTGAATACAGTCGGAGAGCCAGAACCTGTAAATAGCTTATATTCATATCCCCTGCCTTCAAGTAAACCAGTATGTAAGAATGTTGTATCATTCAAATTAGCTATAGTAGTAAGCACCGAAAAAGAATCGGAGGTACCTATATTTCGGAACCTAACTTGATAGCTAGTCACCGAACCAATTTGTTTGTTCCATTGTAGAAAAATACTGTTCGTGGTACTATCTTTCGCTGTAAATATACCCTGAGCTTGTGCAGTGAACACTGAGATAAAGACAAACAAGGTGATTAGTAATCTTTTACCCATTGAGGTTTTAATTTAATTGTTAGAAAAACGCGTAAATATACAAAAATATAAAATTATAAAATTAGAGAGATATACTCGCCTTTTCATCTGAATTTTCTAATTTGAGTACTCCTCTAGGACAAACTGCTGAACATATACCACATCCTACGCAAGAAGCCCTTACAATGTCTTGACCTTTCTGCGCATAAGCCCGTACGTCAATTCCTTGCTCACAGTATGTGGAGCAATTGCCACATGAGATACATTGCCCCCCATTAGTGGTTATTCTATATCTAGATTTATACCGCTGAATGATTCCCATGTAGGCTGCTAGCGGGCAGCCAAAGCGACACCAAACACGATTTCCCATCAAGGGATAAAATCCAGTACCTATCACTCCTGAAAAAATGGAACCTACAAAAAAACCGTAATAATACTTCATGCTTTCTACCGGAATAAATCCAGCAATTGTGTAGCTTCCTGTGAAGTAGCTATAAATCACACCTATTGTCATGAATGTAACCAAAACAAGTATAATATGAATTAAGTATCGTTCAATTTGCCAAGCTTTCAGCGATTTATTAGATAATTGCCGAAATGGGTCACCAAGTGTTTCGGCCAAGCCTCCACATCCACAAACCCAAGAACAGTACCACCTTTTTCCATACAAATAAGTTAATATAGGCACGCCAACCAGGAATAAGGCAATTCCCCATACAAACAAAAATATCCCAAAAGTACCACCTTGTATTTTCTGATCTATTCGGTAATCAAAGAAAAAGGAATAGTCCAAAGGCCACATGTTTTTCAAGTCAGCCGATGGCAATTGAAATTTGCTCAGTAATTCAGGTAAAAGAAATGCGATGCATAGCTGAAAGAACATCACGGATGATGTACGCACTAATTGGTATTTATTATCCCTGTATTTGAGTATCATCCGGACACCCATCACAACAACAGCTACTGTATAAAGAAAACCATATAGAAACCATTGGCTTGCTTCTCCTCCATTTAGAACTAGACTTAGGGCGTCTAACCCAAGTATCCAATTCGTGAGATAGTGTGGATAAAAGTAAAGGATAACATAGAAAGTAATCAAAAAAGTACCGATACCAACACCCAACCATTTTTGGGAAGTTGCCGGATGATGAAAAATATTTGTATTTCGTTGGCCTGAGGTTGTTGATGATAAATTAGCGTAAAATAGAAAAAAAGCGCCTAGAACAATCGGTAAAAAGCATAGAAACCATTGTGCTTCTGGCTTCTCCTTCCAAAAACCTTGCGCAGAAGCCTTACTTAATTCAAGTTCATATTTGATGTAGATCTTCTTATCCCATGATTGAGACGCATCAAATTGAGCGTTAATGTCTTCAATTGCATTCTTTATTTTAGTTGAAAAAAGAAAAACACTTCCATATTCCTTCCCAATCAAATCCTGCAATAAGGGTCTCAATAATTGTTGATGTTCAACAGAAACTTTTTGTGTAAAAATGGCTTCAGTTAGCATAAACTTATTCCCAAATAAAACACTTATCCAAACAAAAAAACCACTAATAATCAGTACATTCCCTATCTTTCTCATAACTACACCCTTCTTATTTCGTAAATAACCCCCACGTTTTTTTCCTTTTTTCAACCACCTGCAAATTTGAAACTCCCACAAATGCAGTACGAATAGCCCCTTCAAACCTTTTATAAAATTCTGGATCAAAATTTGCAATTTCCAATTCACCCATTACTTCTGTCACTTTTTTCCCCTTCTGTATCCAGTCTTCCCATACAACTTGACGCATACGAATACCAAAACTGTGGCATCCCACCACAGCCAAATCACCACTTTTGTATGCGATTCGCACACTCTTATTTTCTACGGGATGTGCCCATAGAAATGTCCTTATTCCTTCCTCTTCGAAAGCAGGAACACGCCCGTATATTTGATACTCAATGTCAAAAAACTTAGCTGAATTAAAAAAAATGCCGGGTGTATACTCTCGTTGTTTAGCTTTTAGCACATTGTCTGCAACCACTTCACCCATCATTCTTCCTGTATACCAAATTTGCTCAATAGCTCGCCTATTTTTTTCGGGGTTTCGTAATTGTACACAGTCTCCAACAGCAAATACATTGGGCCATGATGTTTCTAGATACTCATTGACCAAAATACCTCGATTCACCTCTAAATCAGTATTAGCTAGCCATGCAACATTGGGCTGAACCCCTATCGTAACTCCTAAAAAGTCAGCTTTCAGTAGCTGACCACTTTTTAATTGCACACTTCCTATTTCAACAGAATTCTCCTTGGGATGAATTTCCTTGATTTCTTCACCGAACAGCAACGTTAATCCATGAGATTCTAAGTGGTTCGAGATCATTTTCGATTCTTCCAAGGGTAAGACATTCCGCCAAAAACTCTCCTCACGCACAACCATGGTTACTTTTTTCCCTCTCGATAAAAGCATTTCAGCTAGCTCTACTCCTATCAAACCACCACCAACCAAAACAGCCTCCTGTATGGAGGGAGTTCTCGCCTCCAAAAGTTCTAAATCTTGAAAACTATATAATCCTTGAATACCTTTCAGGTTTTCATTTTTAATACCTAACTGAACAGGTTTAGAACCTAACGCTAAAATCAATTTTGTATAATCTATCCATCTATTTGACTGGCTCAGGAAAATGCGTTGTCCGTCTTTATCAATTCGAGTTACCCAATCTTGAATAAGTTGAATCTTACTTTTCTCCCAAAAACTATCTTCATACGGCTTCGTATGTTCGTATCTCATTTGCCCCATGTAAACATACATCAAGGCGGTTCTAGAAAAGAAATGAGGTGTCTCACCAGAAATGACAAAAATCTCTTCTTGACTTTTCTTGCGAATATGCCGAGCAGCGGTAATCCCACTAATTCCGTTCCCAATAATTACGATTGCCATATTTATTAACCAAAGAAGTATAAAGTAAGATACGAGTAAATAGAATGCTTAGACCATAAAATAAAAGCTCGCTCCAATGAAATTATAGAGCGAGCTTTTGTGACTCGGTGTAAAATCACTTCTCAACTAAATGAATCTCAGCCAACATACAACGAGCAGACCCACCACCACACTTTTCTATCATATCTAAATCAAAATGCATAATTTCAGCGTAATCATCGAGTTCGTCAATTTGTAGCTTTGTCAAAGAATGATAGGCTCTTGTAGACATAACAAGCATTCTATGCCCATTTTTTTTACTGATTAACAGCATGTTGCCAGCAAAATTAGCCATTTGATCCAATGTAATTGGAATGATATGCTTGCCACTTTTCTCTAGTATATCGCGCACTTGTAACCGCTCATCTAGATTCGTAATGGCATCCAAGCAAACCACCGCAAACGTATTCCCAATACACATCATCACGTTTGTATGGTAAATTGGCAAGTTATTTTCGTCGTGTGCATGGAACTTAACAATCTTGTAACCGTTCATCTGTTTTGCCCAAGCAGCCAAAACATCTTCATCCGTCCGCGAAGACAAACAAGCGTATGCTATTCGATGCATTCTATCAAGAACCAAACTCCCTGTCCCTTCCAAGAATTTACCTTCACTTTCAAAATGACTAAAATCAAGGATAACATCTACTTGGAAATCTTTTTGTAAAGCATGAATAATATCCATTCGGCGCTCGGCACGTCTATTTTCCGCTTGCATAGGGTAGAGTACTACTTTCCCACTATGATGAAAGGAAACCCAATTATTAGGAAAAATACTATCTGGGGAATAAGAATCTGCGACATCATCGAAGACAATAACATTCACACCAGCGGATTTGAGTCTATTCGCCATTTCATCAAACTCCCTCAAAGCATCTGCCTGCGTCAAATTAGGTTGTAACGCATTTGTCTTGGAATCTTGAAACGCATTGGAAGAAGCAGTTTCTTCATTGAACTTAAACTGCACTGGTCTAATCATCAATAAACTATAAGTGGCTTGTGCTTGTATCATAACAATTCTACTTTTAATGTTGGATTAAAGTTGCGAACGAAGTAAAGGTAAGCTCATGCAGTGAGAACCACCCCTTGCACGAGACAACTCTGCTGAAGGCAAGAGTATAATGGTATTTTCTAGTGTATCTGGTGATAAGGAACCTAGCTCAAATTTAGCTAGTAGCTCTTTTACACCGATTGTCTGAAATCCTGCTTGACGAAAAGCCTCTGATGTATGGTCGTTCCGATCATATCCTACGGCAACACCCTCTTTCAAAACAAGTAAATTACAGGAATCCGTCCATTGCTCACGAGCGCCATAAGGAAACTGGTTATTACCTGAATACACAAACCGAACAGGTTCTTCAGACTTTAAATCTTTTTCAGAAATGTAGCGAAGTAAGTCCTCTAAATTATCAAAATTACGGTATTTTACTTCTCCGTCTTCTTTGTAAAACTGTTTTATCAATAATTCTTCGTGAATTGGTCTTTGTCCCAACTCATCCCAAATAAAGTCCTTTTTAGCTTGTTCGTTTGTTCTTCCCAAAGAGCCCAATAGAACCCAAACATTGCGCTTAATTTGTGTAAAAATTGTATCGATGTGCATGTAATCCCTTTTTGCCGGAATTTTCACCAAAGTTACCTTTTGTACAATGTCTTTCTGGAAGAGTTTTCGGATAACTTGTCTAGCCGCCTCCACGGAAGTCCGCTCACTAATCCCAATTAATAAATGAGACGGCGCAACCATCATAACATCTCCACCTTCTAATGTGTCGATTCTGCTTTCTTGCTCTTCCTCTGGTAATAAAAAATGTTCTTCGTCCTCCTCGATTTCGATGATTTTTTCTTTTAAATCTTCAAACAATGGATGATTAAAGAAAATATACTTAGCTAGTAAAGACTCTCGAGAACGCGCAATTCGGGCAGGTTTATTTAATAGGATATGGTCATTGATAACAATACCAATATCACGGGTAAAAATCAAATTAGGCACCGGCGGAAAAAACATTTCTCCGTTCTCTGCAATACCTGTAATGAGTAGTTTCGCTAAATTTACAGGTGATAATCGCAGGAAATTCTGTGTTTCACCGTAGCTACACTCTTCGATTGCACCTACCGCAGCTACTAATTGAACTTTTACCTCTGGAATAGAAAGTATCTCTACTAGGAGTTTCTCAAATTCAATTACTTTGTCTGAAGCAAAATAAGCTTCATGTGAAGGTTTAAAAAAAGACCTAGAAGTATCTTTATCTATCTCATCTAGCTTTCCTGCTACTTTTTCAGGGTCTAAAAAATAGAGCAGTAATTTGACATAATAGTCATATTCCTCTCTTCTCATTGTATCAAGATGAACAATGTCTTCAAAAAGCCAATCTTGGGCTTTTGAAGGAACAACCTTTCCTAATCCACTATCAGGACTATGAATAATGAGTCTTTTCAGTCGGGCGACTTCAGTAGATACAAATATATCTTTGCTTTCTTTTTTTGTAGAAATATCGTTTTTAAGAGACATACATCTGTTGGGTTTTAAAGTAAAAAATCATGTATAGATTTTCACTTTACATAAACCCGAACTGAGCCATGTAATATAGAAGTTGTAATAAGTGTGTTGTGGAGTGATTATCCATCAGATAAATCATACTTTTATACTTGCAAAAATATAATTTTATCTTAGAAATACAACAGAAGATATGTAATCTTACGATTATCCCTGTGAAGTAGGGAGACCTTCAAGCGTAATGCGTGCTCTTTGGCATACGCCTCCAATTGGAGGATTGAGTTTTGAAACAGACACAGTTACAATACCCACGTGCGTCTTTTCTCTTACTTTTTTAATAATTTCTTGTGCTACGTGCTCTAATAACTTGTGCTTCTCTTGCATTACTGCAGCTACACAAGTATAAAGCATTTCATAATTGATTGTCGACAATAACTCATCTGTTTCAGCAGGTGTGTGTAAGTCTGTATCAATCCGAATGTCTACTTCGTACCTATTCCCAATTTTTTGTTCCTCTTCATAATAGCCGTGATAGGCAAAAAAAGACATTCCTTCAAGCGCAATACTTCCCATCTACTTGTGATTGATTCAGAGGTATATTAGAGATTATCGAAAAAAGAGCCGGTTTGATCATTTCGTCTGGAATCATTCAAGATATCACCTAAACGTAGCATTTGACCATTATTATCTTTGCTTCGTCCGTTTTGCTTTCCATCTTGAATCATCGATGACCTTAGCGATTGAATAATACTGTTTGTTTTATCTTCGTAATCTACAGACTCATCCAATCCCTTTCCATTTACCTTAGCTACTACCTTCGGTTTCTCTGGCTCCATAGCAGGCTCTACAAACTTAATATCTTTAAGCGACACAATTTTGGGTTCAGCATGAGGAGCAGATGTTATGTGATTTTGTGTACTTTCTTCCACATGAGGAGCACTTGGCGGCTGAGAAACAGCACTAACATACGTTTTTTCTTCTTTTTTCGGAGGAATTCCTTTTGCTAGAGAAAGTGCTATTTGAATCCAATCTGTTACATCGAAACTTTCTGTTTGGTGCCCTTGTTGCGTGAGAACTTCGTGAACCTTGTATGGAGGTAGGCACGACAAAGCTCTAAATGTCGTGATACCCGCTATTACTAAGCTTTCACTTATTTCATTTGTTATTCCATCAATCAATGTAAAATCATCTCGTAGCGGGTTCTGCACAGCTACTTCAAATGAGTAATCCCCTTTTGCTTGATTTGGATTTACCGAAGACTCCTGATCTGTGTCACTATCAGCAAAACTTCCCTGTACAGATGGGGGCGCAACCTCCTCCGTGTAAGATGTAGCTGGTACCGTTTCTTGTTCTGTGTAGAAGTCATTTGATTCTGACTTCACTTTTGTATTGGAACTAGGAGACGGAGATTCTAGGTTAGTATTTCCAGTATTTAAGAACTCTTGGCTTGGTAATTCTGAGATAAACTGATTTGCTTCTTTGAACTTTTGCTCAAGGACTTTAGGGTCAAAATTACCTTCAAAAGTAACCACATTGTCGAGTGTTGCATTAGCAAGACTTTTGAGTTCAACGACAAGATGGCTTCTGTAATTTTCCAATGTTTTGAAGTCTCGTTCAAGCTGTTTCATCTCCTTCAAGGTAGAATCTCTAAGTTTGAAAACTTCGGCGTTACTTTCTGTACGAATTCGTTCAGCTTCGGCATAGGCTTCAGCAAGAATATGTTCAGCCTTCGAGGCAGCGTCTTGCAGGTTTTTGTCTGCTTGATAAGTTGCTTGCTCGAGCATATTTTGAGCAGTATCTTCTGCTGTCTTGAGCGCTTTGAATAAAGTACTTTGGATATCTCTAAACTTATTTGCCTCTTTTTCAGCAATTTCCAGCTGCATGCGAAGCATCTTACTCTCATCTACAATCCTCTCCCATTCAGAAGAAAGATTGGACAAGAATGTATCAACTTGCTCAGGTAAATACCCTCTGAAAGTTTTTTCAAACTGTTGTTTTCGTATCTCAAGCGGAGTGATTTTCATAATTCGCTGAAATTTATATTTTTAAGGGACAATTGGTAAACAAATGTATGTAATTTCTTTGTTTTTACCAATAAACCCCACGTTTCTATCACAAAAATACCTTATTTAAAGTCTAGAGAAATCAATTTTCCAATACGAAATTGTCCGATCGTCGCTCGCGGTCAAGAGAACACCTTCTTTTTGCCACATCACTTTATTTACAGAAGTACCGTGTCCGGCATGCCTTCCTTTATCAATCACTTTCACAAGTTCATACGTTTGAGTATCCCAAATTTTGACTGATTTGTCTAGACTTCCTGAAGCCAACCATTTCCCATCCACACTAATATCCAAGCTGTTGATTGTATACAGATGAGCAGGAATACACGTAATTAAATGCCCTTTTTCTTCCTCTAGTTGCCAGTATATCAACTGAGCATCTCTACCACCCGAAACCAATTGGTTTCCAAATTTTGTACATTGGAGAGAAAAAACGGAATTCGTATGCCCTTCTAGCGTGTACATTATGTTTCCTGAGGTTGCTTCTAGCACATAAATAGAGCTATCTGAAGAACCAAGAATTACTCTATTTTCAGCTTCTTGTACTGCTATTGAACGAATACTCTTAGAACTCACTTTCTGTTGTTTAATCAACTTACCCGTGAATCTATCTAACCAAGTTAAGCAACCGGAACTATCACCAACTACGATAAAGTCACCTGCGCTTTTGATATCAAAAAGGGCAACATTTCCTAGAGCCACCCGATGCAATTCAAGTCTACTATTTAAATCTATTAAATGAACCCCATCAAAGTTATGACCAATCCAAAGATAGTTCGTTAACACATCATAGAACACAGCGTAAATAGAATTTTTCACCTTTGCAAGAGGAGTTCCTAAGTCAGGTGTTTGGATATTCCAGCGAACTACGTATCCATCACCAGAACAAGACAAAAAATCCGTATCGGTACTCAAGTGAGTGAGCCCATATACGGCGTCACGATGCCCTGTATAGGAATCTATCTTTTCGACGTGTATATTTGAACTTACAACACTCATTCTACTTCAGTTTTGAGTTTACTTATTTTCACAACTTATCTGTTGCTATGCCTATTCAATTTTGCAACCAAATTTCTGAGCAAACTGTTGTCTACATTTGGGGAATAACAGAGAATACGGAAGAATTACTACACCTTTCGTCTAATTTACCTACACTTCCCAACATATACACTAACGAAAAAAGATGGCGAGAACAACTAGCTGCTCGAGCCTTGGTTTCACATGCTTGCAAAGAATTAGGTTTACCAGTTACGGATATCCGAAAGGATGAATTTGGGAAACCTTGGTTGGTTGGGAGTGACTGGCACTTTTCGATTTCCCATACGGAGAGGTTTATAGCCATAGTCCTGGATGCGAATAATCCCATTGGTATAGATTTAGAAAAACCTAGTCCTAAGGTAACCAAAGTATTGGCTCGCATCTGTTCAGAACAAGAATTAAACAATGTCAAACATTCTACTTTTGAGCATTGCATCTTGTGGTCTGCTAAGGAAGCACTCTATAAATTATATGGAAAGCGAAAAGTTGACTTTAAGCAACACCTTCAAATTACCCGAACTCGTGACCAATGGTTTGGCAAAATTCAAGTAGATGACCAAGAGACTACAACACACAGACTATATGTACATCACTGGATGGAAACATACTGCCTAGTTGTAGCTTATGGACTTATTTGAAGTGGTAGCAAAAAAATAAGTCAACTCCACAGTTACATGCAAAGTTAACTTATTTTATAAATTTTACTACTATTTTTAATTTTTTTTAAACAAGCTTTTCAGCTATCTTATCCTCGATATAAGATTGAAGTTCTTCTAATTTAATTTGCGTAATTACATCCCCTGCAAAAGCAAGCAATTGCAATTTTATCGCCTCGTCTTTTGGGATTCCACGCGATTGCATATAGAAAATCACTTCGTCATCCAACTGCCCCGTTGTTGTTCCGTGCGAACACTTTACATCATCGGCCCAGATTTCAAGCTGTGGCTTCGTGTTCATCGTGGCAGTGTCTGACAAAAGTACATTCTTACAGTTCTGATATGCATTTGTCTTTTGGGCATCTTCTTGGACATAGATTTTCCCATTAAACACACCCGTCGCTTGATCTTTCAGAATGCCTTTGTATAATTCATTGCTTTGCGAGTGTGGTTTTCTGTGATCTACTAATGTATGATTGTCCACGTGTTCTTTACCAGAAGGGACATATAAACCGTACATATTCCCATCGATATTTGAGCCATCTACAGACAAATGCAAGTCATTTCGAGTGAACAAGCCACTTAAGGTCACAGTAGCCGAATAACAATAGCTATTATCTGCTTGATAAACTTCTGTTGTTCCAATGTGGTGACTGGTATCACTACCTTCTTGTATTTTGTAGTAATATATTTGCGCTTGGTCTTCTAACTTGATTTCCGAAACCACATTCGCAAAAGCTGTTTGATTCCCTAATGTATCAAAATGTTCAACAAGTTGAAGCTGAGCACCTTTGCCTAGAGAAACAAGATTTCTCGTTTGAGCAAATGTATTTTCCTTTGTTGAGTCAACCAAATGGCGAACTACCACTGGGTTTTCAATTTGCGTATTTGCAGCTACCCGAATGACAATACCGTCTTGCGCATACGCAGTATTTAAGGCTGTAAAAGCTTCCGACTCATCTTTGGTTAGTGCTGCAAATTGTTCATTCAAGGTACCGTTTTTTTCTGCCTGTGCAAAAGTCAATACTTCAAGACCTGAAGGTAAATTTGCAAGATTAGATAGTTCGGGCACAAAGTGGCCATTCACGAAAAAGAGTGTTGTATCAGATAATTTCGGGAATGTATTATTTTGCAGATACTCAATGGCTGCTGGAGTAACTTCTGGTGTAACAGAGAAAGTTTGTTTGACAAGCTTTGCTACGTTCGAGTATTTCCATTCCTCGTGTTTCGTTGTCGGGAAGCCGAGCGTATTGAAATGGGCTTTAGCCACTTCTCTTTTATTACTTAGCGGAGAAGAGGACACAGGTAATTCAAGCATACCAGCTGCAAGAGAGGCATCTACCATATATTGTTCGTTCATAAGTATATTCGTGTAAAAAACAAAAATGATAAATAGGATTAAGCAGGCGTATTTTCAGCGGCATCCACTTCCGCTTTGATCCAGTCATACCCTTTTTCTTCCAATTCAAGAGCTAGTTCTTTGGTGCCTGATTTTACGATTCTACCTTTATAAAGGACGTGCACGAAGTCAGGAACGATATAATCTAGCAAACGCTGGTAGTGTGTAACAACAATAAACGAACGATTGCCATCTTTGAGTTGATTTACCCCTTCAGCAACGATACGGAGTGCATCAATATCAAGACCTGAGTCTGTTTCATCTAGGATTCCAAGCGTTGGCTCAAGCATGGCCATTTGGAAAATCTCGTTTCTTTTTTTCTCACCACCAGAAAAACCTTCGTTCAAAGAGCGACGTAATAGTTGGTCATCGATTTCGACCAATTTTGCTTTTTGTTTGGTTAATTTAAGGAATTGTGCCGCATCTAGCGCAGGTTCACCTTTGTATTTACGAATTTGATTAATCGCTGTTTTAAGGAAATTGACAGTCGTTACACCTGGAATTTCTACCGGATATTGGAATGCCAAGAAAACACCTTCAGCAGCTCTTTCTTCAGGAGCAAGTTCGAGTAAATCTTTCCCGTTAAATTCAACTTCACCACCTAGAATTTCATAGTCTTCACGCCCTGCCAACACAGAAGCTAACGTACTTTTCCCAGAGCCATTGGGACCCATGATGGCGTGGATTTCACCTGGTTTTATTTCT
>JBKBRQ010000052.1:0-14531 GCA_046292055.1 Spirosomataceae bacterium | reverse complement strand
TTTCTGCCCAAATTAATTCTGTAAGTGCCGAACCCGTTGCTGTTACAGGCTGTGCTGCATTACCCAACGCACGACGACGCACTTGGTTGAGGTATTGTTGTGCTTTTGCATCACTCAAACCACCTCTATTTTGTGCTTCTGCCGCCATCAAAAGAACATCTGCGTAGCGAATTGCACGGTAATTTGTGCCGTAATTTAATTCAATTTGCGCGCCACTTTGTCCGGCTCTCGGCATGTATTTCTGGTTAAAATACCCCGTATGTTTGTAGCCTTCTGCATACGTTGCACCCGTTTGTTGCGCGTATGCTTTGATGTCTAAAATGGTTACTGCCTTTCTTTGGTCACCTGCTTCGTAGCTATCCACTAATTTCTGTGTCGGCACATTGAAGCTCCAGCCAGAGGCATATTTCGGGCCGTTGAATGCACGAATTCCATTATGGATAATACCGAAATTTCCTTCTGTTCCTTGCGGAGTGAAACCCCAATCATACCAGTTTGATTTGTTCGTGTATTGCACTTCAAATACAGATTCTGGGCCATTTTCTCCTTCTTCTTCAAATAATTGACCAAAGTCATTCACCAAACTGTACACACCAATGACTTCTTCCAGAGTATTGGCAGCCTGCGTGAATTTATCTTGATACAAATATACTTTGCCCAAAAGTGCTTGTGCTGCAAAACGAGTAACCCGCCCTTTTTGCGACTGATTTCCAGGCAATTTCGCAATGGCTTCCTGTAAATCTTTCTCGATTTGGGCATATACTTCTGCTTTGGCAGTTCGCGTCATTTTTCCAGAATCAGAAGCAGTCAAACGTCTGTCTGTGAACAAAGGCACATCTCCGAAAAACTTAACCAACTCAAAATAATAGTATGCACGTAAGAAATGTACTTCGCCGTAAAGTGCTTCTTGTGAAGAGAAAGTCAACTTTCCTTTGTTTTCCATGAGGTAATTTGTACGGTTTACCCCTTCGTATAGCCATCTCCAAATAGCTGTTAGATTATCGTTATTTGGGTCATGGGTCATGTCATCAATTTGTTGAAGACCAATCACGTCTGTGGCACTTTCGCCACCGCTCAAGGAGTTATCCGAGGCGATATCACCGATGAGTACATTCAGATAAAGCCATTGGAGCGGGTCATACGCACCAACAACTGCTGCTTCATAATCTTGTGGCGACTGGAAATACGCATCTGCCACGATTTCAAAATTTTCTTTCGGGTCGTACTTCACGTAATCTGCACAGCTAGAGGCAAACAGAAAAGTAGAAGCTAAGACGGAAAATGGAAGTATTTTTTTCATTTCTTTGAATCGAATTATTAATACAATTAACTTAATACCAACTACTTACAAATTAAAAATTAAATTGTAAGCCACCCATCCAAACACGTGGTTGTGGATAATTCCCTCTGTCAACTCCCGTGTCAAGTACACCAGAAGAAATCTCTGGGTCGTAACCACTGTATTTGGTAAAAGTAAACGCATTCTTCACTTGTGCATACACACGGAGGTTATTTGCATTTTTTCCGATTGGCAATGTATAACCTACTTGTATATTTTTGATTTTCACGAATGTGCCGTCCTCCACGTATCTATCTGAAGGGCGACGATTGTTATTGCTGTCAATAAAAGTAGCTCTAGGTTCGTCGTTACTCGTGCCCTCGCCTGTCCAACGTGTCAAAGATTTGGCAAAACGATTGGTAAAGTTTAGGTTACGCTCGTACGCACGGTAGATGTCACCACCAACAGACGCATACGTAAATGCACTGAAATCAAGATTTTTGTACGAGAAACCGAGGTTCCAACCCAAGGTAAAATCTGGGAATGGGTCGCCGATTTGTGTTCTATCTGCATCGTTGATAATACCATCTTGGTTGATATCTACAAAGCGAATGTCTCCTGGTTGTGCTCCGTTTTGAACAGCATGTGCTTCAATTTCCGCTTGATTTTGGAATAATCCATCTGTTTTGTAACCATAGAAATATCCCGGTGAGAAACCTTCTTCAAAACGAGTTAAGTTCGTGAACGGAATACCGTAGCCACTTCCCCAAATAAATTTGTCCCCGTTATTGATACGATCTACCAAGTTCGTTGCTGTTGTGAAGTTAAATGACGTGGTAAATCCAAGTTTTTCCCCAATAGTATCGGAGTAACCAATAGACACATCAAATCCTTTGGTTGTTGTTTTCCCAATGTTAGCAGCAGGATAAACAGGTGTACCGAGATAGAGTGATAAAGTTGGATTAAATAATAAATCATCTACAGATTTGACAAAATAATCTGCTGTAACAGACAATTTACGGTTGAAGAAACGTGCATCAAAACCAATGTTCATCTGGATTTGATTTTCCCATGTCACACTCTCATTTGGAATCGAGAAAAGTGAAGAACCACTCACGATGTTCCCGTCAAACGTATAGCGAGGGAAAGTAGAAATACGAGAGAATTGTGGGCTAATATTGTCATTTCCGACAGTTCCAATACTACCTCTGATTTTCAGATATTCCACAAAAGTTGGTTTGAAGAACGATTCATTCGACAAAATCCATCCCGCAGAAGCAGAGGGGAAAAACCCAAACTTGTTGTTTGCACCAAAGCTCGTCGAGCCGTCCACACGACCTGTGAAAGAGAACAAATACTTATTTTTAAATTCGTAATTCAAACGTGTGAAATACGACAGATTTCTTTTCACGTATTGGAAAGAACCCGAAGTTTGTGATTCTGGGTCACCGGTTGCTGCGCTTACATCTGCGTAATCCCAAGAATTGAACGGGATGCCCTCTGCATTTGCCGTTACGTTATCACCCGTATTGCGGCTGATAGCTGTACCAAATACGGTTTCAAAAGAATGGTTTTCATTGATTTTGAAATCGTAGTTTGCAAATAATTCGTAATTGAGTGTCAAGTAATTTGTTCTAGACTCAGATACTCGGTTACGAGTAGAAGTGATTTCACCTAGTGGACTGACAGAGACAATCGGGCTCAAATCCGGGTTGGCGTTAGTTCTGTTGTGTCCAATTCCGTAAAAAGTGAAAGGAGAGAAATTCTTTCCATAGACGTCCACATAAATATAGCCTAGACGCGATGTTACTTTCAGGTTTTTCAACACGTCGTACTGGAATTCCATTTTTCCGAATAATTTATTCGTAGAACCCGTATTGTACGTATCGTTTATTTGTGCTAATGGATTGATGATTTCTTGTGTAATCGTTCTACTGATACCGAAATTTCCATTGGCGTCACGCGGAGTAACGGTAGGATCAAAGTTCAACGCATTTGAGAGAACACTTCCGATGTTGTTTTCCGACAAATTGCTGTTCTTGATGCCTGCATAACTTGTATTTAATAACAACTTCAATTTATTCGTGATAGAATTAGTGAAGTTCGCAGTAAAGTTTGTTCGATTAAAATACGATTTATCACCACCACCTACAATTCCTTGTTGTGCCAAATAACCACCTGACAAAAAGAACGATGAAGTAGCATTACCCCCAGAAATCGTCAAGTTGTTTGAAGAAATAGGCGCTTGTGTAAACACTTCTCTCTGCCAGTCTGTCCCTTCTCCTAGATTTGCAATTGACGGAAAAACCAAATTACCGCCCGCAGCCACACTTGCTTCGTTTAAGATAGCAGCATACTCTGTGGCATTGAGCACCTCAATGGTTCTTTGTACTTCTTGCACACCATAGTACGAATCGTAACTAAACTTCGTTTTGCCATCGCGCGTACCCGATTTTGTTTTTACGACAATCACCCCATTGCCACCACTTACACCATAAATAGCCGTTGTTGCAGCATCTTTTAGAACGTGCATAGACTCGATATCGTTGGTATTTAAAGCATTCAAGTCTTGCAATGTTTGAGGAACACCGTCAATGACAACCAACGGGTTTGTACCTGTATAAGAAGGAATACCTCGAATCAAGACGGTTGGAGTAGAGCCAGGAGAACCATTGGCAATGACGTTTACCCCAGAGGCTTGCCCTTGCAATGCTTCTTCTGCACGAACAGGGCGAAGTTTTTCAATGGTTTTGTTACTTACAGACGAAATAGCCCCTGAAACGCTCGTTACTTTCTGTGAGCCATATCCCACGACTACAACCTCCTCCAATGCTTGTGCGTCTTCTTCCAAACGGACAGAAATTTCGGTTTGGTTACCGACTGTTACTTCCTTGGTTGTGTATCCTACAAAGGAAAACACAAGACGATCTGTTGGTTGCACCGAGGAGAACGAAAAAAGACCTTTTGCATCTGTGACTGTCCCAGTTGTTTTGCCTTTTAGCGTAACAGAAACACCCGGTAGTGGGTCTCCTGCTTTGTCTTTTACGTTACCCGTTAGCGGGATGCTTTGCCCATACACACCCCAGGCAGTGAATAAAAGTAGAAAAAGGAAAATTCGTTGTTTCATGTAATGATTCCTAGATTTGTTATAACAATTCATTTATTGGAACAAATGTAGAATCGTTTTTTAGGCAATAAAAACAAATCAACCTATACAAAAAACATACAAGGTTTAGAAAATGCTTGTTGAGGTAGAATTAAACAAAAATTGCATTATATAAAGGTATTTTTGTCGTAAAATAACAATAAATGTATATAAATATCTAGCACCTCGTCTATTGCTGTTGTGGTAATGTTGTGGTAAAAAAAGACTTAAAGAGAAAGAATATACTCTACCAAGCTCTTTTCATGCGGTAAGTCCATTTTTTTTCGGATACGATAACGCTTGATTTCCACACTTCTGACAGAAATATTGAGAAGGGGAGCAATTTCTTTCGAGGATAAATTAAGACGTAAATAGGCACAAAAACGCAGGTCGTTGGGGGTTAATTCTGGATGTGTCGTTTTTAATTTACGCAGAAAGTCTTTGTCTGCATGATTGAATGCCTCCTCCAAAAATTCCCAATCTTTGGTATCGTTTAGGTTTTCGTCAATAACACGAATTACCTTCCCTGCTTCTTTTTGATTGGCTAGTTGGGTCAACTCACGTTTAATTTCGTGAAGGATTTCATTTTTTTTGATGATGCTCATTGTGGAGAGTGTTAGTTCTCTGTTTTTACTTTCAATTTCGCTCACCAACTGCAAATTTTGTAACTGCATGACTTTTTGTTCGGATTCCAATTGCTTTCGTTCGAATTCTCTTTTGTTCTTTTCTATTTCTTTATTTTGTTCTTCAATGTAATATTTTCTACTGAGACGATTGACCGTAAAAAGGAGTGCAATACCGAGGATTCCATACATTATTTTTGCCCAACTAGTTGCATACCAAGGGTGAGCAATCGTAAAGGAATACGAAGCTATATTCTCAGAAAGTTGGTTGTTTTGTTTTGCTCGAACAGAAAAGACATAATCTCCTGGTGGTAGATTATCAAAGTTTACCTCTGCTTGCGAAGACCAATCCGTCCAATTATCATAAAAACCTTGCAATTTGTAACTGTACAAAACGGCTTCATATTTAGAAAACGAAGGAACATAAAACTGGAACGCAACTTGTCGCTCCTCCGTTGAGAAAGAACCGAATTGTGCTTTATCCACCCACCCTTTGGGACTAGTTCTATTCCCCTTCGTAATAGATTGTAAAGCAACAAAAATAGGATTTTCTGTCTTTTGTGCTGTTTCTGTGATAATATAGCCGTCTGTTGTACCGATGAGTAAGGCAGTATTCCCGAGAGGAAGGATACTTTCAAATCCTGCAATGTCACTCCGAACTCGTACAGGAAGTGCAATTTTTTGGAATATAACTCCTTTTTGAAAAGCATTGGGAGAAATCGATACAATATTTTGGTTTGTAAATCCCCATAATTTACTAGAACTAGGGTCATATATCAGCTTTCCGGAACGAAAAACATCTCCATCCAATAAACCTTTTGTAAATGATTCGTTCAAGACAAAACCTTGTTTCGAATCGTATTCAAAAACACCTTTATCCGAGAAATAGTACACTTTATTTTGGTACGTTGCCAAGCCAGACTTGAGTCCAATAGGCGCTGATTTCACCAACTCTAAATTCACTACAGATAACCCATCATCGGCTAATTTCACTTTAAATAGCCCTTTGTATTCATGATTCACGACCAATTCTCGGTCGCTAATCCATTCAAAATAACGGCAGGAAATAGTTGGTAAGCCAGCCAATGCGTGGTGAAATGTCCAGCGGTTATTTTCTTTATGAAGTACAGAAAAACCTGAATAATTCCCTTGCAGTAACCAACCTTCTCGCCCTTGAAACGGCTTTAAATCCCATGTACCCGCCTGATTTGAGATGAGCTGTGCTTGGTTTTTCTGAATCAGAAAAGTACCTGCGTTATGTCCACAAAAAAGTGTATTGTCAATGATTTTCAAGCACCAAACTTGTCCATTAGTACCTGGAATTAATTGAAAATCTTCTGCACTATTTTTCTTCTTACAAAACAAGCCTTGATTTGATCCAATGTACAAATAACCTTCTTTTTCTTGCGCTGCATAGACCGTACCGATACGTCCACGCAAATCATGGTATACTCGAAAGGGAGCATCTACATTTACCACCGACAAACCATTGTCCAGACCTAGCCAAATATTTTTATCTACATCTTCAAATAGCGACAAAATAGTATTATTGGCAAGACCATTCGATTGGTTCAAGGACATAATCCGTTCACCAGTCGCACTTAAGTGATGTATTCCGTTGGAAATCGTACCGAGAATAATTTCACCGTTTTCTAGCTGAACAGCACTGTAAATACTCGTATTTTTCAAGTACGAAAAAGAATTTGAGGCCCATGGCACTATTTGTTTACCTTTTCCAACCCAAATTCCAGCTTGTTGCGTGACGTACAAATAGTCCCCTTGTTCAGAGCGCATCATTTCTACTACGACCTCATTAGCTACAAGGGATGAACTCGAAAAAAGTACGGATTTCCCTTCAATTAATGTATAAATACCTTTCCCAAGAACTTGGAAGAAAATCTCCTGACCGATAGTAAACACCTTTGTAATGGTTGAATTTGCTGAAATCACCTTTACTTTTCCTGTTGCTTCGTCATAGATATACAATCGATTCAATGATTGAAAAACGATGGATTTGCCCTGTGTAATAATTCGCCAAAACTGTTCATCCTCAACGAGTTGAATTTTGAGTTTTTTTGTGAGTGAGGTATATACCAATTGACCTGTTGCTGCTTCTTTCCAATACCCAAATTCTTTGTAACAACCTGTGTAAATCCGGTCATTGACGACCTTGACAGAGCGTATAATTGTCTGATTTACAGAGGGAAACAACTCCCATTGTTCTCCATTATAACGTAGAAGTCCCGCATTATTAGCGACATAAATTCGTTTGTCTTTCCCTTGCGAAATGGCCCAATTCTGATTTTCACCCCCGTATTCTTTGGGTGAAAAGGCCATGATAGGCGGCAATTCTTGTGCTGTAACTTGTGCAAAGGACAACAAGGTAAGAACAACGATTAGAACCTTTTGGAATGATTTGTTGAGCAAAAGGAAAAGTAAATTCATAGGATTTCGAGGAAAAAAGCCATGTATATCATTGAACAAAAGTAGAAACAGCCTTTCGATAAGCAGAAGGGCTACAGTTTTTTATACGCTTGAATGTCAAGCTAAAATAGGGTAAACTATTAAATCCGACCAAAAAAGCGGCCTCTGACACAGTTTTTCCTTGTGCAAGTAAAAGACAAGCTTGGTTGACCCTGTATTCATTCAAGAAATCGGTAAAACTTTGCTGAAAATTACGTTTAAAGTAATGACAAAACGCAGCTAACGACAAATGTGTTATTTCTGCAACATCACTTGTTTGAATTTGTTCGGAAAAATGAGCTGCTACAAAGTCTAGAATGGCTGTTGTTCGTTGAAAATCTTTATTGGAAGAAGAAAGAATCCTTTTCTCGTTCAGCAGTTCAAATTCAGAAGAATGAGCCAAATAATATAAAATTTCGAGGAGAGTAAGAAGACGTGCAAGTCCTTTTTTTTGTGCCAATATTGGAAATAATTGAGCGCAAACCTTTCTTGCCTCCCCTTTGAACCGAATACCACACGCTGCCTTTTTTAACATGAACAGGATGTCGTTCAATTCAGGGAGAGAACCCAAAGCACCCTCTGTAAAGATTTCTTTTCTGAATTGTATCACCCATTCTTCGTGAACGGATTGGGAGCCGTACCCAAAGCCTGCATGGGGTACATTTTCACCGATGAGAATAAAGTCACCGTCTTCGTAATAGCTAAGGTGATTGCCCACATAACTGCGGCCATTGCCACTAGGAACAAACACCAATTCTATTTCTGGGTGGTAGTGATAATCCCAAGTGAACGAATCCGCGCACACATTTTGGTAAAGAACACGAAAGCTCGAATCAACGTCGGGCAGGATTTTTTCAAAACGAATCGACATACAAGACAATTAGAACAATACAGTATAAATATAGCACAAAGTAGTATAATTAAATTGACTTATTCTTTGTTTAATTTGCAATTAAGAAAGTTACTTATATTCTATTTACCTATGATGAATACGTGCATTGGGCGCAAAGCGCCCAATGCTTTTTCACACTTCCCCCATTTTACCTATGAAAAATTGGTCTATCAAATTCTCTCTCTATCTCAACTACTTTGTCTTTGCTATTCTTCTGAACAGCGTTGGAATTGTCATACTGAAAGCACAAAAAAACTACCTCGTAGATGAAATTCAAGCAAGTACTTTGGAGCTTTTCAAGGACATGCCCATTGCTTTGGTTTCATTTATCATTGCCTCTTTTCTACCTCGTATTGGCTATAAAAAAGCCATGCTTATCGGCCTTTCTCTTGTTGTAATTGCCTGTTTAGGTATGTACGTAGGAAATTCCTTTCTAGCAGCTAAACTTCTTTTTGCTAGCGTTGGTGTAGCTTTTGCTCTTATCAAAGTATCTGTTTACTCATCCATTGGTTTGCTTACAACATCTCCCAAAGAGCACAACAGTTTAATGAGCTCCATCGAAGGATTCTTTATGGTAGGTATTGCCGTTGCCTATTTTCTTTTTCCAGCTTTTAATTCATCCGACCCAAATGGTTGGCTTCGTGTGTATCTTCTGTTAGCCGCGCTTGCAACCGCTTCTTTTCTCTTTCTTTGGTTTACTCCTTTCTCCGAAAACCATGATATTGACGCAGGGCAATCTATTTGGCAGGACATGAGCCAAATGAAATTATTACTTGGCAAATTGCTTGTCTTGGTTTTTGTGGCTAGTTCCTTTCTATTCGTGATGGTCGAACAAGGTATCATGACATGGCTTCCTACTTTTAACAACCGAATCCTCCAATTGAATGAAGACTTGGGTATCATGATGGCGAGTATTTTGGCTATTTCTTTAGCTGCCGGACGACTTATTGCAGGTTTCTTAACCAAATTTATATCGTGGTTTTGGATAATCACAGTCTGTATTGGAATTGCTATGTCGATGGTTCTTTTTTTATTACCACAAACATTACAACTTACTATTGGTGAGGTCAATACCTTGGCAGATATTCCATTCATTGGATACACTTTTCCGCTCATTGGTCTTTTCATTGCACCTATTTACCCGTTATTGAACTCCGTTGTATTAAGCGCAACACCCAAAAAATTACATAGCCCAATGACGGGTCTCATCGTTATTTTCTCTGCCCTTGGTGGGACTTTAGGTTCCCGAATTATTGGCTGGCTTTTCAAGACACAAGGAGGCGAAAATGCTTTCTATTTTACATTATTACCCATGGCATTGCTACTTGTGGCCTTGGTTATTTTACAAAAATTGACAAAAAAACCATTTTAATTCAACATGAAATCTACTTTTTCTCAGACACTTTTAGACTTCCCAGATCTTTTTCACGCTATCCAAATGGCTGAAGTCTTTGAAGACTCCAAGACCGCTACAGATTGCTCTCCAAAACGCGAATTATCAGCTATTTATGCAGATTTTTTACAGTTGACAAATTTAGACAAAACAACTTTGCAGCAATTTGTCAGTGAAAACTTTGATCTTCCAACCACTGATTTACCGATTTTCGAAACAACAGAAAAAGGGAAACCTGTTGCACATATTCATCAATTATGGGACTATTTGACGCGTGAAATCAAAGAATCTTTGCCAGGCTCAACCTATTTGCCCCTTCCCCACCCGTTTGTTGTACCCGGCGGACGATTTCAAGAAGTCTACTATTGGGATAGCTATTTTACCCTTCTTGGGCTCAAAGAGGCAGGAAAATGGGACTTAATCGAACAAATGATTGCTAATTTTGCTCATTTAATACGCACATATGGATTTATCCCGAATGGCAACCGAACCTATTTCTTGAGTCGGTCACAACCTCCTTTTTTCAGTTGTATGGTTGATTTACTTCCTCCATCGAAACAAGATAACTATTTGCCTGAATTACAGAGAGAGTACGATTTTTGGATGAAAACAACAGAAAACAAAAAGAAAGATTTTGAACGAGTGGTTCAGATTGAGCCAAATAAATTTCTAAATAGATATTGGGATAATTCGCCCACACCCCGACCTGAGTCCTACCGAGAAGACATTGCTTTGGCAGAGCAAAACCCTACACGGGAAACATCCGATATCTATTTAAACTTGCGTGCAGCGTGTGAGTCAGGCTGGGATTTTAGTAGTCGTTGGTTGGCAGATGATATTTCTTTGGGAACTATTGAAACCACACATATTTTACCTGTGGACCTCAATTGTCTGCTTTATAAACTAGAGTGTAAATTGGCCTCTTTGTATGGAGCTATTTCACCAGAAAAAGAAGTTTACTACCAAGAAAAAGCAACCAAACGCGCAGAACTTATTCACACGTATTTTTGGGACGAACAAAAAGGATTTTTCTTTGATTACCATTGGGTTAATGAAAAAACTACTGGCAAAATTACATTAGCAGGCTTATTCCCTCTATGGGTTGGGTTGGCAACAGAGGCACAAGCTGAACGATGTGCAAAACACGTACAAAACGAATTGTTGGTAGAAGGCGGAGTCCGAACGACCACCTGTATGAGTGGACAACAATGGGATGCCCCTAATGGATGGGCACCACTGCAATGGATAGCTGTTGAGGCATTTCGCAGAACAGGATTTCTGAAACTAAGTGAAGAGATCAAACAGCGATGGATAAACTGGAATACACGTATTTTTTTGGGAACAGGTAAATTCACGGAAAAATATAATGTAGAAAACAGCGATACAGAAACAGGTGGCGGAGAGTATCCCAACCAAGACGGTTTTGGGTGGACAAATGGTGTTTACAGCTCATTTTCAAATAGATAGAACCTGAATCCACGAACAAATCATTAAACTCCTATAAATAAGTAGACCTACCTTACGAAAATAAGACTACTAATTCATCTATAAATAGTGCATATTTGTAATTTAATTCTGGAATTTGTACAACCGTATTCTTGAAATTAAACATCGAATTGCCCAAATACAATGTGATTGCTCCTGCGACCTAATTTGATTAATTTACCCAACACAGATTATCAATGGAGCCGCTTTCAAAGATTACGAGGCGCAAAATTGCCTTGCACCAAAAGCTGAAATGGCTTTTGACTTTTTTATTTTTTGTACCTTTTTTGTCCTTTTCTTACTTACATATCCACAAAGAAACAGAAGGACAAACCCCCACGCCATTATCTACAAAAGAAAAGGCGAAAGGGAGACGTATGGCCGACATGTCAACTCATGTTTTGGCGGGTGGTTTGACTGTTACCAATGTGACTGTTGATAGAACGTGTGACTCACTCGTTTTATTTGATATATCAGGGGGAGCGGCAAATGAAGATGTAATTCTTCAGTTAGAAGACATTACTGCCATAAGTGGAACCGATTATACGGCCACTATGGAGGTGTGGGATGGAGCCAATTGGGTCACCTATTCGAGCTATACCACACTCGATGCCAACGGTGAAAAACGTGTAAGAGTACCTATTACGAGGTCTTCAACAACCGTGACACCGGTCGATTTCAAGTTATTGGTTACACCATTAAATACAGGTGTTGCTGGTACAGAAATTTACGACGTCAATTACTCAACCATTAATATCAGTGGATTAACAAGGATTAGCGGGACTAGCAAAGCAGTTAATTCTGTTTACAAAAAAACAAATGCAATTACGATCAATGGGCAAATCATTGACGTTGAAATGACCATAAAAGGTATTTCAAATGTTACTACATCCAGTTTTACAATAGATGAAGACGCATCAAACTCTGCAAGATTCCAACCCGAAATCAACTCTACTTCAAGTTCTGGAAGTTATGTAGATTTTGAGTTTAAATTTTATAAAACAGGTACAAGTACACTGGTTAGTTTGGAAAACTTTTTTATCACAGCAGTCGATGTCGACGGAGGATCAACAAGTCAAGAATTTGCTGAACTCAAAGATTTTGCAAGCTATGCTGTTGGTACTGGTTCAGGGCTTGTCGTAACACAAAACTTTAGAGACACCTTTACTAGATTCAGAGGAATAACAAGCTCATTGGATGGAATTACTTTTGAAAATACTGCCTCATTTGTAACAAATTATTCCAATCCCGTTAGTTCAATTAATCTTAGATTAGGAAATACTGGTTCTAGTTCTTCTACCCGTTTATTCTCTGTTGCAATGGGACCTTCAGTTGGTACCTTTTCTGGGTCATCTAGTACCAGCGACTCAAGAACGGCCGCAGGGACAGCAACAATTATTGAAACAAAAGCAGGTGCTATCTCTGGCACTACCTCTACTACCATTAATGGTACTACTACACTTTCCGTATCAGGTAATAGTGTAGCAGGTACATGGAATTCACTAAATACTAACATCGCAACGGTAGATCCTACAACAGGCGTTGTTTCAGGGGTCGCTGCTGGCACGGCTACAATCACCTATACTGTAACAGGAACAAGTGGATGTACGGACTTAGTTAGTGTGAACGTATCTGTAATTTCAGCCGGTACGCTCGCAGGAACGCAAGAGGTATGTCTACCTGGAACTTCTCAATTCACTACAAACGGTACAGCTGGCGGTAATTGGACTTCTTCCAATGAAAATATCGCAACCGTTAACATCACAACTGGTCTCGTTTCAGCTGTCGCTCCAGGAACAGCTACCATCACATATACTGTTGGCTCTTCAACGGCTACGAGAACAGTTACCGTAACTGCTGCACCGAACGCCGGCTCTCTCTTAGGTACACAAGCCATTTGTGTCAGTACTACTTCCCAATTCTCCTCAAACGGAGATAATGGTGGAGAATGGATTTCATCTAATGATAATATCGCAACGGTAAATGCTACAACAGGACTCGTTTCGGCTGTTGCTGTGGGAACGGCTACCATCACATACACAGTCGCAGGGACAGGCGGATGTAGCAATGACTCTGAAACTAGAACTATAACCGTCACCGCTGCGCCTATAGCAGGGACTATATCGGGTACTACCTCTACTACCATTAGTGGTACTACTACCCTATCCATCTCCGGGAATAGTACCGCAGGGACTTGGAGCTCGTCTAATGATAATATCGCAACGGTGAATCCTACAACGGGTGTAGTAACGGGTGCCAATATTGGTTCAGTAACTATCACTTACACCGTCGCGGGTTCAGGTGGTTGTGCTGACGCTACAACAACAACAACGGTAACAGTAACTGCAGCACCTAGTGCCGGTACGCTCGCTGGTACACAAGAAATATGTCTACTTGGAACTTCTCAATTCACTACAAACGGTACAGCTGGCGGTAATTGGACTTCTTCCAATGAAAATGTCGCAACCGTTAACATCACAACTGGTCTCGTTTCAGCTGTCGCTCCAGGAACAGCTACCATCACATATACTGTTGGCTCTTCAACAGCCACGAGAACAGTTACCGTAACTGCTCCACCGAACGCCGGCTCTCTATCAGGCACACAAGCTATTTGTTTTGGTACTACTTCCCAATTCTCCTCAAACGGAGATAATGGTGGAGAATGGATTTCATCTAATGATAATATCGCAACGGTAAATGCTACAACAGGACTCGTTTCGGCTGTTGCTGTGGGAACGGCTACCATCACATACACAGTCGCAGGGACAGGCGGATGTAGCAATGACTCTGAAACTAGAACTATAACCGTCACCGCTGCGCCTATAGCAGGGACTATATCGGGTACTACCTCTACTACCATTAGTGGTACTACTACCCTATCCATCTCCGGGAATAGTACCGCAGGGACTTGGAGCTCGTCTAATGATAATATCGCAACGGTGAATCCTACAACGGGCGTAGTAACGGGTGCCAATATTGGTTCAGTAACTATCACTTACACCGTCGCGGGTTCAGGTGGTTGTGCTGACGCTACAACAACAACAACGGTAACAGTAACTGCAGCACCTAGTGCCGGTACGCTCGCTGGTACACAAGAAATATGTCTACTTGGAACTTCTCAATTCACTACAAACGGTACAGCTGGCGGTAATTGGACTTCTTCCAATGAAAATGTCGCAACCGTTAACATCACAACTGGTCTCGTTTCAGCTGTCGCTCCAGGAACAGCTACCATCACATATACTGTTGGC
>JBKBRQ010000051.1:0-14760 GCA_046292055.1 Spirosomataceae bacterium | reverse complement strand
GGGTGTTCCACCAGCAATGACGGTGTCTGTCAGTTGGTATTTGGCTAAGAAAGCGTCAAAATCTAGAAAACCAGCCTCAATTTTTGCCTGTCTTTCCGTAAAATTTGTATCTCTCAAATGACCATCATAGACATGAAAACCAGCAAATGTAATTGTTTCAGCACGTTGGATGGCTTGATAAAGCGTGTATAAATCGTCGTTGACTTCGTGTCCCGAACGGTTCATCCCGTTATTCACGTCAATATAAAGCCGTACGCGACTATTTTTTTGCTCCGTTTGCGTCTTCCATTGATTCAAAATGGGCAAGCAATCTACGAGCGTAGCGAATGAAGTTTCTGGAAAAGCCTCTTGTAGTCGAATGAATCGTTCGATTTTCGGGCCGATAAGCTGGTGAGCAACCAAGACATTTTGTATGCCAACGGCGGCGGCTAGTTCTGCCTCTGCTAGCGTCGCACATTTGACTTGCTGAATCCCTTTTTCTTTCAATAAAGTGACGACAGCCGACATTTTATTGGTTTTTATATGGGGGAAAAGCCGCTCAACTCCGCCAGCTAAGCGAATCATCGCGTCAATATTTTGTTCAACTCGTTCGCGATAAATAAGTAGAGAAGGAGAATCGAGTTGGTTTTCTTGGTCAATTTTATACCAATTTGTAGTTTGTTCTGATTGCATGTAGTGAGAATAAGTTAGGTGAAACAAAGTTGAGAAACTTTGGTAAAAGAAGGAAATCAGAGCTGAAGTTTCGTTCGAAAATAAACGTATTTCATCGACAAACAAATAGAAATCTGTTCGATTTAAGCATATATTTTGCTAGATTTGATTTTTACCCATTCATTTATTCAAAAATATAACAAGATGAAAAGAATTAGTAAGTACATTTTTCTATTGGTTTTCCAATGGAGTTTGGTCGTTCAGGCACAGCAAGGACAGGTCGTTACGGAGTCGTTTCCGAGTACTATTTTGAAGCGGGAGATGGGCTATTCCGTCTATTTACCTGCTTCGTATGGTACGTCCAATCGGGCGTATCCTGTTCTGTATTTATTGCATGGCATGGGCGGAAATCACACGGATTGGGTGAATAGAGGCGAGGTTGCTCATATTGCTTCAACCTCAGCGAAAGAAGGAAAGTCGCCAGAAATGATTATCATCATGCCGGATGGTTTGATAGATACTTTTTACATCAATAATTACGATAAGTCGGTGCGTTGGGAAGATTATTTTTATGAGGAGTTAATTCCGACGGTCGAGAAAAAATACCGCATTGTAACCAATCGGACGTACAGAGCCATTGCGGGTTTGTCTATGGGTGGTCAAGGAAGTATATATCATGCGTTCAAGCACAAAGAATTATTTTCATCTTGCTATGCGATGAGTGGTGCTTTTTTAGAGATTGCTCCGTTGAAAGAAGGGCAAAAGCCTGAATTTTTTGAAGATTTGTATGTGAAACTCTGGGGACCACGCCAAAAAGATGGCATTCACGCCCAATTTAGAGCGCAGTCTGTGCATGAGATGGTCAAGGCGATGCCTGAATATTCGGCACAAGCAGCTTGGCCAGCACCAAGTGGCCCAGGTTTGCCACGTTTGACGATTGATTGTGGAGATGATGATTTCTTGCTTCGGAATAACACGAGTTTGGTTCATGTGTTAAAAGATAAAAAAATACCTTTTGAGTTTCGAGTTCGAGAAGGTGCACATACGTGGGAATATTGGCGTACAGGTTTAGCCCTCGCCCTCGAGTTTGTGGGTGATGGATTCCGGAATTATTGATTTTGCATTATTTGATTAAAAATGAATCCAGAATATACGGATAGCAAGCACATTGAAACATTGGCGGACTTTTATGCGCGTCAGTTTGAATGGATACCAGAGAGCTTGAGCAAAGACATAGGTCACGTCAATGTTTTTCGATTGCCGCACCCGTCGAATAAGCCTGTTCCGTACAGCCGCCGTGATTTTTTCAAGGTGACGCTCTGTCGCGGAGCTGGCAGGATTCATTATGCAGACAAGGTTTTTTCCTACGAAAAACAAGCCGTTGTTTTTTCCAATCCGTTTATTCCGTACAAATGGGAACTTTTGGACGATGATACGAGAGGCTTTTATGTTATTTTCAATGCCCGTTTTTTTCAACAGTTTGGTTCTTTAACTCAATACGACGTGTTTCAGCCGAAAGGTGAACATGTTTTTGAGTTGAATGATGAGCAATTTGAAGAAGTCTGGAATAAATTTGAAAAAATAGAAGCCGAATTAAACGCAGAATACATTTATAAATACGACGCCATTCGGATACAGATTTACGAGTTGATTCACTTTGCGATGAAAACACGTCCTTCATCGCAAATTGAAAAACTCCCGATAAATGCGTCCCAGCGAATCCATTGGCTTTTTTTAGAATTATTGGAGCGGCAATTCCCCTTAGATGATAGTCATACGGAAATTAAATTACGCACGCCTGCCCAATTTGCAACACAGTTAAATGTACATGTCAATCACCTTAATCGGGCTGTCAAGGAAACAAGCGGACAGACGACCTCGTCGTTTATCGCTGAACGGTTATTGAAAGAAGCAAAAATTTTGCTGAAGCAGAGCCGCTGGACAGTCACTGATATTGCCTATGCGCTGGGCTTTGCTGAAGCAACACATTTCAATAATTTTTTCAAAAAACATACGCAGATAACACCTACTCGTTTCCGGAAACTTGGATAAACGAAAAAAGTGTGAATTATGTAAGAAAAAGGGAGAACTATGTAATTATTCCTGCCTAAATACCATCACCTTTACGAAACACATCGATAAATTGTAGAGAAAATGGAGCCTGTCACAGAGTTAAAGAAATCGAATGCCCACATCATCGTCGAAATCATTGAATATTTACCTAATTCCGTCGTAAGTAAGACAATCATTCGAAAGATAACAGGCAATATTACGGCATCCTCTTTTGATGCAGGAGAGGAGTCTATTGAAAAAATGCTACCTTTTGATAATTATATTCAGATTATAGATGGGAAAGCCGAACTCACGATAAACGGAGAAGTTTGCAAATTAGATAAAGGAGAAGGCTATATTATTCCTGCACACGCTTCTTATTTATTTAATGCCAATGAGAAATTCAAGATGATTTCTACGGTCATTAAAAGTGGTTACGAAGACTGAGGTTCCCTTAGGCGCACTGTAAAACAATTTGGTTCCCAATTTAGAAGATGAAGTATGAAACTATATATCAAATACATGGTAAGTACACGTTGTAAAATGATGGTGAAGGATGCCTTAAAGAAGCTCGGATTACACTTTATTATGGTAGAATTAGGCGTCATTGATGTACTTGAAGAGCTTTCATACGAGCAAAAAGAAGCATTGAGGGCGATGCTTTCTAATGCAGGCTTAGAACTTATGGATGATAAGAAGGCCATGCTTATCGAAAAAATTAAGAACGTGATTGTAGAGATGGTGCATTATTCAGATGAGTTACCCAAAACGAATTTCTCTGATTTCATTAGTAAAAAATTGAATTATGATTACACATATCTCGCCAATCTTTTCTCAGAAGTACAAGGAACAACCATTGAGCAGTACATCATTTCGCATAAAATAGAACGAATAAAAGAGTTGATTGTCTATGGTGAAATGAATATCACCGAAATTGCACATAGCATGAATTACAGTAGCGTTGCCCATTTGTCGAGTCAGTTTAAAAAATCAACGGGATTGACCCCCTCACATTTTAAACAATTGAAACATAAAAGGAGAGTACCTATTGAGAAAATATAAATAAGGTTTCGTGTAAGAAGGTAAGTTGAACAATTAAAACGATGATACATAAAAACAGCTCAGGTAGGTTGGTAAGAGCCCCCAAGGGGTCGGATACCAGCTTATCTCTTCCGGGTTTTCAAGAAATTCTGATGGAAGTAAGTCAAGAACCATTATTTATCATCGGTCTTGATGGCAAAATTATGGACATGAATCTGGCTTCTTTTACTTTGACGGGGTTGGCGAAAGAAGAATTAATTGGGAAAGATTTCTTTACTTATTTTACCGAGCCTGAAAAAGCAAAAATGGGTTTTCAACAAATTTGTTCAAAAGGGTTTCTGCATGATTATCCTTTAACAATTTGCAACGATCGTCTTACGGCTATTTTATTTAATGGTGCTGTGTATGCAGATGAAAAAGGAAAAGGAGTGATTGTGGTAGCACGAAATAACTCGGGACAAAAAAGAATTGAAAAAGAGTTGACAGAAGCAAGAAGTTCCGCAGAACTAGCTACTGCTACTGCCGAGGAGGCACAAAGCAAAGCAGAGGATGCAGTGAAGGCAAAACAACAATTTTTGTCCAATATGAGTCATGAGATTCGTACACCTATGAATGCCATCATTGGGTTTACGAAAGTGGTCTTAAAAACTGACTTAACGGTGAAGCAGCGTGAATATTTGACAGCCATAAAAATGAGTGGAGATGCCTTGATTGTGCTAATCAACGATATTTTGGATTTGGCAAAAGTAGACGCTGGCAAAATGACTTTTGAGGAAATTCCCTTCAAAATGGCTTCTTCTATCTCGGCTATGTTGCATTTATTCGAAACGAAAATCCAAGAAAAAAATCTCGTTTTACGTATTGATTACGACAAATTAATTCCAGAAGTATTGGTTGGAGACCCGGTGCGTTTGCATCAAATTATTTTAAATTTAGTGAGTAATGCGGTGAAGTTTACAGCGACTGGAAATATAACCGTTCGCGTGTTTTGTATCGAAGAAGGAGCTGAAACGGTTGATATCGAGTTTTCTGTGACAGATACGGGAATTGGCATTGAGCCGCTTCGAATTAACCATATTTTTGATAATTTTCAACAAGCAACCAGTAATACCGCTCGTCTGTATGGAGGAACAGGACTTGGGCTTGCCATTGTGAAGCAATTAGTAGAACAACAAGGTGGTTGTATGCAGGTGCAAAGTGAGGTCGACAAAGGCTCCACTTTTAGTTTTGTGCTCCGTTTTAAAAAAACACAAGAAGAAGCAAAAATGGTCAATGAGCTTATCGAATTTGATAAGGAAACCAAGGGGACAAAAGTGTTGGTTGTAGAAGATATGGCGTTGAATCAATTACTAATGAAAACGCTTTTGGATGACTTTGGTTTTGAATGTGACATCGCAGCAAATGGTAAAATCGCAATTGAAAAACTAAATGAAAACTCATTCGATGTTATCTTAATGGATTTACAAATGCCTATCATGAATGGATTTGAAACCACTGAATACATTCGAAATACACTACATTCCTCGATTCCAATTATGGCCTTGACAGCCGATGTCACGACGGTTGATTTAGCGAAATGTACGGCTGTCGGAATGAACGATTACATCGCAAAACCTATTGATGAAAGGTTACTTTACAGCAAAATTGTAGGTTTAGTAAAAAATCAAAGCAAACACAAAGTAGGATGGAACGCCCAACAAAAAGAAAAAAGTAAGTGCATTGACCTCGACTATTTGAGTCAACGTACGAAGTCCAACCCTAAACTTATGTTTGAGATGATTTCGCTTTATCTTGAGCAAACTCCCCCGCTGATTGTATCTATGAAGCAGAGCCTTCAAGATAAAGATTGGATTATGTTACATGCTGCTGTTCACAAGATGATTCCTTCGTTTTCTATTATGGGCATTAACGGTGATTTTGAACAAATAGCCAAACAGATTCAAGAGTACGCAAGTACACAACAACAAACAGATAATATCAATGAAATGGTTCTTAAACTTGAAAATGTATGTGTACAAGCCTGCCAAGAACTAGAGGAAGAGCTCCTAAAAATAAGCATACTGCAATGAAAAATAACGATGCGAAAATAAAACTCTTTTTGGTAGATGACGATGCGGTCTTTCTAAAATCATTGGAAATAGAATTTCTTCAACAACCGATTTTTGAAGTAGTTCCTTTTTCTTCAGGTGAACATTGCTTGGAACAACTCGCACAAAATCCCGCTATTATCATCTTAGATTACCATCTAGATGGTGTTAATCAAAATGCTATGAATGGACTTGACACCCTAAAGGCCATTAAAAATACGCATCCGCAGATTCCTGTCGTGATTCTCTCATCGCAAGATAAAATTGATGTGGCCGTAAATTGCATGTATCACCATGCTTTTGACTACGTCGTGAAAAGTGAAACAGCCTTCATGCGGCTTGAGAAAATCATTTGCACTATTTTTCAGTATCAAAAGTTGGAAAAAGAACTTAATTGGTACATGGAAAGAATGTAACTCACTCCTTTTATTTTCCTCTAAACCTTTGCTGTGCGTGATGCATATCGCAAAGGTGCTTCTGCCATGCGTAAAATCAAACACATACATGTATTAGCTGTGCTGTAGACTCGATACTAATTCCTTCATTTATAGGTATTTGGGATGTGTGAATGATGTAAATTTCTACTAAAATTGTGTAATGCATTTTGGTAGTTTATATACCATCTTTGTTTATGAATATCAGCAATGGTTGATTTTCAATGAATTTATCCCAAACTGTATGAAAAAGCAATATCCATTCACACTATTCACCTTTCTTTTATGTACAAGCTTGTACGCAACGCCGTTACGAGCAGAAACTACTTCGTTGCTGAACAAAGATAAACTACCCCAACAGGAGTCGTTCGAAGCAAACCGGATTTACAGTCGTCTGGATGAAATAAAAGCAATGGAAAAAAGTAAGCTTAGCGCGCTAGAAAAAAAGCAACTTCGACATGAAGTGAAATCATTAAAATCGAATTTAGCCACTTTAAACGGGGGGGTATATTTATCCGTGGGGGCGATTATTGTTATTATTTTATTGCTTCTTCTTTTGCTTTGACGGAAAACTGGCGATGAATAGTATAGGTGTTTCTATATAGAGTAAATAGTTGATTTGTATCAGTTATAGAGGTATGAATAGGCAAATTTTTTAACTAGTTAAAGGGATATTTCCCACCCAAAAAGATGAGAAAAAAAAATAAAATAGATGCGTTGCGAGATAGTATCCGACGAGACATTCAAGGAGTAGCTGCGGAAGACGATATGTATAGCCGCTTTAAAAAAGAAACAAGTAATGTGCCGGCTAAGGAAACGCTCGCAATGAAAGAAGAAGAGGAAGGTGAGGAACTCGATGTGCCAGGCGCAGAGCTAGACGATCAACAAGAAGACATTGGAAGTGAAGACGAAGAAAATAATTATTACAGTCTTGGAGGTGATAATCACCTAGACCTTGAAGAGAATTAATGTTTTTTTGTTTTTATTACCTGTCCCTAAACTGTATGAATTATGTCATTATTTAGCATTTTACTTGTATTAATTATCGCTGGTGTTGCGCTTGGCTTAGTTAATAAATCGATTCCCATGGACGGAAAAGTGAAGCGGATTATCAATGTTGTCGTCGTCCTTTTACTACTTTTCTGGTTGTTTAAAATGTTCGGTGTCTGATCTCGCACTCCCGCCAAAGCCAAAAGTCCATTGGAAGTAATTTGGCTTGCCTTCTTCCTTGAAACCTCTACAAATGCGTATCGCTAGAAAGGTCGTATATTGATAAAAGTGTTTTTTTAATGTACGAGTTTGCGCAATAAAAAGGACCTTTTTTGCCGTACGTTCAGATGTGGGAAAGGTGTAACAATATCTCAAAGTTATGTAATGCTTGGCTTGAGAAAGAAGTAGACCTTTACAGAAGTACAAAAAACACTGATTGCATCAGTATATCACAGAACGAATATGGCAAATCCTATCAAATGGTCCATTGACCAAGCGCATAGCAATATTACATTTAGTGTGAGGCATCTCATGATTGCTCACGTAAAAGGTCAATTTAGCATCTTTGATGCCAATATTTATACAGAAGGGAAAGATTTTTCGACGGCTGAAGTAGATGTTTGGTTAGATGCTTCTTCCATTTCTACGGGTGACTTGCAACGAGACAATCATTTGAAATCACTGGATTTTTTGGATGTGTTGAATCACAAACAAATTACATTCGTCGCTAGCACGATTGGTAAAACAGATGAAAAAGGCAAACATGCACTTTGGGGAGATTTAACTGTTCTCGGAATTACCAAGAAGATTGTATTGTCGGTAGAGCTCGGCGGTATGCGAAAAGACCCGTGGGGGAACGAACGCACTTCGTTTACAATAACCGGCCATATTAAACGGTCTGATTGGGGATTAGTCTGGAATAAAACGGCGGAGGTAGGTGGAATCATGATTGGTGACGAGATAGCTATTCATTGTGAAATAGAACTAACGAATGTCGGATTTAAGGATTTAAAAATTGAATTGGAGCCTAACGGGCAAAATACAGGAGCTTTTTTATAAAAATAGACACAATGAAACGATTAGAAAATAAAGTAGCCATCATTACAGGTGGCGCAGGAAGTATCGGAAGAGCTACGGCGAAATTATTTTTAGAGGAAGGTGCCAAAGTTCTATTAGTAGATGTTGATGAACAGGAACTGAAAAAAGTGGATGATGAATTAGATGGTTCACGAATCAGTTTTTGTATTGCAGATGTATCAAAAGCAGAGGATGTAAAACGGTATGTGACAGAAGCCGTGGATGCCTTTGGCCCGATTGACATCTTCTTCAACAATGCCGGAATAGAAGGTGTTGTTTCACCGCTTATTTCATACCCTGATGAGGCATTTGATCAAATTATGGCAGTAAATGTTCGGGGTATGTGGATGGGAAATAAGTATGTTTTACCACATATGAACGAAGGCGGAAGTATCATCATGACTTCGTCTGTGGCAGGTATTGTTGGGTTTCCGGGTTTGGGCGCATATGTAACGAGTAAACATGCGGTGGTTGGTATCATGCGAGTAACTGCACTAGAAGCTGCGGAACGACAGATACGGGTCAATTCTGTTCACCCGTCGCCAGTCAATAATCGAATGATGCGCTCTATTGAAGAAGGAGCCTCAGAAGGACATGCAGATGAAGTAAAAAAACAATTCGAGGCATCTATTCCTTTGGGGCGTTACGCCGAACCCATCGAAATTGCTCAACTGGTATTATTTCTAGCCAGTGATGACAGTCAGTTTATCACCGGAACAACCCAAGTTATAGATGGTGGGTTAGTCGCACAATAACGAGTTTTAAATGTTTTGAGTCCAATCCAGAAAATGAAAGCAATCCTGTTTCCAACTGATTTTAGCGATGATTCTGCACATGCAGTTCAGTATGCAGCTATGTTAGCCGTGCGGTTTAAGTCCAAATTAATTTTATTAAATGTCTACTCTATTGCGTTACCCGTTGTCTCGGTAACTCCGATGATTTTCGATAGAGAAAACCTTGATACGTTCAGGCAGAATGAAGCGGAACGAAGTCTGCAAATTTTTACAGATGCACTCATTGAGGCAACTCAGTTTGACTATACCCAAATAGAACAAATTGTAGCTTACGGTTTGGTAACGGACGCCATCGTGGACACCGCAAAAAGTAAAGATGTGGACTTTATTATCATGCGGTCGCAAGGAGCCTCTTCCTTGATGGATCGCTGGTTTGGTACGAATACAGAGAAAGTAGTTGAGGCTATGGCCTGTCCTGTTTGGGTTATACCCAAGAATATAGCACTTGACGTTCCGCAAGTCATTATGTATGCCGCTGATTTTGAAGAAGATGAGGTAACGAGCACATTTGAAATCCTTGCCTTGGCACAGCCTCTAGGTGCTAGTTGCAAAGTAATTCATATTCACGAATACGCAGAGGAAAAATCGGAACTGCCAGATAAACAAATGGCAAAATCACTTACCGATACCTTTCAGCATTTCGATGTAACTGTCAAGAATATCCGGCGAGACGCGATTGTACAAGGACTAGAAACCTACGTACGAACCCATAAACCAGATGTCTTGGCATTGGCTGTCTATGAAAAATCATTCTTCAGTAAGTTATTCAGCAATAGTCTATCCGTGCACTTTATTCAGGAAATGAAACTCCCTTTGTTATTTTTCAAGAAGACAAAGTACGTTTGATTTACTTCCTTCGATTAGATGAATTTTAAGTAGAGTTACCAGGCACAATGCAATTCGTGGAGGCAGAAATGGTAGTATCTTTTTACACGTATTTTTCATTTTTAAATTCAAATTAGATGTTAAAAAAAACCAGTTTATTTATGGCATTACTTGTAGGTAATGCATCGGTAGTATCAGCACAAACTTTGTCGGTTGGCCCAGTTGTTGGAGGAAACGTCTCAACTGTTTCAGAGGCATTGAATACGAAATACTTAGTAGGCCCTGCATTTGGTGCATTTGCCAATTACAGTGTAGATGACCATTTTGGATTAGGTCTCAAGGTTCTTTATACACAAGTGGGTACGGCTTACGAAAACACCGTGGCTGAAAGACGCCTGCATTATATTCAGGTACCTGTAACAGCGGTTTATTATTTTGGTGCAATAGGGAATGCCTTCCGACCTAAAATATATTTGGGTGCGTATGCCGCTCCATTGATTCAAGCAACAGATGAAAATGGTGATGTACTTCTCGGTGCTGACGGAAAATCTACGTACGCTAGTTTTGATTTTGGCGGTGTAGGTGGCATTGGTTTTAATTATAGAATTCAGTCGCGTACTTGGTTGAACGTAGAGGCAGGTGTAACGAGAGGTATTGCCGACGTAACCAAAAATGACCTTGCTTATCAAAACAGTGTATTTACGCTACAAGTAGGGCTGAGTTTTCCTGTAGGTAAGTGATAAGGTAAGTCATTGACTTATAGGTAGTTCAAGTAGTATTTACACAAAATGAACAACAAACAAAATGGCAAACGACAAGAACACAAAAGAAAAATCGGATAAGAAGTCGCCTACCAAAAGTCTCAAAGAGAAAAGGTCGGCTAAAGCCGCAAAACGAAACGAAAAGGATAGTCAAAGTACGTCCTAATTTGATTAAATCTGTAATCGGGTTCTTCCTAAATGCCATGATTGAAGTAAAGAAAGAAGGGATTTTACTAGAGAAAACGGGCTATCCATTTGAAGAAATGGGTGTGCTGAATCCCGCCGTTATTCGAGAAGGTGAATTAGTACACGTTTTTTATCGAGCGGTGCAAGAAGGAAACTTTTCTAGTATTGGTTATTGCAAATTGCTCGGGCCAAGTACATTGATTGAACGGAATACAAAACCTATTCTTTCACCGGAATTTCCGTATGAGTCACACGGGGTTGAAGACCCTAGAATTGTCAAAATTGATGAAACGTATTATTTGACTTATACCGCATACGATGGCGTGAATGCACTCGGTGCCTTGGCATTATCTTCCGATTTGATAAATTGGCGAAAGTTTGGTTTGCTGGTGCCTCAAATTACTTTTGATGAGTTTACCCATCTTACAACATCAAAAGCAAAACTGAATAATAAGTATTTTCGGTACAATGAACACGATCATATCCTCGAAAAAGAAGGAAAAGAATTATTTGTTTGGGATAAGAATTTACTCTTTTTCCCACGGAGAATTCGGGGGAAGTTGTATTTCATGCACCGCATAAAGCCCGATGTTCAAATCGTTGTAGGGATAGAAAATCTACAAGATTTAACACCCGAATTTTGGAATAATTATTTTTCAGACTTCAATGAAAATGTCGTCTTAGCACCTAAATTCATGCATGAGGTGAGTTACATCGGTGGGGGATGCCCACCGATTGAAACACCTCAAGGATGGTTGGTAATTTACCACGGAGTCCGAGATTCTATCAAAGGGTATGTGTATTCGGCCTGTGCTGCACTTCTTGAACTGGACAACCCACAAAAAGAAATTGCACGTTTGCCATATCCGCTCTTTGAACCAGACAGGTCTTGGGAACTTCGAGGTGAAGTAAATAACGTCTGTTTCCCTACAGGGACTGCGCTATTCGGAGATACCTTGTATATCTATTATGGTGCTGCAGATGAAAGAATCGCGTATGCTTCTGTATGTTTTTCTGCATTGCTGCGCGAATTAACACTAAATCCCATACAAAAATGAATAATGAAATTACACACGGAAAAGTCCACGGTTGGTTAAAAAATTCGCATACTTGGCACCGGACGAATGGAAATCACAGGATGGCAACGGGTTCGAATCATCTACCCAAAGTGCTTGTCGTTACGTCTTATCCACCTCGAGAATGTGGAATCGCGACGTATTCACAAGACTTGATTACCGCTTTGCACGAGAAGTTCGATCAATCTTTCCAAATGAGTATTTGTGCCTTGGAAACGGATAACGAAAAACACGTGTACCAACCGCCTGTAGAATATGTTTTGAATACAGATGACGCAGAAGATTTTATTCGAATCGCTGAAAGAATTAATCAAGATATACACTTGAAAATTGTGCTGATTCAACATGAATTTGGGCTACTCAGGAAAAGCTATTATTTCGAGCATTTTCTAAAATTAATTGATAAACCCATAAGCATTGCTTTTCATACTGTACTTCCAAACCCCAATGAGAGTTTGCGCATAGCAGTAGTCACAAGCGTATCTTTGTGCGACTCGGTCGTTGTTATGACGCGTACGTCTGCAAAAATCTTGATAGAAGAATACGATATTCCTGCAAGCAAATTGGTTGTAATTCCTCATGGAACCCATTTGGTTCGCCATCTAGATAAAAATGAACTAAAAGCAAAGTACAAAGTAGCTGGTCGTAAAACGCTTACAACTTTTGGTTTATTGAGTTCCGGTAAAAGCATTGAAACGACGTTAGACTCTCTACCAGAAATTATTCGGCAAGAAGAAAGTGTCTTGTTTTTAATCATTGGTAAAACACACCCTTCTGTCAAGAAAGAAGAAGGTGAAAAATACCGGATATTTCTGATGAATAAAGTGGAGCAGTTAAATATACAAAATCATGTACAATTTGTGAATCAATACGTGGCTTTACCTGAACTGCTCGAGTATCTTCAGTTGACAGACGTCTATTTGTTTACGTCAAAAGACCGGCATCAAGCAGTAAGTGGAACGTTTTCTTATGCCATTAGCTGTGGCTGTCCGATTATTTCCACCCCCATCCCACACGCACGGGAGGTGCTGCAGGCCGATGCAGGTATCATTGTTGCGTTTGAAAATCCAACACAACTTTCAGAAGCCGTCCTTTCCTTGTTGGCTGACGAAGGGTTGTTGAAAGAAATTGGGTCAAATGGTTTACACCGAATGGCACCTACTGCTTGGCAAAACGCTGCCATTGCACATGCGCGTCTTTTTCAGCAGCTGAGCAACGGGCAAATTGTATTGCACTATACGGTTCCTCCAATTGTATTAGATCATCTAAAAAAGTTGACAACAAACGTCGGGATGATTCAATTTTCGAAGATTAATCAACCGGATATTCAGTCGGGTTATACACTAGATGACAACGCGCGCGCATTAGTGGCTATGTGCCAACATTACGAGATAACACAGGAAGAAACAGACTTGCCATACATCGAAATCTATCTCCGATTTATCGCTTCTTGTTTGCAAAATGATGGCCGTTTCTTAAACTACGTGAACGAGGATAGGAGTTTCTCTAAACAAAACGATGAAACGAATCTCGCGGATTCCAATGGCCGGGCAATTTGGGCATTAGGATTTCTTCTTTCATTACAGGATATTCTTCCGACTAGATTCGTATCTATGGCATCTACTAGCTTAAATGCCGCCTTACCTATGTTGTCAGATATTCATTCTACACGTGCAATGGCGTTTATAATCAAGGGGTTATATTATAGAAATAGCAAATCGTATGTAGAGCAAGATGTACGCCTGTTGACACAATTGAGTAACCGATTGGTGCAAATGTACCAACACGAAGCTGAGCTAGGTTGGCTTTGGTTTGAAAGTTATTTGACTTACGGAAACAGCATCTTGTCAGAAGCCATGCTGTGTGCTTGGTTGGCAACGGGCAACCCTGTGTACAAAGACGTAGCCAAAGCATCTTTTGATTTTTTATTGTCAAAAGTATTTACTGAAAGAAACATCCAAGTAATCTCGAATCAAGGGTGGTTACATAAAGGCAAAGAAGAAGACAGAACGGCAGTTGGTGGTGAGCAACCGATTGATGTGACATATACGATCTTAGCGTTAGCCACTTTTTATCATGTATTCAAAGAGGAATCCTACGCTCTGAAAATCGACATTGCTTTTGATTGGTTTTTGGGAGATAATCATTTGCATCAAATTATGTACAATCCAAGTACGGGTGGGTGCTACGATGGTTTGGAGGAAACGTACGTAAACCTAAATCAAGGGGCGGAATCGACGGTCAGTTATCTCATGGCACGACTCACGCTCGAAAAAGCGCGGTTGGCAAGTCAACAAGAAAAGCCCAAATTACAGCCAACTTCAGCAGAACCATTGGTACACTTGGAGAATACATATTTATTTGATTATCAGTCTAATAATGAATAAAATGAGTGGAGGGCAAGGTGTGAATATTGTAACAAATTCAATATATTATATAAAACACGAATGCAGATAATGTATCATCTTTGTCATACAAATTTAGATGTTCCAATGAAAAAAATAGTTACCGATTCGTATGAGTATTGGATACTGCTGACCGTGTTTTTAGGAATGGTCATCCTGAACAGTTGTTCGTAAACAGTAAAAATTAAAAAATGAAAAAGTCCCTTGAATCGAAAAGAAAATTATTGAGTCTTTGGTTACTCTTGGCTGTAATTGCCATACCTGGGTGTACGAAAAGAATTGCTTTTATGAATTCCACAGTTGTACCTGCAGCAAGTGGGTATGTGCGTGTTAAAACAGATAAAAATAAAAACAACGCCAGTGCAGTACACCTATCTCGCT
>JBKBRQ010000050.1:0-14770 GCA_046292055.1 Spirosomataceae bacterium | reverse complement strand
TTATATTTTCATCACTCATCCAGTTGAAACATTCACTATTGACTAAGTGTACAGCTCTAAATAGGACAACTACGGCAACTAAGGCAGCAAATGTGTAAACAAGAAATACGATACTTTCATTTATTGCATTTTCAAGCCTGATTACATTTTTTGTCTTATTCTTATTATAATCTTTAAATGGGGGTTCTATATGATTTTGGCTATTGATAGAGGCTTCAATAACCCTTCTCGTTTCATCAGGGTTCACTTGGTTTGCTGTTTTTGTTCGGACAAGTTAACACTTAATTCTTTGTAGTACTGTTGTATCAAATTATTGGATATTCTGCCTTTGTATCTATTCATTTCTACATAAACGGCATACCAAGGAGAATTCTTTTGATGTGTTATATTTACAAGCTGAGCCCCACTTAAACCACCATGAGTATCCCATATTATTTCAAGATGACTGACTATTTTTTCTCCTTTAACAACAGGCGTTGTAGTATACTTTTTTATAACGCCATCGTCAAACTCAGCTTCTTCTTTGCTGATTTTGCTTGTGACCTTATTATTCTTATAAACCTTCAGGTGCTCATATAGCTCCCGCACTACAGGACCGAACTGCCATGCTTCAAAATCTTCATCAATTAAATTTTTATTATATATTCCTAGATACCAGCCGTGTGATATAAAAACCAGTTTTTGTATCTGTAATTGGGTCAAAGGGTTCTTATTATCTATACCTTTTTCTATAAAAAAGTTAGCTACAGCCTCAACTGGAGTAAATGTAGTTGTTGTTTCTGAGTTGTCCATTTTATTATAAGGTTAATGTAATAAATAGTAGAGTAGTTACAATATTTAACGTCAAATGTAATCCTACAGTTTCACTTTGTCAATGATTTTTTTCTAATTATTTTGTAAGTTTTTCTAAAAAATGGCTCAAATATTGCCCAAATGTGGTTCAAAGTGCCATTTCACACCCGCCACACCCGCATCTCTACCCAGTCCCGGAGTGGGTACGTTGCCCGTATGCTTTCTATTATAAAGTAATGCCCAAACGCAAAAAACGACTTAGGACCGTACGGATTTTGATGGAAATTAAATCGCGCTAGTTCTGAGCCCGTCAGCTTAATCTTCAACTCATGCGGTGTTGCCACTGCCTTGAATGCCTCAAATTCTTGCCAAAATTTGGCAACCAAATTACCCTCTCCGGTAAATGTCAGGCTGTAACCACCGTACGTTCTGGAGGACTCAGGCGTACTACCACCCACCCAAAACCGCAACCGTGGCGAGAACCGATTGCTCCGGGCATTGCTGGTATTGCCCGCTTGGTCTATGCCCTCTGCCAAGCTAGAACCAAACTTGCCTTTTAGCTGCAAGGTAGGTCCACTTCCAGGGCTACGGTAGTCGGCAAGTTCTGCAGGTAAATTTTTGAGTGTGCCGTCTCCGCTATCCACCTGCATCGCTAGTTCGAGCCGTCGCGTATTGGCACGGCTTGGCGACAACCCCGGCTGTATCTTCTTGCTGTAATCCTGCCCATCTAGTTCGGCAAAAAACTTTCCTCGCTTCTCCAAAAAAACAGTCTTCTGCACTGTATTGATGAACAAGCAAAACCCAAACGGCGGCATACTCAATTCCTGCAGCAATTCCCGGACGGTCATTTCAGGCAAGGTTTTGGCAAGTTCAAACGTGGTATCGGGTAAGGCATCATACAAGCTGATGAAGTGCAGGCGTTGCAAAGCCGCATCTGCAAACACATCTCCACCAACTGTATAGCCCGCTTGCTCAAAGAGTTGCTTTACCACCCACAGTAGCCCAGGCATGAGCACCAAACTGGTACCTGTGTAGCCGCCAGTAGCAAAATCGTTCATGACCGGCATGTCTTGCCTAAAACTAAGGTTCACTATCTCAGGTCGGCACCATTTTAATAAGTCGCCATCAAACTCCGCTTGGGCTGTGCCAGGCGTTATAGTACCCAACGAGAGTCTGTTCAGAGGTTCGTCCATGAGGTCGCCAAGCAACGTCCCAAACTCCGAGCCAAAGCTCATTTCGTAGCCCGCCGTATCGGCTTTTTCCAGCACGCCCCAACCTTCGTCTATCAGCGTGCCTTCTACAAGTAGCTCAATACGGTAGCGTTCCGGCACATCCACACTATCTAGCAGGTGCGCGAACCGAAATATCCGGTCGTTCACGCGTGTATGAGGCAATACAAACCGCCAACCTTTCGTCCCGGTCATGCTGCCAAAATCAAAAATAGGATTGAACGTCTCCCACGGGAGCCGGAACTCAAGCGGCAAATCTGCTCGTTCGTCATTAATTACTAGCTCTATCATAAGTCATTTCGTTTCGATTGCGCGGCTGCGTCTGCGGCTCTGCTCGTGTTATCTGATATTCTGTTTAAGATCGCATTTTGTAAGTCCAACAACTGCCGGAGCATTTCTTGTTGGCTAATCTGTTGGTTCATGATTCGCTCAAACTCCGGTAGATACCTGCCAAGTCCTGCCGATATTTCGTTCAAAACTTCGACACTCAGCCCCGTATTTTCAGCCGTAGATGTCTGAGCATCCATCGACATCGCCGAAAACTGCGCGACTTGCTCGTCTGTCACATCTTCGTTAAAATTCCGGGCAGACTCCACCGCCGTATCAGGCGAATACACCGTTCCACGGCGTTGTCGTGTGCCAAACTCATATTTTTGCCCGTACCGGAGTGGCTCAATAACTCCCCCGTTCTCAAAAATCGGTTCCCCATTTCGGTACAAGGAGCTTTCCATCAATTTATCCACAACGGGCTTGTTGTTTTTGTACGTATTGCGCGACAAAATCAGGATAGGCTCTCCGCCTTCCATTTCGCCCATTTCCTCGCCTGTCTCTCTGTTCATGAGCGCAATGCCAGACTCTCCGTATCGGCTACCATGTCGTGGGCCTTCTGGTACACCTGCATTCCGTACATATCCACCCTTGGCGTACTCAAATTTTTGGTCCTTAATCTTCTTGATGTCAATCGCCGTCTTAACCCCAGCCACAATCGCCAAGCCCAACCCGACCGGGAACGGAGGCGTAGCCAATGCAGATAGTACCGCCAGCGACCCCATAATCAAGGCATTGGCAATTTGTAGCTTTTTGTTTTTTTCAAACTCAATACGCTTTAGTTCCCGTACCTGTGCATCGTACTCATCCCCAATGCGCAATTTCTGGGTTTTGTACTCTTCCTCCGTAATCACCCCTTTTTCGAGCTGCTCATCTAGCGTCTTAAATTGCGCCTCTTTCTGTTTGTCCAGCTCCGCGACCTTATCTTCAGTGCTTTTCTTGTTATGCTCTATTTGTTTCTCAAGCAACCCAACCAATATTTTACCCACAGCTACGGCGTGCTTGGCAAATTCAGCAAGTCGAGAACCATTCCAACTCCCTTCTTCAATCGCTTTTTTCTGCAAATAGGAGGTAAACGCAAGAAAATCCCCATCCATTGCCGCTTGTACAGCATCATAAAATTCCTTTGATTTATTCCACCGTCTTTCCATCGCCTCTAGCTCCAACCGTCTTTTTTCTTCTTCTGTATTGGCTGCGGTCTGTACAAGTTGTGCCGATAGATTATCCTCAATGGCTTTGATACGCGCGGCTTTTTCTTCCGTACTCATCACCGACTGCTGGATTCTGTTAATTTCCAACGCGGCTTCTGTCTCCAAGGTCTGTATCTTGTACGCTACTTGCTCATCTAGCATCCGCTTCTTGATATCCAATTCCAAGAAGGCATTTCCACGCACTTTTAGCAGTTCTTTTTCCATCAGAGCCACAAATGCCTCGTGGTTCAGCTTGTGCAAGTCCTTCATCGTATTGAGCTGCCGGGCTTCTACTTCCAATACGCGTTTGGCTTTTTCTTCCTGAGATAGCTTTGACTTCTCGATATTCTGTAACTCCAACTTATGCAACTTCTCCAAGTTCACCATGCGGTTGTTGGTCAAGTTATTCTCGCGCAACATGGTCAGGTTCGTCGTCAGTACCTGCGCATCTGTCGTCCGGGCAAGGGCTTGGAGTTTCTTGTTTTGGAGTGATGTTTCTTGCTGCTCTTCGTACAGTCGCTGCGAATCACGAAAATCCTGTAACTCTTCCTCTATTTTTTTGAGTTCCTCCTTGCGTTTCTTCGCTTCGTCGGTCGTTTTTTTGGTTTTCTTTTCTTCCCCAGCGCCATGAGAAACAACCCCATCGTTTTGGCCTTTCAGCAACTCAGCAAGGGCTTTTTCATTCTCCTTTTGTCTTTTTTCTTGCTCCTCTCTTTCCTTCTTGGTTTTGGCGTCTTCTTTGGCTGTATGTCCGTCTTTGTCGTCTTTGTTTCCCTCGTCCCGAATCTTCTTTTCTTCGGCTTTCCCTTTTTTCAGCTCCTCGTTGTACGCCTTGCTGGAGGCAGACGCAATCCTTTTCCATCCATTCACCAATATATCTCCAACGGCGGCAAAGTCATACCGCCCAATTGCACTAAATAAATTGACGACCTCCGTACCAAATTGTTTTATCCCAGCCCATAACGCTTGCACTCCAGCCCGAACAGTAACGGAGTTGTTATAGGCCATAACAAATGCCCCTGCTAATAAAGCGAGTGCTGTTATTACTTTGGCAATAGGGCTCGCGTTCATGACTGCGTTTTTCGCGGCATAGGCTGCGGTTTGGGCATTCGTCCACAATATCTCAGCCTTATCCAGTACGGCTTTTTTTATCTGCAAAGCAGACGCAACCGCGAGTTCTTTGTTCAGCGTAACTATCGCAAGGGTGAAAAACCCAAATGCAGCTTTATTGTCCAGAATAAACTTCGGGAGAGCAATAAGACCTGTCGTAATAAACCCAATCACAGAAATCAACCCCGTCAATAGCGGCATACCTGCACCAATTACTTGGTAAAATGCCATCTGTACGGGCAACAGCTGGTTTCCAAGTGCTTCTTTCTGCAACAGCAATGCCTTGGTTTGTTTGTCCTTGATCGCCGCATCATTGGTATTCTTGATGTTAAATTCTTCCTGAATAGACGTACCCTCTTTGGCTGCTTGGTTGGCTGTTTTTTGTCTGTCTTTGAAGAAATCGGTATTCTTCGCCAACAGCATCACAGCTGCCTGTCCTTCTTGGCTTCTAATTCCCAACTGGTTCAATTGGGCAACCATTTGCGTAGGTGTCGCGCCCTTAAAACTCTCCGCCAACTTGAATAAAAACTCGTTCGGGTTCGTGTTTATCAGGTCCTCCATTTTTTGTTTGGAGATACCCAATTGGGCCGCAAACGCAGGGATATCAGACGCACCCGTGGTAAATACATTTTTCAAACCAGAGGATGCTATCTCTGCACTCACGTTAAGCTCCAAAAAACCAGACCCAAGCCCCAATATTTCAGCCGCACTTTTGGGGGCTAAGTCGCCCAACTGTGCTACTCTGGAAGCAAAATTGGCGATATCCGGTGCCTTGGCTGAGCCCGTCGCGCCAAGCGTATTCAGCGCCGACCCAATTCGGGTCAGAGCTTCTTCATAGCCCATGTCTTTTGTATCGGCAAAAATTCGCTTCAATCCACCAAGCGACTTCGAGATTTCTTCCACTCCACCTTGGAACTCATCGCCCAGGGCTACATTTGCCTTGTCTATCCCTCGTACAAAACCCTCAATATTCTCTTTGCCTTCAATCCCCAATTGCCCCGCCACGACGGTCATTTCACGAAGCCCATCTTGTGCCGTTCGGGTGTCAATGGTCTTGAGGGTTTCATCTAAATCCTTGACCTCCTTGTTCGTCAATCCGGTTGCTTTTTGCATATCCGCATACGTGTCGGTCAGTTTCACAGCCAAATCAATCGCCTCGCTGCCAAACTGTTTCAACGTCCCCCACAGCTCCAGAAGTCCAGTTACGGTAAACGCCGCTGCAAGAATCTGCTTGAACTGCGTCCATTTGCCGGGTTTCACTTCGTCATGTATCGCCGTAACGTCAGACCGTACATCCCGAAGCCGCGTATTTACCTCCTTCAGTTGCTCTGTTTTTCGGATATACTCCTCCGTACCGGGCACAAGGTCACGGATAGACTTCACCAAATCGCCTTGAAACTTCTTGAGTTCCTTCACAGAGAAAGTTGCCAAGTCCGCAGCGTCACGCACTCTGTCAAACTCCGCTTGTACTTCCTTAATCTTATCGGCATTTTCGGCGTACTCCTTTGTTCCTTTCTCCAAGTCCTTTTGAGATTCTTTGAGATTCGTTAGTTCTTTCTGGAGTTGCCGCATCTCGTTATGGTACTCCTTGGCGTCAATCTTGAGTCTCCACGTAGATTCTTCGTTTAATTTCATTTGTCTTCCTGGCTATATTTTACACAAAAAAAAACGTCCTACCTTTCTCAAAGTAGGACGTAACTAAATGCAGGGGAATAATCAGGATTATTCGGCGTCAGTTTCATATTTTTCATAATATGCCTTCAAAAGATTCAGGGTTTCAGTAGGTAACTTATCGTAAATCATTTCACGAACAGTCCCATATACTGCCCCTCTGTTTCTGTTCCAAAATCTAGCGTTTCGCTTATTCTCGTTTCGCCTTACAATACCAAGGGCAATCGTATAGGCAAGTCTATTTAATGCCCGCGACTCTGGAACAACTACCCGTCTTTTGGCATCTGTATAATAGCCCGGTATATACTTTTTTTGTCTTCGTATGCCCCCACGTTCTATCCAGTCTTCAATCGCGGACACAAATTCGCCGTTAGGTTCTGGCATAAAATTATCATACGTAACGCGTGCCATATCCTTGAATCGCCCATAGCCTTTCATTCCAATCCGTAGATGAAACTCTAAGTTACCGCGAATCTCCGCTTTTTCTGTCCAAACAGAATCCATTAATTGTGAGGAGTTGACTAACCCCGCTCTCTTCAAATCCATCTGGATTTTTCGTGCAACGCTTTTAAAAGCCTGCTCACAAAGCGGGACAATTTCGTCCTCAAATATTTCAAGAATCGCAACATCTACTTTACGCATCGAACAACAGTTTAGAGCCTTCAAAAGAAATGTTCAAGTCAAACACACAGCCAGACAAATTTACGTTCGCAATTCTCCCGACTGGGGCTATCAGTTCCTTTTCTAGCAAGATCTTCAAATCGTTGCCCGGTTCTTGTTGTACTTGCTCGGCAGCAGTCACTAAATTCCCAATAAATCGCAGTGCTTTTTTCCACGTTTGGTTGTAAAAGGCAAGGCTTTCCAACGCCGTAGGAGCAGGGTTTTCGTGTCGGCAAGCAATAATGACTGTCACAAAAATCATTACTTCGGTCATACTTGCACTCACATCCACAGGCGTCTCTGCAATTTGTACAAATCCAACATATTCACCGGAGTAAATATCATCATTATACCGTGCAATGATTTCCTTTTTCCCTACCTCTCCATTCGTGAGCATAAACACTTTGTCCACCAAGGGCTGCCCTGTACTGGTGGGCTTCAGTAGGTTTTCTTGCAATAGTTCGTAAATCGTCTCTAAGTTATATTCCATGTGCTTCTTGTTGTTCGTTTTGCGTAAGAACGTCGTCCAGTAATGCCGTCCACAACAAGTGAACGGGTTGTTGGCACACCGCGTCGTAGGTGCCAAAATGCCCTTGTTGGGCAATGCTCTTCAGTACCATCAGCATACCTAGCCCACTGTCGTAGCGGCTCTTTCCACCACTACCAAAAACGTCTTCATAGGTCTGCATAAAATCCTCAAGCATCACTTCAAAATAATTCAGGAACGCCATTTTCTCTGCCATTGGCAAATGCGCTACCTGCATCGCCATCTTGTCTGCACCATATTCTGTATAAGGCACACGCAGGTCATCGGTGCCTTCTCTCTTGCCTTCGCTGGGTCGGCATAAAGTCGCTATCAGTTTGTCTAAGCTAGCGGCATCGCCTTTGGCAAAGAGTGTGTAATGAATAAACGCCATCGACAGTTCAAGTGCCGTCGTGTCGCCAAATTCGGGTGCAGGCAAGTACAGTTTTTTGCTGCGAGTAGGAAATGCACCCACGCGCAAAAACTCAAACGGTTTTCTGGTGGGCTTCTTAAACAGCCACAGTACCTGTTCCTTCAGGGCATGAAACTGGAACCTATCCACCTCAATTTTGGCATATACCTTTGGCGACATCTGCAACCAATTCGCAATGGCAAATTTAATCGCCTCGTCGGTGTCCGGTGCAATGCGTGGCAAAACACTCAGCTCTGTCAGGCGTTTGCTGGAGCATTCGTCCCAGTTGCTTTCTCCCTTAAATCGGTAAGGGCCTAACTCAATCGCTACCATAGTTAAAGTAATTAGATGTTGGAATCGGCGTCGTCGTCTGTCCTGCATATCTCCACTGCACATACACCCGCTTGTTGGCGTCGCCAAGTTCGGCAAGTATCTCTATGTTGTAGTATCTTCCAGCTACCATCTGCACTACAACTTCATGGAAACGGTCTGTAGAGTTCGGAATATCAATAATCGTTACTCCATCCAATCGCATTTTTAGCTTGTACTCCGCAAAAAATGAGAACGTCACAGCGCCACTAATAGGCCCAACCAACACCCCAATCCAGCGTATCGTAAACCAATGCGTCAAGCGGCTATCGAAATTATTGAAGAAGTAAATCACAGGGTCCACTTGCGTAAACAGAGGGGTCAAAGTAGGCCAGTTGGTAGGAATATTGCCATTCGTTGCTGCAAAATCGTGGTACTGTGCAAAAAGCCCAGGGCTCGCCGCAGGACACGTTCCGGCTTGGTTGGCAAATGCTTGTGTGTCTAGACTTCGGTAGTGTGTTTCGGCTTTGGCATCTGCATCAGCTTGCGAGATTTCAGACCCAAACAGTCCAGCCGCTACGGTAATGGTCGCTCTCGTTCCCGGGTAGCCTGTTTCGCAGTTGTTCCGCGCAAAACTCCCTAGCCGCTCTATCCGTGCCGACAAATACGGGGTCGTACTTACGTCGCACGTCTCCGCCAAGTAGGGTTCTATGTACCCAGTCGTTCCCGGTACGTTTTGCTTTACACTACGCGGAATCACCCGTGCATTATCAAACAAATAATACTCCTCTAGCTGTGTCACAATGGCTCGCCCTGTTCGCTTGCCAAAGGCATCAAGTTCACAGTTTTGGGCATAAATTCGCCAACCTGTTGGGCTCTCTCCGGTGGTTTCGTTCGGTAGTTGTTTGGCTATCTTTTCGTCTCGTGTGAGTTCAAATGTCAAAGGCACTTGCAACGTCCGTGCGCCATTGCGCAGGTTAATGTCGCCAAAAGTCGGGAGAAGCTCCGCCAAGGCATTATCTTTCCACAAGTAAAATTTTGGCGACAATACCATGCTCCCCGTCTCTATTTCCTCTGGGTAGCTGCTGTTCACGGTGACTGCAAAACTCCGTACACCACGCGTATCGGTGGTTTCGCGTTTCACCACGCCCGATATCCGTGCGCTGGCAGCATACTCATACATAGTACGCGTTATCTTGTAGTTCTCAATCGTGTCATGGAGCAACGGCAAGACAACAGGAACCCTAAAATTCGACAAATAAACAAGATCTTCCGGGCGTGCTCGTGGGGCATCTATTCGCTGCAATACCCACGGCTGAAACAACACCTTCCCATCTGTACCAGACACCACCCGAACGCTCAGATGTTCTGCATCTCCCAAAATATTGGGTAGTAGATGTATAGAATATACCTGCCCAAACACAAGGTTCTCAATCACGTGGCTATACAAGATGTTCTCATCTTGCAGCACTTCCACCGTTGCCGTTGTCGGAACGTTCAAAAAATTTGTCAAGAAAGAAAGGCTATATGCTTGGTCGTGTAGCAAGTAGGTAGGAACAAACGGGTTCATTTTCGGAAGTAACCACCCAGAAAAATCCCGAGTAAAATAATTCCTGTGCTGTAACACAAAATCATTTCCACCTGCATTTATCACCTTGCCCCGTGTGGCTACATAGCGGCTCACTTCCGTAGCCCCGTTGGTAATTACTGCCTCCGTGTAGTAATCCAGCGTCATGTTTGGGTGGAGCTGTACAAATTGCGTAAAATCCGGGACGGCATCTTCTAGCTCTGCTAATAATATTTCGTTGATAGAAAAAAACGCACCTTCAGACAGTACATTGGCTTGTACCATCGGCTCTTCGCGGCGTGTCATGCTAGAGGCGAGTTTAAATTCAGACGACCCAAAGCCATCTTGTACGTACACGTTCAGCCTGTAGCGCAAGGCACTTCGGTCTGTTCCTGCTGGTAGCTCTACGGCATCAATATGCACCGTCATTTGGTTGTGCCCAAGCTGTAAGTCGGTGAGTTGGCGGTCTAGTAGTTCAAAAAACATATCAAATCAGGTTAAATGATTTCAGGGCAAACAAAACCAAGGCAGCGCGGTATGTCCATGCTTCGACGTTCCGGTTCACTACCTTTTTTTTCAATTCTTTTACACGGGCTTTCTCGAGGGCAAGCGCCTGTTCTGTGCGCTTTTTCTCGCTCTCTGTAATAATCAGTTTGCTCGCGTGCAAAGCCAGCAACGTGTCTTTTTTCTGTAGTTGCTCAAAGCAGGCATCCGCTTCAACCTTCGTTTTCAACACAAGCCTTGCCCCATCGTAGCTAAGTAAAACATAGCCTTTCGGCGCAATAGGTCGGAGTGTATCCTGCCCATGTGCCAAAAGGCTAGTCACAAAAAACAAAAGTATAGATAGTCTCATGCTATTTTATGTTAAAATGTCGGTCAACTTCTGCCTGCAAACTGTCATCAGGTAGGGCATAGATACGTTCAATCTCCGTATCTCGGGCATGGATAATCTCGATAATTTCGAGCTTCGTTTCCTTCATCCGTTCGTCAATCTTCTTGGCTGTCTCTCGTTCTATCTTCTCGGCTACTTTGTCGCGTGCATCCACTACCGGGAGTGAACCCGGCGCTACAACAGTAGCAGCCCGGTTCATATATAAGTCCATGGAAACCGCCACGAACAACACCACAAAGACCATCATCAGTTGCAGTGTCTGCCATTTGGTTTCTTTACTCATAATGCGTCACGTGGTTTTGGATTTTTGTACTTCTCAAAATCCACCGTAAACTGAGCAATAAATGCTCCTACAGCAGACGCTGCACTTACCACCAATAGCCATTTTTCAGGCAAAGCAAAACCATACGAGGCTACTGTCTCAGCGGCATAAACGAGCGTACTACACAGTACGGCAATCATAGAGAGAACGTTAAAAATCGTCTCAAAAAACTTGGGTTTCGGTGCAAAGAATCGCTCAAATGCACTCAATTCGTTTTGTGTTTTCATCTGCTGGCTAAATAAGGAGTTAAATAATTAGATACTAGCTGTATGTGTGCCAAGTTTCGTTCGGTAATATGCACACCTTGCCAACCTGTTGCGCCTCCGGTGTTTCCGCCTGCGCTTGGTATTCGCCTGCGTGCTACGTCCCTGTGCCAGTCTTGCCCGACATACATTTCAATGTGCGACGCAAACATGCGCATCACATCGCCCGGTTGGGGTGCAACGCCTACACGGTTATTCCCAGACCCAGGTCGCCAAACAATCACATCAGCGCGTGAGAACCAACTTGCCACTTGTAACGGGTTCTTCACTTTTAGGTCTTTTCGCACGTCGATACCTATGTCCTCATGTACGACATACATATACGCCCCGCACCAAAAACAACCCAACGGGCAGCCTGCCCTTTTCTGGATTTTGTCTAGCTCCGTGCCCCGGTTTGTATACACCCATTGCCCTTTTGCATTTTTTATTCGATTCTCTCGAACAGCCAAATACTTCTGGTTGGCATTCACCAAATCCGCGCGTACCTGTGCTTCAGGTACTTTCACAATTGCCGTAGTTGGCGGCGGCGTCTTTAAAACTGGTTGACCGTGTGCGATAGGCCAAAATAGACCAACAAAGCACAGAATAAGAGTCCAAATAATTTTGTTCTTTCCCATGGTGTTAACGATTCGTAAAATTCTGTTGAAAAGTTTTTCTTTGTCTTGACAAAGGGCAAGACATACCCCAGGACCGTAGGCGCTACAATTAGTATGAATAGGAATATCAGTACTAAATCGGTTGCTTGCAGGAATCGTTCGAAAACAACTCGTTGCAAATTGGCGTCGTTAAACGCATTTATTTTTTTCGTGATGACCTCCGTCTCACTCAAACTCTCGTTATATGCGTTGATTTTCGCTTCATACGCATAAAAACCGCCAATCGTACCAAACACAAGCAAGGCAAGCAGCGCAACCTGAATAAACGGCAGTCGCTTGCCCAATCTCTTCAAAAGCCCTCCATCTTCTTCTTTTTCGGGCACATTGCCAAGCAAGGCATGGGCTTCACGGCGCAATAAACTGACCTGGCTGAGCGTCGAGTCAATATCATCTTTGTCTCGATAATGCTTCACTCTTGCCTCTAGCTCATTGGCTTTATCCAGCATCTCTTCGCCTTTGCGTCGGGAGTTGTTTTTAATCCCTTCCCGCACAGTTTCAAGCTGTTTCTTTTGCTCGTCAAACTCCTTCAGTTTGGCGTCAATCTGTTCAGGACTTAATCCCAAAAATGGCTCGCCAATACGTGGCATGGTGGTAGTGGTTCTACGTGTGTTTTGTGTTGCAGACATGGCTATTTTGTATATTTATTTACTTTAATCTGAAAAATCCTTCGTACTTGCTGTTGTCCGGTATCCCTCCGGTTGGTTTTTTCCGGAGACGTTTCCGCAGCTTTGCTTCCCATTTTTCGGCATCTTGTCCGGCTCTGGTAATCATATCGGTAAGTGTGGAGCTGTCCACGGCTTTTCGGTTGTAAATTCCGTCAAAATCACTCAATATCCGTAGCCCACCGCTGCTATCCAGCACGATATTCAGATACCGTATCGCCTGTGCATACGTGCCCGTGGCAAGTGCTTGCCTATACTCTTTCAAGAGTATTTTTTCGGTCTCGCCAAGTTCTGCACCTGTGGCTACTTTTTCCCGTAATTCCTGCAATTCTTCGGGCAATAACTCTTCTTCTAGGGCAATGGCATAGGGCATAAGGGTCACAAACAGACGGTAGGAGTTGTTCACCATCGGCAAAAATCGGGTGAATTGCGTCGCCGACTCAAACCAAGGGCACTCTCTTTCTGCCAGATAGGTATCGAGTGACTCATGGTCTTTTCGGTTTTCAAATGCCCATTTCAATACCTGCTCCATGGCATTGGAGGCATTCTCCGCAGACTCCCGGATTCTCTTGTCCAGCACGCCAATTCGTACAGGCTTAGACCCCTCGTTGCTGGTTTCGGTCAAGCCAAAATCACCATCTTGCCCAATAGAGAACGGCAGGTATCTCAAATAGCCATACCATGCCACCGCGTTCCGAATCACCCGGAACATCGGTTCATTGGCAGTCGTTACGGTCATCGTCCGTAATTCCGCAACAAACGTACTCCCCAACGCCCGCGTGAGTTCTGTGTCTTCGGTCATACGAAAGTACGGCTGCATCATACTGATGTTTGTACTGGTAGATACAGCTTTGCCCAAAAACTCTCTTGCTTGTGCGATATCCTTAATCAATGTACTCATGCTTTCGGGTTGGTTTCAGTTTTCATTGTACTAGATACTCCACTTTTATCGGCATTGTCATTCACCAATACCAAATTTCGGAACCGTACAACCACATTGTCAGGCAATTCCAAAAACTTGCGGTACGTCCGGTCAATGAGCGTCGTAACCAATACGCGCTCTCTATTCGTCCGGAAAGTCTGTTGGTAATTCGCAGATACCTTCACCTCTGAGCCACTACCACCCAACTTCCCACCATCACTCACCCCCGAAAGCCCCGAAATGACGCCACTGGAGTTGGAAAATCCACGCAGCGACAGTTCATAACTTTCCGAAAATTCCTTGGCGTTCAAACTTCGTTTCACTTCCTCAATCACCAAATTTGGCAACATCTTCCCAGTCTGTGAGTCCACAGTGCATTCGTCAAAAATCACCGTTCTCGTTCCCGAGAAAGTAAATTCATTGAGCATATCATAGATTTCATTCCGAATCCGCTCTCTTTTCGCAGCTTCATCTTCGATTACTTCCCCATCTTCGTTCTCCAAATCCGGCGTTTCATTTGCCAACGAGGTAATGTATTCCTCAGAGATTCGCCAAACCTGCCCAATATTATTATTCGACTTCGTGTTCTGCCGAATCTTCGCCGAGCAGAAATTCATCGTCTCCAAAAAATCCAAACTCTCTGGGGTCCAGTACGTGGGTCTTGGGTAATACGGTTGTCCAGTTTGGCTCACCTTCTTAAAAATCAACCCATCTTTATTCTCATCATCGCGCACTACGGGAACAGCAACACCTGCGCGTTGTGTTTCGGCTTTGTCGTTCCAGTCAGGCGACAGCACCGCCAACTTACCAGAGGAATCCTTCATCTTCACCCACCGGAACGTCGATACATCCACATTCTCTAGCACAGGCATACCAACTACCATTTTTTTATTGACTACAAAGCACCATGTCTCGGCAAGACTTACAATCAATTGCCCAACCAACTCATCTATTCGTAGTTGTTCTCTGTACTTCCGTATCTTATTATTTCGATACGCTTTATAAGTAATGTTTTCCCCGTCGATAATCTCCTCAAAAAAATCAATACCACCTCCGTACAAAAAGTCCGCACGCGTATTAATCAGGTTCATCGCATCGCCATTACTTCGTATCATCGAGATACACTTTTGGGGCAACAAATTGTCTGCACCCCAGGGGTAAATATCATAGGTCTTCCCATTTACACTGAACTGCTTAAAGTCATTAGACTTATTCCCGTCCAAATCATACGCAGACTTCAATAGCGAGTTTTGCTCAACCGCA
>JBKBRQ010000004.1:0-35994 GCA_046292055.1 Spirosomataceae bacterium | reverse complement strand
GAAGTTCCTGGAAGACGGCACACGCAATGCGATTTCCAATATGGGAATTTACCATAAAATTGGTCAAAAAGGAGTTCCCGCCATGCACCTCGGTTTTGAGGGTAGCCAAGCTTGGTTGATTGGTGAACCAAACAAGGGACTGTCTTATATGTTCCAAATGATGAACGAGGCACGAATCGGTGTTGGTATCGCAGGGGCTGCCATTGCGTCTGCTGCCTATCATGCTGCATTAACATACGCCAAAGAAAGACCACAAAGTCGCCGTCTTAATACCAAAGCTGCTGTGGATACGCCGCAAGTGCCTATCATTCAGCACCCAGATGTACGTCGCATGTTGCTTTTCCAAAAAGCAGCGGTGGAGGGTTCCCTTTCTTTGCTTGTGCAAACTTCGCTGTACTTTGACCGCGCACATGCGGCAACATCTCCCGAAGAAAAAGAGAAGAATACGTTATTGGTTGAATTATTAACGCCTATCACCAAAACATATCCTTGTGAGGCAGGTGTGAAAGTGACAAACGAAGCTCTCCAATGTTTCGGAGGATATGGTTTTACAGAGGATTTTCCGGCTGAACAATATTACCGTGATATCCGAATTACGCCTATCTATGAGGGAACAACAGGTATTCAGTCCCAAGATTTATTGGGTCGTAAAATTACACTCCAACAAGGAAAAGCAGTACAACTGTTAGCAGCCGAAGTGCACGAGGTGCAGACGGCGGCTGCAGCTATTCCTGAGTTAGCCAAATATGCCCATCAACTCGCCGAAACAGGTACATTGGTCGAAAATGTGACAAATCATTTGCTCTCCATTGCACGAACAGGTGATGTTGAACGTTATTTATCCGATGCCTCGTTGTACATGGAGTTAATGAGCACGTATGTGATTGCTTGGCAATGGTTAAAACAAGCTGTAGCAGCACAAGAATTGACAGATAAAGCGCTAAAAGCCACTAAATGGCATACTATGCAATACTTTTTCCATTATGAAGTCCCCAAGTGCCAAGGTTGGGCTACACGATTGACAGATGATACTGTCTTAACTATCGTGGGTGAACTAGATATTTTTGCCTGAATTACCTCGTCCCGCAGTGATTCACAGAAATACCCTCTTCGTGCACTTTACTACTATATAGATGACAGACAACAAGGATTCCTTTGAAAAAGGGAGTCCTTTTTTTGCTTTTAGGCAGGTAGTTCTGTTTATCTACTTAAAACATTGACTCGTTTTTTTACGTCTTTACTTACATACACAGCAATCTCATACATTGGAACAAATGAAAAAAGTACTGAAACGCAAGAATTACGATGTGCATTCTATTACGACGAATGCCGCATTACCATCTGGAGAAATGGCTTACAACGGGAATATTGCCACATGGGTTATGCAGTCGGCGATGGGTGGAAAGGAGTTGGTTATTGCCTTGTACCAAGTAGATTATACGTTAGAATTGGTCAAAATGAGTAAACAGTTGAATGTTAATTTGTTAGCAGAAACCCAAACCAATCTCATTGCTGCTCTCGGTCGGAAAAGTGGGCGCGAAAAACCCAAATTACGTTCTCAATGGTATGCACTTGACGACCGTGGCTGTCCTTATTTGTTGGATGCTGTCGGGTATATCCAATGTACGGTCAAGGAGATGATAGATGGGTTGGATCATACACTTTGCATTTGTCAGGTAGAAAAACAAGTGCTGCTTCATGCGGAGGCAAATGTGATGACCAATGATTTTCTTCGTGAAAAAGGGCTTGTACGCGGGTAAAGTAAGGAAACCATTGGGGACAGAAAGGAGAAAAGGACATCGAGAAATCCCGATTTGTTCCGTATTTTTGTGCTTTCATCACAATCTACACCATGCCCAAATCAAAAAAAGTAAGTGATTCGCACACCATCATGACAGAAATGGTGATGCCCAACGATACCAATACCCTCGGAAATCTGATGGGAGGAAATCTGATGCGAACCATGGATATTGTGGGTGCTATTTGTGCCCAAAAACATTCCAATCGCATTGTCGTAACTGCATCTGTTGACAATGTGTCGTTTGTCGAAGCGATTCCGCTTGGTAACGTGGTCACGTTAGAGGCCAAAGTTACGCGTGCCTTCAACTCGTCGATGGAAGTGGTTGTTCACGTGTATTCCGAGAACATTCCAGCAGGAACGAAGGTACATACCAACAAAGCATTTCTGACGTTTGTTGCTGTTGACCAGTCTGGTCGCCCGATTGAAGTTCCACAAACAGAGCCCGAAACGGAGGCAGAGATAGAACTTTATGAAGGTGCACTCCGCCGCCGTCAACTTCGTTTGGTATTGGCTGGCAGAATGAAGCCAGACGACGCCACAGAATTGAAAGCCCTCTTTGGTATTTCATAATTTTTTGTACTTTTGCATCACCATTGGTACGGCCTCGTAGTTTAATGGATAGAACAAAGGTTTCCGGTACCTTAGGTAGGGGTTCGATTCCCTTCGAGGCTACGTAGAAAGGGGAAAAGATAAGCAATTGTCTTTTCCCCTTTTTTATTTCCCCGCCGTCGGGGCGAATCGCATTCGCCCTCGCATTCGTCCCATCATCCCAACGCATCAAATTCAGCCAATTTATTTGCAAATGTTATGCAAGCATACTATTTTTGTTTAAAAGGATATCCCATTCACCCGCCTAACTGAGAATTCCAATGGAAAAACCAATCAAAACGATGGCCGAAATGGCTGCACAAGGGGAGACCCCCGCTATTTTATTTTGGGTAGGCTGCGCCGGTGCTTTTGATGACCGCTACAAAAAAGTCACCAAAACATTTGCCTCTATTCTTCAGCATCTCGATATTTCGTTCGCCGTACTAGGTACAGAAGAAAGCTGTACCGGAGACCCTGCCCGCCGTGCTGGCAATGAATTTACGTTCCAAATGCTCGCCCAACAAAATATTGCGGTACTCAATGGCTACGGCATCCAAAAAATCGTAACGGCTTGTCCACACTGTTTTAATACCTTGAAAAATGAGTACCCCGAACTTGGTGGAAACTACGAGGTACTCCATCATTCAGAATACCTGCAACAGTTGATTCAAGAAGGACGCGTACGTCTGAAAGAAGAAGGTGGTTTTAAAGGAAAGAAAATTACATTCCACGACTCGTGTTACCTTGGTCGTGCGAACGAAGTCTATGAAGCACCTCGGCAAGTCCTGGAAGTGCTTGATGCTGAACTTGTTGAGATGAAGCGCTGCAAAACAAATGGTTTATGTTGTGGCGCGGGTGGTGCACAAATGTTCAAAGAACCTGAAAAAGGGAAGAAAGATGTTAACATTGAACGTGTGCAGGAAGCATTGGAGACAGGAGCATCCACGATTGCCGTAGGTTGTCCGTTTTGTATGGTCATGATGTCGGATGGTGTCAAACACCAAGAAAAAGAACACGCAGTTCAGGTATACGACTTATCCGAATTATTATGGGAACAAATGATGTAAAATGCCCATATCGTAATCCACGGTTTTAACCGTGGATTGATTGGTTTGTCAATCTTGGATTTATCGGTGCGTCCTCGTAGCCCACGGTTTTAACCGTGGGCTCATTGGTGTTTTAACCGTGGGTTCATTGGTGTGTCAATCGCGGGTTAAAATCATGGGTTTCCGAATCAATAGCATTTCAATTAAAAAAATAGCCATTTCATTTTAGCAAGACAAAATTGTATTATACCAATGTGCTTTTCCGGTTTTTTACCCAAAATTGACCGCTTAATAAATAAATGAAAAAAAAATTGACGACTTGCAATTTTTTGGAGAAATTGCCGAGTATTTTAACAACAAGATTCTAAAGGTAACACAAAATGAAGGTCGCTCTCATCACAGGAATAACAGGTCAAGATGGTGCTTATTTGGCGGAGCTTTTGCTCCAAAAGGGGTACCAAGTACACGGTATCAAACGACGCTCGTCGCTCTTCAATACCGCTCGCATTGACCATCTCTATCAAGACCTTCACAATGCCAAAGTAAACTTTAAATTACACTACGGCGACCTAAGTGATTCGACAAATATTATTCGAATTATTCAAGAAGTACAGCCAGATGAAATTTACAACCTTGGTGCCATGTCACACGTGAAAGTAAGTTTCGACGAACCTGAATATACGGCAAATGTAGATGGTATCGGAACGCTCCGCATCTTGGAAGCTGTGCGCCTCCTTGGTATGACAGAAAAAACACGCATTTACCAAGCTTCTACTTCCGAGCTGTATGGTCTCGTACAAGAAGTGCCGCAAAGTGAGAAAACACCGTTCTATCCGCGTTCTCCGTATGCTGTGGCTAAATTATATGGCTATTGGATTACTGTGAATTACCGCGAAGCATATAACATGTATGCCTGCAATGGGATTCTGTTTAACCACGAATCTCCACTCCGAGGAGAAACGTTCGTGACACGTAAGATTACCCGAGGGCTCGCCCAAATCGTTCTTGGTCTCTCTGACCGTCTCTATATGGGGAATTTGGACGCACAGCGTGACTGGGGACATGCCAAAGACTATGTCGAAGCCATGTGGCTCATCCTCCAACAAGAAAAGCCAGAGGACTATGTGATTGCCACAGGCATTACAACAACTATTCGTGAGTTTATTCGCATGGCCTTTGCGGAACTCGGCATTACCCTCGTTTTTGAAGGAAACGGTGTCGATGAGAAAGCCATCGTGACGCATTGTGAAAATCCGGATTTCCAACTGCCTATCGGAAAGGTTGTCGTTGAAGTAGATCCTGCTTATTTCCGTCCAACGGAGGTGGAACTCCTCATCGGTGATCCTACCAAAGCAATGAAACAACTAAACTGGAAGCCAAACTATGACCTCCCTGCTCTTGTGAAAGAAATGGTCTGGGCAGATGTGGCACTTTTCCAACAAAATAGAGATACCTATACTCCGGTGTACGAATAAACTTCGTACGCAGGGGTCGTATAGTATATCGTCCCAAATGAAACTGCTTGCGTTTATTTCTAGTGCTCTTGCCTAGAAATAGGAGGAATTGTCCCATTCCAACTCTGTGCCTTCGTAGATGTATGTATTTTTGATTCTTTTCTCTTAGCGTAGGTTTCAAAAAATGGGACTGACCGAGCGAAGCTGTACAAAAATACAGGGTTTTATCACCCAATTCATTTTTTCTTTTTCTTGGTGAATGTGCCTCGAGATGTTCTGAAATGGGACTGACTGGGCGAAGCCGTAGCCAAGCCTATGTGATGTGTCCCTATAAAACGTATGTAACAAAATGAATATTGTCCCGACTACCCCAACACAGCAAGTTTCCGAGAAACTTAAACAAGGTGCCCCTATGCTTCAATGGTTTGTTATTTATACCAAAGCGCGTGCAGAAAAGAAAGTAGCTGAAGACCTTGCCAAACTAGGCATCGAGGTCTATTGCCCTGTCCGGAAGGTAAATCAGAAATGGTCTGACCGAACAAAGGTCGTTGAAAAGCCACTCTTTACCTCGTATGTATTCGTACGTCTGACGGATAAAGAAAGACACCGCGTTTTTGAGGTCCAGGGTGTCGTACGGTATTTGTTCTGGCTGAATAAGCCCGCCGTGGTACGCCCGGAGGAAATCCATGCCATCCAATATTTACTCAACGATTTTGATCACAACGAAATCCAAATGGATACGTTTGCGCCAAGAGATCTTGTTACATTTCAGTCAGGTGCATTCTCTGGCCAACAAGCAGAGGTGATTCGGCAAGATGGCAAGAAATTGCGGGTGTATCTTCCCTTGCTTGGTATTCAGTTGACGGTCGATATTTCTGCTAATAAGGTAGGGAAATAAACGGATTAGTGATTGGAAGAATGTGCGCATACGCCTATTTGACCCCGCAGGGTCAGCTTTTGGTTGTGCGTTGCGTTTATCTAGTAATATGTCATCCCTACGGGATTTTGTTTTCTCGTACATCTATCGCTAGTACTATTTGACCCCGCTGGGGTCAGCTTTTTGGTGTGCATTGCGTTTTATCTAGTAATATGTCATCCCTACGGGATTTTGTTTTCTTATACATCCAAACATCACAAATCAAACATCTATGACAAAACGTTTTCTCTCCCTCTGTGGCATCTGTGCCACCGTGGCTCTCTTGGCGTCTTCGTGCGTCAAAACACCTGTCATTACGTATTTCGATAGCGCAGATAGCACCCGCGTTGCTGCGCTACCCGAGAACCGACCGGATATCTCTATCATCCAACCCAATGATATCCTTGCCATCACCATCGGTAGTTTGAATAAGGAATCCAACGAAATTCTGAATTTTAATAATATCAACCGCATCCCGATGACTGTCTTTGGGGGTGGCGCAGCGGGAGCAGCAGCGGGACAACCCCTCGGCTTTCTCGTAGATGCCAACGGAAACGTCGAAATACCCCTCATCGGAGGTATCCCCGTGGCTGGATTGAAACTCAACCAAGCCGCCGACCAAATTAAAATCCAAGTGGATAAATTATTGAAAGAACCCTCTGTCAGTGTCCGGTTCCTCAATCATAAATTTTCTATCTTAGGGGAAGTGGCTCGCCCGGGTGTTTTCAACCTCATCGACGACCGAACTACGCTGCCCGACGCCCTCGCTATGGCAGGTGACCTTACGGTTTTTGGAAATCGCCAAAATATCATGGTCATCCGTGACTACTACGGCACTCGTGAAGTCGTCCGCCTCGATCTACGCGACCGCTCTATCTTCGCCTCTCCGTATTTCTATCTCAAAAACGGAGACATGATCTACATCGAGCCCGTTCAGGCAAAAGCCACTTATACCGACCAACGTGTCCAATTGGCACCGCTGTATATCAGCATCGCCACCAGTTTTGTTTCCATCATTGCGCTCATTACAAATATTGTTCGATAACATGAACCCAAACGATACTTCTTTCTGGCAAGACGACGAACCAAGCATTGACCTGCGCGGCCTCGTGTACAAGTACCTCCGTCACGGCGCCTGGTTTGTGGTTGCCCTCGCCTTTTCGCTGACTGCCGCTTTCTTCTACCTGCGTTACAGCACACCTATTTACAAAGTCTCGGCAACACTCCTCATCAAAGATGAAAAACGCGGTACAGCCAACAGCAACGATATCCTCAAGGAACTCAACCTCGGAGGTGTGAGTAAATTGGTGGAAAACGAAATTGAAGTGCTCAAGTCCCGTGCCATCATGGAGAAGGTTGTGGATGCCCTCAATCTCACCGTTTCGTACTACCAAGAAGGACGCATCAAAGACGCCGAAGTGTTTTATGAAGCACCTGTAAAAGTGATTCCAGAGCAACTAAAACCTCTTGCCTTTCAAACAGCTTTGTTTATTCAGCCCGTGGATGCCCAACATTTTGAGCTCCTCGACGAAAAAGAAAATTCGCTTGGTACCTACGTGTATAGTTCCGGAATTAAGTCGCCGTACGGTCGTTTGCGCGTTTTGCGTAGCAACCATCCCAACCGCCAAGACAAACGGACACGCATCCAGTTTGCCAACAAAGACGGCCTTATCGCTGGGCTCATTGGGGGCTTGCAGGTGGAACTCATCAACCAACGAAGCTCGGTATTGAATCTGAGTATGGAAAATGCCCTTCCTGAAAAAGGAAAAGCTATTCTTGCCAAACTCCTCGAAGAATATACGTTTACCGCTCTTTCTGATAAAAACTTAGAGGCAACGAATACCCTCAATTTCATTGAAACCCGCCTGAAACTCGTGACCTCCGAACTCGGTAGCGTGGAGCAAGATGTAGAACAATACCGTACCTCTCGGGGCATTACCGATCTAAGTACGGAGTCTAGTTTATTCTTAGAGAAAGCCAAAGAAAACGATGGTAAACTCAACGAAGTGGACATCCAGCTCAAGGTATTGGAGGGCGTAGAACGCTACCTCAAGTCCAATACCAGTAGCTCCGTAGCACCGGCTACGCTGATGGTGAGCGACCCCGTTCTGACGGGTTACCTCAGCCAACTTGCCGACCTGGAGCTGCAATACGAAAAAACAGCCCGTACGGCTCAACCGGGCAACCCGTTCCTAGAGACCATCAACAAACAGGTAAGCAATATCCGCCAAGCGATTTGGGACAACGTAAGCAACCAAAAGAACAGCTTGCTCATTACGAAAAAGTCCTTGCTGGGCTTGAACGACCGCCTCGAAGGGGCCATCTCGAGTATCCCGCGCAAAGAACGGGAATACGTGGAAATCAAGCGCCAAGCAGGTATTAAGGAGAATTTATACCTCCTGCTCCTCCAGAAAAGAGAGGAAACCGCACTTGCCTATGCCTCTACCGTAACGGATAGCCGCGTCGTGGACCAACCTTTTGTTACCGGCGCACCGATCAAACCCCAACGCCGCAATATCTGGTTAGCAGCTCTTTTAGCTGGTTTTCTAGTACCCATAGGAGGTATTGCCCTCAAAGATGCGCTGACACATACCGTGCAGTCGAAAAAGGAAATTGAAGATAAAACCGGTCTGACTGTCTTTGGCGAAATTGGCCAAAAACAAAAAGGCGAAGGGGAAATCATTGACGGACAAAGCCGCTCGTTCTTGAGCGAACAAATACGCATGGTTCGCTCCAATTTGCAATACCTGTTTACCCAACAAACCACGGCAGGTGGCAAAGTGCTGCTCTTTACGTCTTCTACGGGCGGGGAGGGTAAGAGCTTTGTGACCACCAACATTGGGGCATCGTTGGCACTGTTAGACAAACGCGTCGTAATTCTTGGATTGGACTTGCGCAAACCTAAGATTCATGAATACCTGAACGTACCTAGCCAGAAGGGGATGTCCACATATCTGATAGGCAAAGCAAGCATTGGGGATATTTTACAAGCTACCACATTGCCGAACGTATATATCATACCGTCTGGGCCGATACCGCCCAATCCTTCAGAGCTGATTGCTAACGGGCGACTGGAAAAAATGCTGGAAAAACTGCGTGAAGAATTTGACTATGTTTTGCTGGATACCCCCCCGCTGGGTTTGGTGACAGACGCTACCTTGATGGCGCCCTTGGCAGACGTAAGCTTCTATCTGATACGCCACGAAGTAACCCCCAAGCAGTATTTACAGCAGATAAAGCAGTTGAATGACAAACGCATTTTGGGTTCTTTGCAGCTGATCTTCAATGCCGTAAACTACAAAAACTCCCCAGACTACGGCTATGGCTACAGTTATGGCTATGGGTACGGCTACGGCAAAGGGTATTACGGAGAAGAGAGAAAGGGGAAGGGATTGTTGGGACTTTTGAAAAGGAAATGAGGACAGCACTAAGTAAACTATCTTATGTAAATCTCATAAAAAAAGTAGGTATTACCGGGCTTGCGCAAGTAACTATCCAATTTATAGGTTTTGTTAGCGGAATCTTGATAATCCGTAATCTATCAATACAAGAATATGCTCTATACACGCTATCTAATACACTACTTGGCACTATGACTATCTTGGCGGATGGAGGTATCTCCATGGGCGTAATGTCTGAAGGAGGGAAAGTATGGAAAAGTAGACAACTTTTGGGTGAAGTATTGGCGACAGGAGTTGCCATGCGAAGAAAGTTTGCTATCTACAGCTTGGTGGTTATGGTTCCCTCATCTGTATACTTACTGATGAATAATGGTGCTTCATGGATGATGAGTATACTAATAAGTATATCTATAATTCCTGCTTTTTATATGAGTCTTACAGGGTCGATTTATGAAATAGCTCCCAAATTACATCAAGATATAATAAGACTACAAAAAATTCAAATTTGGCTAAATATAGGTAGGCTAGGACTACTTAGTCTATCAATCTTCATTTTTCCTTGGGCATTTTTAGCCTTATTCTCAGCAGGATTACCACAAATATGGTCAAACGCCAAATTGAAAAAATTGGGTAATAAATATGCAAATTTGAGCCAAAATGTTAGTAAAGAGATAGAAGGTAGGATTTATAATGTCGTTAAGAGAATTCTCCCAGGGTCAATATACTATAGCGTTTCTGGACAATTAGTTGTATGGATTTTATCTTTGCTAGGAAGTAACCTGATTATCGCTCAGGTTGGTGCACTAGGTAGATTGAGTATTCTTATAAACTTGGTAAACATAGTATTTATGATAATTATAGTACCTCGCTTTTCTAGATCCTCTGAGGATAGAATGGTATTATTAAAGAAATCGATAGTTATAATCTTACTGTTCCTTGTAGTTCTGATGATTCTAAATTCTAGTATTTATATATTGAAAGACCATATTCTCGGCCTTCTTGGAGAAGAATACAGTGAGTTAAGTAACGAGTTAGTTCTGAGTTTTATAGCAGGTAGTGTAGCGACAACAGCAGGCTTGATCTATTCTCTATATACGAGTAGAGGCTGGATGATTAGCCCAATAATATATATTCCTATCAATCTATTATCATTTCTTTTTTTTGCACTTTCTTTAGATTTATCAAATGCTGAAAATGCGATTAAGATAAATATTTACACTGCAGGAGTTCAGTGCATAATGAATTTTGTCTTTTTATATCATAAAATAAATGAATGTAAAAATGTATAAGCTGATAAATAGACTTCTCTTATTTCTTGAAAAGAAAAAAAAAGAAGCAGAATATATTAGATTAAAGAATAGTATGAAATACTGTGGTAGTAATGTAAAGCTGGAGTCAAGCTGCCATATTATTGTTCCCCAGAACTTTGAAATTGGAGATAATAGCTCTATATCATCATATACAGTAGTCTTCGCAACATTTGGTGTGAATATTGGTAAAAATTGTTTGATATCGAGTAATTGTACGATATCATCCTACAATCACATACAAAAATCCGATAATAGGGTTAGAGATGTTGAAGAAGATTATAAATTCTCCAAAAAAGTAAAAATAGGCGATAATGTTTGGATTGGAATGAACAGTTGTATTCTACCGGGAGTAAGTATCGGTCAAAATTCAATCGTTGGAGCTGGAAGTGTAGTCACTAAGAATATACCAGAAAATGAGGTTTGGGTAGGAAATCCAGCCAAGTGTGTGAAAAAAATAGATATATGAAAGTCTCGGTTATAATTCCAACTTGTAATAGGGTTGAGTCGCTTCTAAAATGTCTAGATTGTCTACATCCGGACGTCCAAAACCAGTTTACTAATAAATATGAGGTTATAGTATCAGATGATAGCACAACAGACGAGCTAAGAGAAATAGTAGAAAATCTTTATCCTTGGGTCAGGTGGGTACAAGGACCTCGTCGGGGACCTGCTGCAAATAGAAACAATGGGGTAAAGTATGCAGTGGGTGAATGGATTGCATTTACGGACGATGATTGCTTACCTTGCCCAGGCTGGCTATATCAGTATGCGAAGCATTTTGATATAGCTGGTATAGAAGTACTTGAAGGAAAAACAATTGCTGATAGAGAGAAAGAAAGATATGACGAGGTTGCGCCAATTAATTTAACAGGCGGGAATCTTTGGTCATGTAACTTTATGGTTACTAAGAAACTTTTTTGGGCGATTGGTGGATTTGATGAGAATTTCCCTTTCCCTGCAATGGAGGATGTGGATTTTCACATTCGAGTAAAAAAAAAATCTAATGTTGAATTTATAAGAGAAGCTGTAGTAGTACATCCTTGGAGAAGAAATAAACCGTTTAATACCTATAAAAAAAGTTTAAATTCGTATAAATATATCACATCAAAGTATAATCAGTCTAACTTTAATCACAAAATTAAGCGCATTAAAATACTAATTAGCCATTTGATAAAGAATGGTAAAACGCTGAAGGAGTTTTCGTTTAGAGGGTATAAGTATTATTTGGAAGAAGTGTGGCTACATGTATTATTGATATTTGTATGAGAACTGATACCACGATATGAGATTAAGGTTTCTATAAATAACTAAGTTATCTCATATAATTAGTGCTTGATAGGCTAGTCAGGTTATCATAATACTAAATCTTATTTTAATAAAAAAACGATTACTATTGAAATACATATTTCATGAAACGTGTGTTTTATTTCCTTATCAGATAAGAATTAGTCAGAAATGTAGTTTGGAAGAGAATATTAGCTCTAAATTTGATGGTATGTAGGAAAGTAGTCCTGAAATTATAATCTGTAATTGTGTGTAATATTTCAATCTTGTTCTGTAGTTAAAAGATATTCTGAAAGATAAAATCTTCTTGAGTTGGAGTAAATGAAAGAAAAATTAGAATAAGAAAATAATTAGTTGTAGATATTATGTTAGTGTCAATATGTATTCCTACCTACAATCGCCTCGACTTATTAATTAAAAGTCTCGAGGCGTGTATTGAACAAAGTTACCCGAATATTGAAATCTGTATCTCACAAGACTGCTTAAAAGAAGGGGGGGTACACGAGGGGATAAAAGAATACTGTTCAATAATGGCCGAAATACATTCAAATGTTAATTACTCTTCGTGTGATACAAATTTAGGACTAGCCGGCAATTGGAAAAAATTGGTGAAAATAGCTAAAGGGGAGTATGTCATAATAATAGGAGATGATGATTTATTGGATGTGGATTTTGTACAAATCTTAGCTTCGAAAGTGGATAGAAAAAAATATGATGTATTATTCTCTAATCAATTCTTTATTGATGAAAGTGGGAAAGTGTTAGAGGAACTAACAAGAGAGAATAATATAAAATATGGAAGGTCTACCTTAGAGGAGGGTGAGATTAAAAAACCAATCGAACTGGTATTCAATAATAGTATTCCCATCTCAGCCGCATTAATTAAAAAAAAGTGGCTTGAAAAATTTACTTTTGATGAAACACTCAACACACCCGAACTAGAAGTGTTTTTAAAAATTGCATTGAATGATGGAAGCTTTTATTTTGTTAATGAGCAACTTTGTCATTACCGTATACACCAGCAATCCGCAACATCAAGTGGATTAATGATACATCGGTTTGTGAATAACTTAATTTTGATTGATGTAGGAAAAGGGAATGAGACTTTTAAAAAAAAGTTTTTAAATAGACTTGTAGTAGTCGGGGCTAATAAGGCAATTAAGTATGGTGAGAAACAAATTGCATGGAATCTGATAAAAAGTAAATATTATCCTAATAAAAGAGTCTTTATGCGTGTTGTCCAAGTAATTCTACTCTGTTTACCTATCCCACTTATTAAGTTTATATCGAGATGAAAATTGTCATCATCTGTGGTTCACTTGAACGGGGTAAAGACGGCGTAGGAGATTATACACGTCGGTTGGCAAGTGAATTAATTGCTATAGGTTGTGATGTCCGGATGTTGGCATTGAATGACAAACACCTTGTTGGCTCTTTGCATGAAGTACAACTAGAGCAGGACCAAGAAATCCCCACACTGAGGTTAGGTAAAGATTTAGGCTGGAAAGAACGGACAGCAACGGCAAAAGTGTGGATAGATGCGTTTAATCCCTCTTGGTTAAGTCTGCAATATGTGCCTTATGCGTTCCAAGACAAAGGATTACCCCTTTTTTTAGGACGATACTTGAAAGAAATGGGAGGTGATAGAAAATGGCATGTTATGTTCCATGAACTGTGTATCGGCTTAAACAGAGAAAGCAGTTGGAAGGAAAAAAGTATTGGATTCCTCCAAAAGCAACTGATAAAGTATTTACTAAAGCAATTACAAGTAACGAAGATAAGTACACAATGCACTTTATACAGAGTCCTACTAGAAAAGTGGACTTCACAAGAGATACAGTATTTACCGTTATTTTCAAATATTGAATGCTTAGAATTTGAAGGTATAGAGAGAAAAAACGGGCGCTTTGTTCTTTTTGGAGGAATACATAAAAGCCTAAAGGTGAACGATTTTCTATGGGATGTCAAAGAGAAGTTTGGGAAATCTGCTGAATTTGTTTTTCTCGGTAGAAATGGCTCAGAAAGGCAAATTTGGATAGATGCATGTGAAAGAATAGGAATACAATACCAAATTATTGGAGAAGTATCCACAAAAGAAATATCAAAAACCTTGCGAACTGCTCAATATGGGGTTGCAACCACTCCATCTCTATTGATTGAAAAAAGTGGAAGCTTCGCAGCGTATGTGAATCATGGGCTTACCCCAATCTGTGTGAGTAAAAGTTGGACTATTATGGGGTTTAATGAAGCCAATTTAGATGTAATGATCTGGAGAAATAAGAATTGGCATGAGGTACAAAAGTTAAACGTTGTCAACAGAGAGATAAACGACATTAGTAAGCAGTTAATGATACATTTAGAAAGATGAGTACCTTATCCTACTTGATAAAAAATAGATCCAAACCTTCACTGTTTTCTTATGCTTGGGTACGTGCTTGGGCAAAGAGAATGCTGACACTTAAAGAAGTAATAATACGTACAAAAAACCGAAATCGACTGGTAAATAAAGGGGCAAAAATAGATGAAAATGCAGTTATCGGGCATGCAAAAATAGAGGGTCAAGTAAACAAGCTCTCTGTTGGTAAAAATACATTCATCGGTCGAGTTGAAATTGCATTGCATGATGAGGTTACGATAGGTGAAAATATATGTATCAATGATGGCGTAGTTTTACTTACAGCAAGTCATGATTTGGATGACCCAGCTTGGAATCATAAGAAGGGGAAAATCGTAATTGAAGATTATGCATGGATTGCTACCAATGTCATTATACTTCCAGGTGTATGTATTGGGAGGGGTGCAGTAGTTGGTGCTGGAGCAGTGGTTCGTAAGTCTGTACCCGATTATGGAATAGTAATTGGGAACCCAGCGATATTAATAGACAAGAAACGGACACAAACATTATACTATAATCCATGCGAGTTCTTAGCAGGTAGTTTGGCGTGGCTTAAAGGTTAGTTTAACCAGGATATAAATATGAAAATAATCATCTCTCATCCAACAGGAAACCAAAATGTCAAGTACACTGTTGAGGCACTCCTAGAAGCAAAAATTATAGATAAATACATTACTTGTGTATCTGTAAAGAAGCATTCTTTTGTCGATAGACTAATAAGAGAGTTTGGTAAGAGAGCAGTAAGCGATGAGGTGTATGGTAAGACAAGAAGTAATCCATATCGAGAACTAGGGAGGCATCTATTCAATAAGATAGGAATACCTTATTTAACAAGACACGAAGTGGGCTACTTTTCGGTAGATCAAGTCTATAAACAGCACGATATTTTTACTTCCAAGCACTTAGATAATCAGGATGCGGTATATGCTTATGAGGATGGTGCATTGGAAACATTTAGAAAGGCGAAGCAACTAGGCATTAAAACAGTTTATGACTTACCAATTGGCTATTGGAGAGCTGGACATGAGGTGTATAAGCGTGAAAAGGAGCGGTTTCCAGAGTGGTCTAGTACCCTTCCGGGACTATTGGATTCAAATGAGAAATTAGATCGTAAAGACGAGGAGATAAGATTAGCAGATGTAATTGTAGTAGCTAGCTCTTTTACCAAAGATACGCTAGAACAGTGTCTCATTTCACCAAAGAATATAACTGTAATACCATACGGCTTCCCATTAGTGGATGGAGAACGAAAATATAGAAAAATTAAAAAGGGAGATAAGATAAAAATGCTATTTGTTGGCGGATTATCTCAACGCAAAGGTCTTGCTCAGTTGGATAAAGCGTTGGAAGGTCTTGAAGAAAAGATAGAGCTGACAGTAATTGGGAAAAAAACAGTACAAGACTGCAAAGCACTGAATCAATTTATAAAAAAGTATAACTGGATACCCACACTACCGAATCACGAAATTTTGGAACAAATGAAGGTGCATGATGTTTTAGTGTTCCCCTCTTTATTTGAGGGATTCGGATTGGTTATTACCGAGGCTATGTCGGTAGGCACACCGGTGATTACAACTTTCAATACGGCTGGGCGTGATATCATCGAGGATGGAGAAAACGGGTGGCTTTGTGAAGCAGGGAGCATAAATGATTTAAAAGAGATTTTTTTAGAGATTATAGAAAATCCAAATCTAATCCAAATGAAGGGAGAAAAGGCACTAGAAACAGCACGAAAAAGACCTTGGTCAGTGTTTAGACGAGAAATAGTTGAGTCCATTGAAGAAGAGCTTGTCAGATGAAAACGGCTCAAATTAGTGGCGTAGAATTTATGAGAGGAAGAGCTGTGCAAACGAAGAATCATGCAAGAAAAAAACTAATAGTTGCTTTTTGGATATTCCTCTTTTTATTAATTTTTGAGGGAGCGCTTCGAAAATGGGTTTTGCCAAGTCTATCCGATGCTCTGTTGATAGTTCGTGATCCGGTAGCCATTTGGATGCTTGCTTACAGTATAAAGCATGGGATTTTCAAGAATAATACAATTATTGCATCTTCCTTATTTATCGCAAGTGTATCGGTCGTTACAGCCCTAGCCATAGGTCATGGAAATATATTTGTAGCCTTATATGGAGCTAGGATATTTATCATCTACATTCCCCTATTGTATTTATTCGGGTGTATGCTTACGAAAAATGATGTATTTGAGGCGGGAAAATGGCTGATATACAGTTCTATTCCGATGACTCTAATTATGATAGCACAGTTCTACAGTCCACAAAGTGCTTGGATTAATCGGGGAGTAGGTGGAAATATGGAGGGGTCGGGGTTTTCTGGGGCGCTTGGATACTTTCGACCTTCAGGTACCTTCTCATTCACTTCTGGTTTAGCGAATTATTACTCGTTGGTATTTCCGTTTATTTTGTATGCTTGGATAGACAAAGACAATAAGATAAGAATAAAAAAATATATTCTGCTTACAGCTAGCTTTCTGTATATTTCAGCTATCCCTTTTTCGATTAGTAGGACGCTACTTATGACTACAATAGTGAGTATTTCCTACTATTTATTGATTGTTGTTAAGGATAGAAAAAGAACAGGGCAGGTAATAGGAACATTTATCGCCATAGTAAGTATTTTTGGTATTTTATATCTTTCTGGAATAATTCGGGTTGGACTTGAGGCATTTTTAGCCCGCTTTGAAGCAGCGAATCAAGGAAAAGGAGTAGAAGAGTCCATCATTGGTCGGTTTATCGATAGCTTGTTTGGACCATTGGCTAACCTAGAGAATCTTCCTTTTTGGGGTGTAGGGATAGGGCTAGGTACGAATGCAGGGGCAAAGCTAGCGACGGGTGCCAATGTTTTTCTTGTAGCAGAAGAGGAATGGGGGAGACTATTGGGAGAAATGGGAATAGTGGGAGGGCTAGCCATGATTGCAGTTCGACTAAAAATAGGGGTACAATTGCTTTTCCAATCATTTCAAAGAATCAAGAATAATTCCCTTCCATGGTTGCTGGCAAGTAATATAGTACTTCATATCATCCAGGCTCAATGGGCACAGCCAACTTCTTTGGGTGTATCTGTATTGGGTGGAGGTTTATTAATTGCGTCGCTCAAGAAGTAAATGGTTATACAAGAAATTTTGTTTGTACACAGAAACCCAAATGTAGGATTTTCCATTCAGAAAGTTTTTGGTACCATTACGAACGAGCTGTCTCAAAATAGGAAAATAGAAAACTTTTTTCTTCCGAGTCAGAAAGCAACTCTTTTTGGGATTTTACAAAATGGATTTTCCGCTCGTGTACATTGCAAAGAGAAGCACCTAATTCATTTGACTGGTGATTCACACTATTTGCTATACTTTTTTGAGAAAAACAGAATCTCTGTAACGGTACATGATGTTATGTACTATACATACCTAAAAGGTTGGAAAAAAAAGTTTTGGAAATGGCTATACATTACTTCTCTACAAAGAGCGCGTAAAGTCATTTTTATTTCTGAGCATGTGAAAAAACAAGTATTAAAGGAAATCTCATTGGATGAAAGTAAGCTGTTCGTCATTCCTAATCCAGTTTCACCCTCATACAAAAGCTCTTTCAAATCATTCAATCAGCAAAAGCCGAGAATATTGCATATCGGTACATTGGAGCGAAAAAACCTGGTCAATACTATTCATGCTTTAAAAGACTTTCCTTGTGATCTACGAATTATCGGGAAATTAGACTCAATAACTATTTCTCTTCTTGAAAGAAATAAAATAGAATATTCCAACGCGCACGGACTATCAGATGAAGAAATTCAAAGGGAATATGAGTTGTGTGATGTGGTTAATTTTCCATCTAAACTAGAAGGTTTTGGAATGCCAATTATTGAAGGGCAGGCCATTGGGAGAATGGTGATTACCTCTAACATAAGTCCAATGAAAGAAGTGGCTGGCTTAGGAGCCATTTTGGTAAATCCTTTTGATATAGAATCCATACGAGCTGGGTACAATCTGATAATGAAAGAAATAGAACATAGGGAGAGAACCATTGATCTAGGCATAGAAAATGTACAAAAGTATCAGGTAGACAAAATAGCCGAGATGTATTCGTCAGTACTTGAAGAAAAATGAAAAAAATACTCTCCATTTTGACGCTTTTTTTGCCTTGGTGCTTGAAAAGACGGGTGTATGTACACGTTTTCGGTCATAAAATCGATAAGACTGCGCGTATTGGGTTTTCATATATAGGTTGTAAACATCTCAAGATGGAAAAGCACAGTAAGATTGGTCACTTGAATATATTCATCCATTTGGATACTGTCATATTGGGTGCATATAGCTCAATTGGCAGAGGAAATTGGATAACTGGGTTTACAACGGATATCTCAAATACAACCCATTTTATTCATCAGAAAGGTACTAGAGAAGCAAAAATAAGCATTGGAATGCATACGGCTATTACGAAAAACCACCATATAGATTGTACAAATACAGTTACAATAGGTAATTACACGACGATAGCTGGATATTCGTCACAATTTTTGACACATTCCATAGATATTTACAAAAACAGACAAGATAGCTACCCTATTGTCATTGGTGATTACTGTTTTGTAGGAACGAATTGTGTTGTACTAGGCGGGGCTACTTTACCCAATTACTCTGTATTGGGTGCAAAAGCACTACTAAATAAAGAAATGATGGAAACGTTTTCCCTCTATGGTGGAAACCCTGCAAAATTCGTCAAAAAGATAGAGGAGAGCGCCTTGTACTTTCACAGAGAAAAAGGGTTTGTTAATTAAAAAACCAATGAAAATCCTCCAAGTCGTTTCTGGTTTGAGCCCCAAGTCGGGTGGTATTGCGGAGGGCATCCGTAATACGTTTTCAGAGCTTTCTAAAAAAGAAGTGACCATGGAGGTCATTTCGTGTGACGAACAGACAGAGGCGGTTACATGGCAAGATAAATTTGTTCATCATGCGTTAGGGCAAGGAAAAACCAGCTGGAGATATACCAAAGACTTAGCTCCATTTTTAAGAGAGAATATTGGAAAGTACAATGTAGTCATTATCAACGGTCTTTGGCAGTACCCGTCGTATTGTACCATGAAGGTTATTCGGGAACTACGAAAAAAAGGAGTACAAACGCCCAAAGTATATGTTATGCCGCACGGGATGTTAGACCCATGGTTTCAACGTGCCCTTAGTCGGCGGTGGAAAGCATTGCGCAATGAAGTGTATTGGACATTGGTCGAGCGGCAGGTAGTGAATGAAGCAGATGGTCTTTTGTTCACTTGCCAGCAAGAATTAGAATTAGCCCGAACGACCTTTTGGGGATATAGACCCAAACAAGAAATCAACGTAGGGTACGGCATTTTACCTCCACCGGCTTGTACAGAAGAGATAATCCAAGCCTTTCAACATCCACGCCCCTATTTTCTCTTTTTAAGCCGGATTCATGAAAAAAAGGGAGTAGATATTTTGATAACTGCCTACCAGCAACTACGAAAAGAAAACCCAGTAGGTGCTATCCCAGATTTGGTTATCGCCGGACCAGGATTAGAAAGTGTGTATGGGCAGAAAGTTCAGGGGTTGGTTCAGAACGAATACAAAAAATATATTTCTTTTGTGGGGATGCTGTCGGGAGATAGGAAATGGAGCGCTTTGTATGGCTGTGAGGTATTTGTCTTACCCAGTCACCAAGAGAACTTTGGTATTGCGGTCGTAGAGGCAATGGCATGTGGCAAACCGGTATTGATTAGTGACCAAGTGAATATTTGGAAAGAGATTACGCATAGCAATAGAAGTATAAAGAGAGTTGGTGGCCTTGTAGCACAACCAATTCAAGATGAAGTATATCATCTACTAGATACATTTGTTCATTTGAAAAAAGATGAAAAAAAGGAAATGGGATTGGCCGCTCAAGCTATTTTTAGTGAGTACTTTTTAATAAATAAAATCGTAGATAACTTCATTAAATTAGGATATTGATGCTAGAATCAGACGAAAATGTAAACTTAGATAAGCCCCAAAAAACAAAAGTTGGAATAATTACTATTTTGGGAGTAAATAACTATGGTGCAGATCTTCAAGCATTTGCACTCTATAAAAAATTAGATGATTTAGGTTTTGATAGCGAAATCATAAACTATCCATTTTACAAAAACTCCAGATATATCTCAGAAAAAAAGGCAAAATCGAAATTTAGCAGTTCGAGGATAACTTTAGTAAAGGATTTTATTTTGGGTGTCTTAGATAAACTCAGTAAGATACTGAATCCATCTGTAGCCAAAGTAAGAAGCGAAAGGTTTGAGGAATTCAAATCGAAAAATATGAAATTTTCTAAAGAGTACAGAAGTTTTTCGTCCCTGTACTCTAGCACGCATGAGTATAATGTGGCGATTGTCGGAAGTGACCAAGTTTGGAATCCTAATAATCCAATCAACTTAGAACCTTATTTTTTAACTTTTATTCCGAAAGGCGTTAAAAAGATTTCGTATGCATCTAGCTTTGGGGTTAGTGAGATAGACATAGAAAACTATCCATCTTATTATAAGATGCTGAATAACTTAGACGAGATATCAACGAGGGAGGAAAGTGGAGTAAAATTAATTAAAGCAATAGCTGATAGGACCGCAGAACATGTCCTTGATCCTACCCTTCTTCTTGAAAGAGAGGAGTGGTTGAATTTTTCTAAAGAGATTGATTTAGATGAGCCCTATATATTATTGTTTGTATTTAAAAATTCAAAATTCATCACATCTCTTGCACTAGAACTCCAAAGGATAACTGGATACAAAGTGGTAAGGATATGTAAAAATGAAATGCGTGTAGAGTCAGACAAGAAGATAATTAACTTACGAGAATTGGGGCCATCTGAGTTTTTAGGAGTTTATCAAAAAGCAACATTTGTACTTACTTCATCTTTTCATGGGACAGTATTTGCGATGATATTCGAGAAGCCATTCTACACAGTTAGCCTTTCAAGTAAGAATAATAATACTAGACAGGAGAGTTTATTGAAGTTAGTGGGATTAGAAGATAGGATTCTTTATGAGGGTGATAGTTCAGTTAGTCCTGAATTTTCATCTATTGATTACACCAATGTGAATACTATTTTATCAGTTCAAAGGGAGAAATCAATTTCGTTTCTTAAAAGGGTTGTAAAAAAGTAAAAAATGAACAGAGCTAAATCAATTCAAAAAGTTGTAGAAAGTGAGTCTTGTGTAGGCTGTGGTGCTTGTGCTTTTGTAACAAGGCAATCAATGGATATTAACGAGTATGGAGAATATGTTCCTAATGAGGAGGTGTTTGAGAAGGCTAGCGTAGAAGAAGAAAAGTTGATGGATTTTGTTTGCCCATCCCTTAATGAGGAATATAATGAAGATAAGCTTGCTAGCCATTTTTTAGAGCAAAAAGGTATGTTCTCGAATAAATTAGGGATGTATCAGAGCATATATGGCGGGTATGTTAAAGAAGGTAACTTTAGACGTAACGGTACTTCGGGAGGGTTTGGAACTTGGATTGGAAATGAACTACTTAAAAGAGGTATGATTGATGGTGTAATCCATGTAAAAGAAAGCAGAAGAGAAAAATTTAATGATCCATTTTTTAAATACAGTATTAGTTCATCCGAAGAGGAGTTACAGGTTGGAGCACAAACAAGGTATCATGTAGTCGAAATTTCTGAAGTACTCACACTTATCAAGTCAAGACCTGGAAGATATCTTTTCATAGGACTTCCTTGCATGGTGAAGGCTGTTAGAAGAATTCAGCTAATAGATCCTATCATCAAAGAGTCTATAAAGTATACGTCTTCTCTGATTTGTGGACATTTAAAATCAATTAATTGGACATTATCACTTGCTTGGGGTGCAGGAGTTAAACCGATGGAGTTAAGTAGCTTCCAGTATCGCATAAAAGGTAATAATATATCGGCTAGAGCTTATATATTCAAAGCATTTTTTGGGAAAGAAAAATTAAGTAAAGTTCAAGATTCAGGCGGTATTATTGGGGGTAAATTCAATCAAGGCGCATTGATGTTGCCGGCTTGCAATTTCTGTGATGACTTAGTTGGTGAGACTGCCGATATAACTATCGGAGATGCCTGGCTGTCAAGATATGAAATTGACCAAAATGGTACAAATCTTTTGATTGTGAGGAATTCAGAAATCAATTCTATTTTGAATGTGGCTTTCAATCAAAATAGAATCAATATAGATAAACTTCAGGAAAAAGATGCCATTTATGCTCAGTCAGGTGGTTTTAGACAACGAAGAGAAGGTCTAGCATATAGACTTAAAGAACGTGATAGATTGAAGATATGGAGACCCGTGAAACGTGTTTCGTCCGACCAATATAATCCTCCTTTACTAAGAAGAATTATATATAAATTGAGGTCAGAGGTTACGAGAGTATCAAGAGAGGCTTTTTTTCAATCTATGAAACAGAGTGATTACTCGATATACAAGCAAAGAATGCAATTAATTCTTAAAGTATTACGGGTTTTGGAGGTAGCTAGCTCGATACCTAGGATTCTCAATAAGAAAAGTTCTTCAATTTTAATTCGGTTATCTAGATTAGTGAAATAGAAATAAGACAGAATGAAAAATTTGACACAAACAAGACACAAGTTCTCTATTTCCAATAAACTAGCGAGGATAGTGTGGCAGTTAACATACTATTTTTTGTTTTGGCCTTTTTTTTTGAGATTTTTCAGAAAATGGCGAATATTCTTATTGAACTGTTTTGGAGCCAAGATACATTGGACAGCCACAATTCATTCAAACGTAAAAATATGGGCTCCTTGGAACTTAGAAGTTGGCGCTTTTTCTTGTATTGGTCCATCAGTAGATTGCTATAACCAGGGTAAGATAAAAATAGGTAAAAATGTAACAATATCACAGAAAACGTATTTGTGTGCGAGTAGCCATGATTATACGAAGGTTAGTAATGACTTACTATTAAAACCAATCAGTATTGAAGATAGAGTTTGGGTTGCAGCTGATGCTTATATCGGTCCTGGGGTAGAAATCAAAGAAGGCTCTGTTATAGGAGCTAGGTCTGTAGTAACCTCAAATCTTCCTGCATGGATGGTATGTGTTGGCTTTCCTTGTAAGCCAATCAAAAAAAGAGAATTTACCAATGCTTAACCTAATCATCACCATATATATAACCAAATGATAACTACTGTCATTCTTACATACAACGAAGCTAAAGAAATAGAAGCCTGTATTGCATCCTTATCTTGGTGTGATGATGTGATTGTACTAGATTCGTTTAGTACAGATGAAACAGTAGCTATTGCATTAAGTAAGGGTGCACGCGTACATAAAAAGAAATTTGAGGGATTTGGTCATCAAAGAAATTTCGCACTAGAACAAATACCTACAAAGTATGAATGGGTATTGTTCCTAGATGCTGATGAAAGATCGACAAATAGTTTTCATAAAGCTCTCGTAAATGCAATCTCATCCTCGACACCAGAAATTTCAGGGTTTTACTGTTGCTGGAAAATGATATTAGGAGATACATGGCTTAAATATTCAGATAATTTCCCCAAATGGCAATTTAGAGTAGCTAAAAAGGGAAGCGCAAGATTCATTAATTTTGGTCATGGCCAAAAAGAAGGAGAAGTAAAGGGTAAACTAGGGTATATCAAAGAACCCTATCTTCATTTTGGTTTTTCGAAGGGCTGGTCACATTGGCTGGAGAAGCACAATCACTATTCCTCCCAAGAGGCAGAGGAAAGGCTAAAATCGAAATCTTCTTTCAAGCTACTCTTTTCAAAACATCCAAGCCAGAGAAATATAGCGCTTAAATATTGGGTGACTAAGATTCCAGGATGGCCATTATTGAGATTTTTATATACTTATTTCTTTAAACTTGGTTTTTTAGAAGGCAGTGCAGGTCTTGTTTACGCTGTCAACATAGCTTACTATGAGTTCCTCATCAAGATAAAAATGAAAGAAAGGCAACCAAACTTGAAAGACTAATATTCCCAAAACATCGCTATTCCATGTCAACTATTTCCATATTGGGTATTCCGTTTTACAACGAAACGGTGGCCAATTGTTTTGCCTATTTGGCAGAATGGGGGGGCTTGCTAACGGTTCCTTCGGGCCCTGGCTTGGCAAGCATTCCGGAGGAGCCGACCTATTATGCCTCCGTGCGGAGTTCAGATATTGTCATTGCAGACAGTGGCTACATGGCACTCATCTGGAACCGGTTGTCCAAGCAGAAAGTCAACCGCATATCGGGCTTGGCATTCATTAGCTACTTTTTAGAGGCATATCCTCGCCAAAAAGAGCAGAAATCGGTATTCTTGGTCAATCCAACTGCCGAGGAGCAAGCCATCAATATCGCTTTTTTGGCATCGCAGGGCATTTCCGTAGCGGCATCGCATACCTATATTGCGCCACACTATGCCAAAGGCGCGGTACTAGACCCTGTTTTGGTAGCGAAGTTGGAGGAGATACGTCCGCATTGGGTTTTTCTCAATATTGGCGGAGGTACCCAAGAAATTCTGGGGGCATACCTCAAGCAGCAGCTTAGTTACCGCCCTGCCATTGTTTGCACCGGAGCAGCCATTGCTTTCAAGACGGGGCAGCAAGTAAGCATTCCATCTTGGGTAGATGCCCTGTACCTGGGTTGGCTCTGGCGCATTGCTTCCTCGCCCACGAAGTACGTAGGGCGTTATTGGAACAGCTTTTCCCTGGCGACATTACTGTGGAAATACAAAGATCAACCTTTTCCGTACGCCTCGAAGCCGGGCTAATGTGGAAGGTTTGTAGATGCCGAGCTTTACTCTTTTGAGGTAGAAATTGACAAAACGTATATTGTTTATCGTGTATTTGCCTGGTTGGGCATTTTTTGGGCAGCCGTTGGGAGTCTGCTTGGGTAGGTATTGGGTGAAAAGAGTCCAATACAAAGTATAAAAAGCACATCAATCGTTTACTTTTTCATTCATATTTTTTCCATTTTCTAAATAATAGTGTTTATGCAAATCAATCGTTTCAAGGCAGCCTTCGGGTTAGCCATTTTGGGCGCTGCTCTCTTCATCCAGGCATGTGATCCAGAAGAACCCGTCGTCATCGAACCCGATTTGACGAAATTAGAGGAAGTAAAGTTACCTGAGGTAACACCAACGCAACCGGCGGCGGTAACGGCAGTACCCGGTAGCGTGACACCTGCACCTGCAGCAGCGGTATCCATTGGTAGTATTGTGGCAAAATCAGTGACACCTGCTGTTACGAAGGCAACAGAAGACACCAAAGCCGCGTTGGGAACAACGGACGCCAAAGCATTGGCAGATGCCTTTACACCAGATGTGATCACAGGCTTGCAAACAACGGGTACACTGCCTGCCGCATTGCAAACCCAAGTAAATGCTTTGCTGGCAAGTCCTGCATTGGCTATTTATTTGCCACAAGTAACGCGTCCGACAGTCAACGGAACAGCCGTAGGAGGTCGTAGCCGCGCCCCACAAACCGCCGAGATTCTCAACGCGCCGTTTATGGCAGCCGTAGCAAATGATGAATGTAAAGCAAAAGTAGAGGCAGCATTTGAGCAAATCAAAGCAACGCTAGAAGCTACAAAAGCAGCACAGGATGCAGCTATCAATGCAGCGTACACACAACGTGAAACAGCTATCAATGCTGGAGTACCTACTTGTAAAGCAGGGATTGCAACGGGTATCAACACCCAACTAACCGCAGCGAAAGCGGGTTTGGATGGCGCTTTGTTAGCTATCAATGACTTGGCAGCAACATCTGCAGTAACGGCAGACGAGGCGGGCTTACTCCGTGTATTTGTATTGTTAAATTACACGGCGTCGGTACAGAGTTTGAAGACGTTGGAGTCACTCGAAAACCAACGTTGTGACCAAACACAAGCAGCTGAATTGGCGGCGGCAAAAGCAGTGCAAACGGCAGACTTGGCGAGAGCACAAGCCAATCTAAATGCAACGGTTTCAGCGGCTAGAAATGCGGCAAACAATGCAGCAGCAGGTTGCCACAATCAAGGTTCAGGTAATTAAGTAAAAGATATACATCGTGAAAAAACGAAACACGATTTTTTTGAGCAATATGATGTTTGGTACGACAAGGGGCGGCTTCTGGCTGCCTTTTGTCTTTTTGATGAGCGTCCAGCTAGCGGTGGCACAAGTCAATATTGCTGGAAAGAAGGGTTTGATGCTCATTCCAACCGCCGAGGCAACTGCCGACGGGACATTCACACTCAGTGCGCTTACCATTCCGCCGCCGTACAGTTTTGTACAGCAAAACCAATTGTACGGGAATGTGATTTATGTAGCCGGGCTGACGGTTTTACCCCGTCTGGACATACAGTTTCAATTCATCAATGTCTATGCAACAAATAACGCGCCTAAAATCCCGTTTGGGTTAGGAGATAGGCAATTGGACTTTCGGTATTTGCTGGTAAAGGAAACAAAAAAACGGCCTTCGGTGGCAGTAGCAGCTACTTTTCCGTTCAGTAAATTTGCGCCAACCTCTTCTACTACCTTGGTTGCGACAAAAACCTGGTGGGCAGACAAAGATTTTCAAGTCCAATTATCGGCAGGGTATGGGCTTCCCGTTTATTTTTTCCGAGACGAGAGTAATTTAAACAACTACAATTTCACTACGCTGATGCGGGTAGGTAAGAAAAATCCGGATACAGATTATTTGGTAGGTGAATTTGGTGGAGTGAAGTTGAGTTATCGGCAAAAAGTGGGGGTTATGGGTGAATGGGACGGACAAAAAGTGAATGTTGGAGCCTATGCGGTCATCGGTCAGCGGCTGACCTTGCAGACAGCCTTATTGGCAGGCAAGAAACTGGGCTGGGGTGTTACCTACCAAACGCCTTTGCGTCGGGAGTAGGATTATTCATAATGTCCACACTTATGGTCAAGAAAAATGGATAGTGAATATTATTTATTTTACAGATAGGAACAAGGGGAAATTCATGTAGTATAAACATCTTCCTAGCTAACGCTTATTCATAGCCTTCGTTATTTGTGTAGGAATAAGATAAAACGCTAACACGAAAAAATTCTTAGTTATCCAAGCCCATAGCTGTGTTTATTTTAATACGTGTGTATAACTTTATTGAAACTTCACCCCATACAATACATTTTACTTATCAATGGGTACATTCCGCGATGCGCCCTATCGGCTTATAGCTACACCACCTAATTTACCCGTATTTCATGCGTTATGTAATGCTTTTCCTGCTGTGCATCTGTGGGCTTTCCCCGCTATATGCACAACAAAATATGCCCAAAAGTTGGGAACACGTGGTTCTAGACTCTGATAACAGAGAAGTTCGGTTTGAACAGCGTACCTTCCGCAATCCTGCCGATGCGCTGCGTGGTTGGTCACTAGATACGTCGCAAGCCTATGTTTTTCAATGGGCGGGTGTGCCGCTGGTAGCCATTCGGCCTGCTGGTGTAAATCATTGGTCAGTGGCAGATGCACCGCGCGTTCCCCGTTACCGAGCTGATATTCCTGTCCATACAGGCAAAACCCATCGCTTGGATTTTTCTATTTTACCCCAATTTGTTGCCCAGTTTGGCAATTTTGAGCAACCCGTAGAAGCCAAAACAACAGTTCATCTGCAAACGCATCTTGTTTTGGCGCGTGGGTTGACGTTATTGGGGAGTTTGGTTTTTCCGGTAGAAAATACCTTAGACAACCAACCCAACGAAATCCGTTTGGGGCCTATTTTCGCGAATCAGTTTTTCCGTACAGGTAGAGCTGATTTCTGGAGTATTTCAGCCGGGTATTTTTTCACGAACCAATACGGCGTCAATGTCCAATACCGACATTGGAGCGCGGTTCGTCCGTGGGGGTATGGTTTTGAGGCATCGTTATCTGGAGAATATTATTTTTTCAGAAGAGGACAATTCCACGGCCCGCTGCAAGAACGACTTTTCTTGGGGAATGTCAGTTACCGACTCAAAAAGCCATCGGTGACTTTGCAGGCGACATTTGGCCAATTTTTATTCCAAGACCGAGGTATACGCGGCGATTTTATTCGTCAGTTTGATCGCGTAGATGTGGGTTTATGGTCAGCATTCACAACCAACGGTGCCACACTTGGCTTCAACTTAGCGATTCCGCTTTGGCCGCGCGGACATTATCCAGGAGTACAAGGAAAAGGAGCGAAAGCACCACGCCTGCGCATGGCGGAGGAGTTCCGATGGGAATACAACTATACACGCGGATTTCAAATTGGCGAACGCTATCGGCTAGGGCCACGTCTCGACGAACGGCTACGGATGTACGAACAGCCGTATTTACAGCGCTGAAAACAGATAGATAGAAAAAGTGAAACCAAAACATTCCATGAAAATACATCACCTTTTTTTCTTCTTCCTTTGGGCGCACGGAGGATATGCCCAAGACAGTTTGGCACGGCATCATTGGGAAGTCGGCGCGGTGGTTTCTACCTATGGCATAGGCGGGAAAGTGGTATTTCAGGTCTCGCCGCGTTGGAACATGCAGGCGATGTTTCAGGAACTGCGCCATAACCAGATGTATACCATCGCTTTACCCGATTCTACCAGCCTGCAAGCGGAACCTCAGATTTTGACCCGTTTTATCGATCTCAAAATGGGTTTTGCACCCTTTGCAAATCGGCCTTATTTTCGGCTTTTGGCAGGCGTATCAGGAGCACTTCGGCAACAATATCAAGGGCGTTTTTCTACAGAAACGGGCGTAGCACTCGGCGGTGCAACCATCTCTGCCACTGATTTTGGTATTGTCGAAGCGGGTATCCGATGGAATATTTGGCGACCCTATCTAGGCGTGGGTTGGCGAAAAATATTAGGCAAATCCCGTCTTTCGCTCCGAACAGACCTGGGGGTGTACTATTTGGGTAGCCCCCGACTACATATCACGTACGAAGGGTTTTTGGAAACAACCCGGCTTTCAGATGATATACGAGTCATTGAACAAAACATGAAAAACTATTCCTATTACCCCCATTTGGGTTTATCCTTGACGTATGAACTTTAAACGACTTTCTCGGTATATTCTCTTGATGGGCATCAGTCAACTAGTGAGTTGCGCCAATCCGTTGGAAGATTTCAAATTGACTTTCAAGGAGCCCATTACCCAAGGACTTTATACGTTTACCCTTCGTGATTATGCCAATCGGACCTTTCCAACGATAAAGCTGACAATCACCGGAAAAGATGCAGGTAAAGTAGTAAACCATCTGAACGACCCCAAATTTGTCTTTTCAGAAGAGGGACAAATTCGGTTAGCAGTGGAGCGGAGTATTGAGCCAACCCCTGCAGATCCGTTTTCTTTTTTGGCGACTTTTGCTGCCGAAGGGTTTCTTCCGCAGAGTTATAGTATTCGTGCCACAAATCGTGGAAATAGAGGATTTACAGCCCGTTTGGCTTCTTTAACGACCCGAACGCAAGGTATTTTGGGTATGCAAGCCACCCCTGACGCACAAGGAATAACAACCTTTGCAGATACAGAAGGGCTGCCGTGGGTGCGCTGGACGAGCACCGTTTCCAACCAAGGACTAACTCAGTTGGGCGTTCCTGTGCAAGAATCCATTCGTTGGCGTTTGCAGCATTTCAATCGGACAACCAAGAATTTACTTCCCGGACAAACCATTGGCCGCTTATATGACCCAACAGGAAAAGAACTACCGGATGCCCACGTGTTTCAAGGAACGGCAGGATTTATCTATACCCAATGGGTGACAGAAACGGAGGAAGTCGTAAAGTTGGAAGTACCGCTGGCAGTACAAATGTGGCTAGAAAATCAAGTGAACCCCTTAACAAACAAGGAGATACAAAAAGGGGATTTACTTCCGCTGTATCAATACAATCCGTTTACAGGTCGCTGGACAAAACATGCAGATGTGGCTGTGGAGCAGGAAGCGACAGGTCGGTTATTTGTTCGGTTTGCCATGCAAGAGAGCAGCTATTGGATTGCAGGCTGGACGACCTCCGTATGCAATACCGCAACGACATTCCGAATTCAAAGTTTATTAAAAGACGTAGATATCAATTATTTCTGTCAATATGTACGGGAAAGTGATGGGCAGGTTGTTCGTAGCTTTTTTGCAAGCATGAATAATGGATCTAGTTTTTCGACACAGTTTTTACCCCGTGAAACCGGAAAAGTGCGGCTATTTATTTATTTGTCCACCGATTTCCATGGGGGCGACCGAACTACGCCTGTGTATCAATCGGAGCCGGTGGACGTATGTGTTTCGCAGGTAGTTCCGCTAAATTTAGCGTTGGTTATCCCTTTTCCGCCTTCGGTGAATGTATTTTTCAATGTGCAATGTCCGGAAGGCAAGACCTTGGACGAAACGTTACTTCCAGCACAAATGCGATCACAATTTAGCGAACCGGGTAAAAATCAATGGCGGGATTTGGCTGTATTTACGCGGTCTTCACGCTCCATTCGGACGTATCGCTTGAAAACAGGAGCAACGTATGATTTTCGGGCAAGTACAGATGGGGGAGTTACCTGGCCCTACAAGCAAGAAAATTACAAGATTGTGGCAAGTTACTACGGTTTGACGCTACAAGCAGATGGCTATTGTAAATAAAACAAAACCCCTACAAACACACGTAGGGGAACGAAGCGCAGGCAAATTACAGATAAATGAAAAGGGCAAGAAGAAGAAAGAAAATGACGGCGACTAAGCGACCTAAGATAACTAATTTGTAATTGTGTTCGCTGTTCATATTGGGCTTAATTGAAGGGTGACAACTAAAAAAAGATGACTCGACGTCTGTAAAGTTCAAGATATATAAAGCAGGAAAAAAGAAAAAAGTATAAAATTTATTAAGCGGTCAATTCCTCCATTTTGGGAGAATAAAAGCACTATCTATTGGCTCAAAAAAAGAAAAAAGTATGAACAAGGTAAGCTATTTTAAGCTCGTCACAGACAGTATGTTGCTTGTGACGTGTTTTTTTGCCGCCTCTTGGCTGAGCGGCCGAACCCTCCAACGGGTAGATGGAGTCGTATTGGCTATTTTAGGTGGTGGTTGGTACTTCTCGACGCGCATCACAAACATGTATGACGATTTTCGAACAGAGAAATATGTGGGAGAACTCCTGCTTTCGCTGGAGAATATAGTGGTTCAATTGCTATTAATTGGACAGATTTATTTCTTTTTAAACGAGCAAAACTTTGCGCGGCGGTTTACGTTGGCATACGTTGCCTTATTGACTGTCGGTATTCTTTTGAAAGGGTACATGACGAAGAAAGCCTTGATACGCTACCGCAGGAGTGGAAAGAACTTCCGAAATGTTGCTTTTGTGGGGTATAATTCCATCACACAAAATATATTAACCCGTATTTTAGACAACCCACAGTACGGCTTGAAAGTCGTGGGAGCCATAGAAGACGAACCCGTTTGGGATACAGATTGCCCGTATTTGGGTGATTTAACACAATTTTTTGCACGAAACAGTCGGCAAGGAATTGATGAAATCATCATTACAACCGATACCTTAGACAAAACCACCCTGATGCAAATATTCCGTTTCTCAGATAATTTAGCGATACGTACAAAGATTATTCCCAATTATTTGAGCTATTACCAAAGTCGGTTTCATTTTCAGTTATTCGGAAATTACCCGATGATTACGCTGCGTTCGGAGCCGTTGCAGCAAGGTCAATGGCGTTTTGTAAAGCGTTTATTTGATATTGGTTTTTCGATATTGGCGTTTGTATTGCTTTTTTCGTGGCTTTTTCCGTTGGTGGCGTTGTTAATCAAGTTAGATTCACGTGGGCCGGTTTTTTTCAGGCAAGCAAGATGGGGGAAGAACGGAGAGAAATTCATGTGTTATAAGTTTCGGTCGATGAAACCAGAGAGTCGAGATGTGAACGAACGAGGCGAATTTCAGCAGGCACATGCAAAAGATCCCCGGATAACTAAATTGGGAGCATTTTTGCGGAGGACCAGTTTGGATGAATTACCTCAATTTATCAATGTTCTGAAGGGAGATATGTCGGTAGTAGGCCCACGCCCGCACGCACATGAACACAACTTACGCACAAAAGACCAAGTGGGGAGCTATATGGTGCGGCATTGGATAAAGCCAGGAGTTACAGGATGGGCGCAGGTCAATGGCTATCGCGGAGAGACACGGACGATAGACCAAATGCGCAATCGGGTGGATTTTGATATTTGGTACATCGAAAACTGGACTTTTTGGCTAGACATTCGCATCATTATTATGACAGTATATAATATGATACGAGGAGAAGACAATGCGTATTGAAAATGCCATAGAGCAGCGACACAGTTGCCGTAAAATAACAAGCCATGAATACAAAAATCAACAACATCCACGACAAGTTTGTCAAGGAACTACTCGCAAACCGAGAAGTAGCGATTGCCTTTTTATCTGAATTTCTACCTTCTGAATTAGTTATTCTTTTTGATTTTGACACACTGACATACGAACCTACCTCTTATTTAAATACAGATTTAAGTGACTTCTTCTCAGACATGGTCTGGCGAGTAGATGTGAAAGGAGAGGCAGAAGTGAAAATTTCGATTTTATTGGAACATAAGAGTTATCGAGATAATCGAACGAGTTTTCAGGTGTTGGAATATGTTGCATTGGGCTACTTATCCCAGCTAAAGTCGGGCGAAAAACTATCGCTCATTATTCCTTTGGTCTATTATCATGGACACGAACAATGGGAATACCAACCCTTACCTTCTTTTTTTGAAGATGTGAATTCTGCTTTTAAACGATATTTACCCGTTCATGTGACAGAATTTGTGAGTCTTTTGGCATTAAGCAATGCACAAATTGAACAACTAACAATGGGTTTACTACAAAATGCGTTATTGATACAAAAGAATTATCGAGATGGAGATTATTTGTTGAGCCAGGTAGGAAAAATACTAGACAGACTTGACCCATACTTGCAAAATACGTCATTTCGGTCTATATTTGTTTACCTGATACAGAATGAAAACATTGATAATCAGGAGCTAAGGACAAAATTAGTAACATTACCCACCAAATTAAGTGATGCAATGATGAGCTTATACGACGAACTAATTCAGGAAGGGATAGAGAAAGGAATTAACCTTGGTATAGAGAAAGGAATTAATCTTGGAATAGAGAAAGGAATGGACAATACAAAAATAGATGTCATTTTGAAAGCTTACGACAATCAGCTAAGCTTATCGACGATTCAGTTGCTTACAGATGTGAACGAAGCGCGTATTTTGGAAATACTTCGGGAGCACGGAAGAGAGATTTCTTTTTCCTAAATAATGGAGTGACATAAAAGAAACAACAAAAAATAAATTGAAAAAGTGTGGCTTACCGGCCGCACTTTTTTTGTAAACAGGAGTATGAAACAACTCAATAGATAGAATGGTTATGTAAAGTACGTTATTTACAGATCTTTACATAGATGTATCCCTATGCGTTAGTAGGAAAATAGGGATAGAATTAAAATACATCATGTGTTGAATTTTTCTATTTTCGTTTTCTATTCACCCTAAAACATTCTTCATCATGCGCAAAAAATACGTACTTTTTGCTTTTCTGGCAGCAGGTTTCTGGAGTTGTCAACAAGAATCAGAAAATACACCGAAACACACAGATTATTTTGCACAAACCGTAGACTCTGTACAAACGGGCGGAGTAAAGCTCATCCCTATTACAACACCTAAAGGAACATTCAATGTATGGACAAAGCGGGTGGGAAATAATCCAACTACCAAAGTGCTTTTACTGAACGGAGGCCCCGGTGCAACCCACGAATATTTTGAGTGCTTCGAGAATTTTCTCCCCGCTGAAGGTGTCGAGTTTATCTATTATGATCAATTAGGTTGTGGTAATTCGGACAATCCGAACGATACAACTATGTGGGATTTGCCCCGCTACGTAGAAGAAGTGGAACAAGTCCGAAAAGCCTTGCAGCTAGACGCGTCGAATTTTTATCTTCTCGGACATTCATGGGGCGGTATTCTAGCCATGGAATACAGCCTGAAATACCAAAAAAACATGAAAGGGCTCATTATTTCCAACATGATGGCAAGTTGCCCTGAATATGGTAAATATGCAGACGAGGTATTGGCTAAACAGTTACCAGCTGATGTTCTAAAGGAAATTCGTACTATCGAGGCAAACAAAGATTTTGGAAATCCACGCTATATGGAGCTGCTTATTCCGAACTTCTACGAAAAGCATGTCCTTCGTTTCCCGTCAAAAGACTGGCCTGAACCCGTGAATCGTTCTCTAGGGAAAACAAATCAGTCGCTTTATGTGACAATGCAAGGCCCAAGTGAGTTCGGGATTGCGGGCAAATTAGAAAAATGGGATCGAAAAGCAGACTTAAAGTCGATTGAAATCCCGACTCTCGTCATTGGTGCACAACACGATACCATGAATCCAAAGCACATGGAGGAAATGGCTGGTTTGGTGCAAAGGGGAACGTATCTGCATTGTCCCAAAGGAAGCCACATGGCGTTTTATGACGATCAAAAAACGTACTTTTCAGGTTTACTTACTTTCCTGAAAAAATAAATCAGAAAAGTATATACATCGAAAGCCTGCTAAATGTGATTTTAGCAGGCTTTTGATTTTAAAACCATTCCACAAAGTATCTTCGATAATGAGAATAAGTTCATTGACTTTGTCACAGTGAATTTTTAGTACAATGGAGAATAGAAAAGGCTGTGGATGGACGGACTTCCAAAGTATGATTGGTTTGGACTCCAATAAAATGCAGTAGAAAAAGGAAGTTTAGGTCAAATGGATTTACGGGTTTTGTTCGTGTGATATGAAATACGTTTTTGCGTAGCTATATATATAATGATGTAAGGCTTCTTTCCCGACAAAATGAAAAATGAACTACTCCAAGAAAAGTGTTAAAAAAGGTGCACATTATTTAGTGGATACCGGGTAAGCAGTTTGTGTATTTCTTTGTCTTTTTCAAAACGTTGAAAAAGATGTAGATGTTGGTCATGATGAATGTCTGTTCCAAGTAAAGAGACATGTCCCTCTTTCCAAAGTGTTTTGGCTACTTGTTGAATGGGTTTTCCATAATGCCCCAACAAAGACGAAATATTTACTTGTAGCCAAGCACCTCTTTCAATGAATCGCTGGAATGCCTTAGGATGACGGTGCCAATAAGTATATCGTTCAGGATGTGCCAATATAGGTTGGTACCCTTTGGTAACCAAAGCAAAGATGGCTTCCTCCCACTGAGGAGCGGGCGCTACAAAAGACATTTCAACTAAAACACATCGCTTTGTGCCGAAACAAAGCAATTCTTCCTGCTCGATAAGCGCCAAAAAAGAGTCATCAATAAAGTATTCTGCTCCTACATATAAAGAAATAGGAATGCCTGCTTGCTGTACAGCTGCCTGGGTTTGATTAAAAGCCGATAGAATGCTAACAGCTGTGTTAGGATAATATCCTGCCATAACATGGGGAGTAGCCACCAGACGAGAGTAACCCAAGGAGTAAAGCCCACGAATCAAGCGTAGAGCTGTTTCCATATCAGGAGCCCCATCGTCAATCCCTGGAAGAAAATGGGCATGCATGTCAGTTTGTAAATGTTCAGGAAAAGAAGTTGGGACAGATGAGGAAAAGAAAGACCACATAAATTAGCTATATATAGAGTGTACACAAATATAATAGAAATGTTGCCAACACATCTTTGTATCTAGTATTTGGCGAAATAGGTATAAGTTAAACTAGGGAAAAGAGGTTAGCAAAAGTACATATTTTATTTTTTCGTATAATTATTTGGGGTTTTGTTATAATTATTTGGTGTATTTTTGTGGTGGATTTTATGGAAGTATTT
>JBKBRQ010000049.1:0-14796 GCA_046292055.1 Spirosomataceae bacterium | reverse complement strand
ATCCATAGATATAGAATCAACAAAAATCAAGTCATATTTTTTTTTAGCTAAAACATTATTTAGTAATTCGGTAAACTCATCTGACTTATCATAATATACAGGTGGTAACAAAGCTAAAGTTCCTCTTACATACGAAAGAATACTACGTCTTTTTTGTTTTTTTACTCCATAATACTTTTGACATAAATTATAAACATATCCTTTTGGTACACCTTCTTGTCCGAAAGAAATTAAATCAACATTGTAATGTTGATTTAATTCTAATAATAAATGATGATTGATAAGTGTACTACCATCCAAATATACAGGATATGGAATTTTTTCAGTAATATATAAAATATTCATCTTGTTTAATTTTGAAATACATTGAATAGATTATCCCTTTCCTCTTATTATCTTTGCTGGTGCACCTGCAACAATTGTATTTGACGGAATATTTTTGGTAACAACTGAGTTTGCCCCTATCACTACGTTACTTCCTATATAGGTTCCCTGATTTATAAATACATTAGCTCCAATCCATACATTATCTCCAATAACTACATCACCCCTGTCATACACTGGATTTATATCTCCGTTTATTATTGAGTTCGCATCTCTGTTGATTGTATATATTCTTACATTATGACTAATTGCACAACATTTCCCTATAATTATTTTTGAACCCTGACATGTGGCAAGAACAGATCGATTCCCAATATAGCTGTTCGGACCAATTATGATATCCCCATCACCATACATTTCTATATCCACACCATTAAATTTAAATGAAGTATCTATATTATACTTAGAAAAATAAGTCCTATATCTCAAGTTGAAATATAAAACCCTTACCCTATTTAAAATTTTATAAATTATCACAAACATTACTCCTATTATATTTATTTCTCAAACATACATATATGAATAACCTAATAAAAAATGACACTACGATAGTATACAAAAAGTTTAAGTTAAAAAATGCAACTAGAAAGTCCAGTATTAACGACAAAAGTATTGATATGAATAGTATCTTCATAATATATGAGTACATACCGTTTGCAATAAAATATATCGAGTATGAATAGCTTAGCATACTAGGCAAATACGCAATCAATAATAAGATTAGTATTTTAAAGGCTCCCTTGTATTCATCCAAATATAAGTTCAGCAAGAGTCCTGAGAAAATGCAACCAGCAAATACAAATACAAGATAGATTGTAAGATTTTTTTTCAATATTTCCAAGTGAATCTTACTATTACTTACGCTATCACTCAATCTAAATTTGTTCATATATCTCGAGTAATCCATAAACATCACAGTCGATAGTGCTAATAAAATTGGACCGTTAATAGAGTACGCAAATGAGTATAACCCCAAATCATATGTAGAATAATATTTCCCTATAAATATTCTATCAATACCAGCTAAGACATCTTGTAAAAAAACATACAGACCTAAAAAGATACCCTCAATTATAAAGTATTTCAAATACTTATATCTTTTTAGTCTTGGTAATATTAAAATTCTATTCGTGTCAGGAAGAAAAAGAAAGTAAATTATACTTAGTATAGGAACTATAAACCACTTGATAAAAAGTGGTGTTGGATTTTCAACATTTTTCCATCCTGAATATAATACTATCAAAAAAAATACGCTTAAGCCAGCAATTAATCTAGAGCGACCTAACTCAACAGATAATCCTTTTGCTCTTGCTACCCCTTGAATTAATTGTGACATATTTTCAGATATGAGATATAGCCATATGTATATATAATACCCATCTAACAACCGTATTAATTCAAAATAGTAAATTATATATAAAACCAAACCAATTACTATCGGATATAAGAAGTTATTGAACGCCATGTAATTGTATGCTAACCAACTACTATTTCTAATCGACAGTCGTTTGTTTATTGTGTATTGAGCGCCAAGATTAAAAAACTTCAAATAATTAGCTACTAAAACAGCTAATCCAAAAATACCATATGCTTCAGGTGTTACACTCTTAGCAATTATAATACCAAAAATTATACTCGCAATTTGTTGAAAGTAATTTCCAAATATTTGTAAAAAATCAGTTCTAATTCTGTCAATTATATTTTTAATACTCATTTAATTGCGCTAGTAAGTTATCTAATAACTTTTTTTTACCATTTGGAATATTATATGTATCATAATACCGCTTCCAAACATCCATGTTACAAAGTACTCTCGCATCTTTTTTAAGCTGATCTCTTACATTATATAAATCCTCTATTTGTTGTATTTTTTGAAGTGGTGAACATACTTTTTTATTTTTTTCAATTAGACTATATTCACCATCTAATTCTAGGTATGTTATCCCAGTACATAAAAAGTCATGAAAAAGTGTCGAATAAAAGCCAATCACAATATCATATTTTTTGTAATCCAAACTACCATCAACTATTTTAACGTTTACTTCTTTCAAGATTTTTTTTGTGTATCTTTTTTCTACATTTAATAAGCCAGGATGAAACTTATGATATAATTCCAATTTAGTATTATCGCCAGAAAATATTTTATAATAATCCCAAATAGCTTTTCTTCTTTTGAATACGCTTTCTACTTGTTTATTTGTACAGGTATCTACAAATAATACTTTTAATTTATCATTAAAGTTTATCTTTGGTTCAATTATATCTCTGTATATATACCCAGCTTCTAATAAATCACAATTGAGATTATATTTGGAATATATTTCTTTTTCAAATTTTGATTTGTAATACAGAAAATCAGTTTTTATGTACTTATGTTCTTCTGAATAACTTGTTGTGTCTGGCCTTATACTATGGACCTTAATACTATAAGTTATCCTAATGAGATTATGAAAATCCCCATTTGGATGTAATGAAAAAAAAAGGCTAAACTTTGTATGTTTAGAAAGATATATTAAGAAAAAACATTGAGAAATGGATGTTGTAAGATGTATTAAGCTAGAATAATCGACTTTACTTGATTTTGTTGAGTTAGCGGTGTTTCTATATGCTTTAAATGAAAGTAATAAACTTGGCCATAATACATCAACAATATATTTTAAACGAGTATCAAAAAATGTATACTTCAAGATACCTTCGCAATCAGTTTTTGTATCAGATATCACTAATAAGTCTTCTCTATACCTGTTACTAAATAGGTTACTATAAAATCTCTCGTATTTATTATTGGGCACATATACAATCATTTTATAGTTTTCATTGAGATATGTTTTTTGCTGTTTTATCAATTCGAATAGTTGTTTGAAAAAGTATAACAATATAATTAGATAGCCCACATGGCCTATCCTCTCATATTCTCGATTATTGTCAAATATGTGGTGACTATGATACCTTGTTGGCAAAAAAATCCTCAGTACTTTTCTAAAATCTTCTGCTATTATCTTTTCTAAAAATAAATTATTTACAATCATCTATAAATTTAATGAATTATGAAAATTTTAAAATCTACCTTCCTCAATATACTAATAACTGTTAACTGCAATATTCAATAATAAAATTCGCATAAACTTTCAATCTCCAACCGATCCCCTTTTTCCAAATCTCTATTTACTACCTTACCGAGTACTTGATGGTAGTATTTTGGATGCAGTCCAAATCCAGGTCTGATACTTCTAATAGAATCAGCTGTTATAGTCTCCCCTTTTTTAACATCAGCAACTACATAGAGTGAACGCGAAAAATCTTTCCCTTTGGCCTGCTTCTCTGTGAGTGTGTAATCTACAACTCCTATGGCTTTCTCAGCTTCACGTATTGCTTTAACCATATCTGTAAACTCTTGCTCATTCATAGAAAACGAAGCATCAGGGCCACCAATAGCTCGATCTAAAATAAAGTGCTTTTCAATGATTTTAGCACCAAAACAAGTGGCTACTATGGGTACAGTACTGCCCATCGTATGGTCTGATAAACCAGGAATGACATTAAATCTTTCTCTGAAATCTTGGATCATAACCATATTAGCCTCTTCAATAGGTGCAGGGTAACTTGAGGTACATTTTAATAAAGCAATATCGTGATTCCCCATTCGCTTACATGCATCCAAAGCCAATTCTATATCTTCCTGTGTAGCGATACCTGTAGATAGTATGATTGGTTTTCCTTTCGAAGCAACATATTCAATCAAAGGGATATCTGTTATTTCGAAAGAAGCAATTTTATAAGCTGGAACATTTAATGTTTCTAGAAAATCAACAGCTGTGAAATCAAAAGGAGATGAAAAACAAATAAGCCCTTCTTTCTTTGCCTCCTCAAAGATTTCTTTGTGCCATTCCCAAGGTGTATAAGCTTCTTGGTAAAGCTCGAATAGATTTTTTCCCTCCCAGATTGTTCCTTTAATTAAAAAATCATCCTTTTTTGAATCAATGGTAATTGTATCTGCTCTATACGTTTGTAATTTAATGCAGTCTGCGCCAGCTCTTTTTGCAGCTCTGACGGTCTCCAATGCAGTATCTAAACTTCCATTATGGTTTGCTGATAGTTCTGCAATGATAAACACTCCAAAATTTTTATTCTCGAAATCAAAATTTCCTATCTTCATTTTACTTCTTCTATAATACAACCTGCATACGAATATCCGACACCAAAACCTGCTAATAATATTTTACCAAACTTATTCTTATTTATACAACCTTCTTTTAATGCAATTGGAATTGTACTGGAAACTGTATTACCAACATTTTCTAAGTAGTATATAAATTTTTCTTGTGGTATCTTAATCTTTTTCCTAATATGCTCTAACATGAATTTGTTAGCTTGATGAAAAAGAAAATAATCTACTTCTTCTAAGCTTAAACTATTTTTCTGAAGAGTATCTTCAACAAGTACAGGTACTGACCTATTTGTGAATGAGAATATTTCCCCACCATTCATGTATAAATTTGAATCATTTCTAACAAAAATGCCTTCTTTATCAAAAATATCATCCCCTACTTTATCCCTGTATCTAACTCCCTTATTTTTCACTATTAAATTTTCAGCGCCTTCTCCATTAGTTCCAAGTGAAAATTCTTTAATCTGATACAAGCCTGGCTCTTTTGAGATAAGTGTTGCTGAAGCCGCATCTCCAAATATTGTCTTATTTGATTTATCTAATCTATTGATATACTTTGAATATGTCTCAGATGTAATTAGGAGAACGTTTTTCGCGATATTCCCCATTATCAGCCCCTTTGCTAAAGTTAAGCCATATACATAACCAGAACATCCAAGATTAAAATCTAGTGCACCACTCGTAGTTGGGATTCCCAATTGGTTCTGAATTATGCAAGCTGTTGTTGGAAGAAAATAATCAGGACTTTGTGTACAATACAACACAAAATCGATTTTATTTTTATCAATTCCGTACTCCTTAAATAGCAAGTTAGACGCTTCTACTGCCATATCTGCAGCAAATTCATCTTCATCAGCTATATGTCGTGAATAAATTCCTGTCTTAGAAGATATCTTTTCTGGATTCCATTCAGGATGCTCGTTCGATAAATCTTGATTTGTTAATATTTTTTTAGGCAAATAATAACTGACACCATTTATGTAAACCATAACTTCACAATAATTTTTTCTCTAAATATTCATGAATATCTTGAATAGTATTTAATTGTCGATACTCTTCAACTGGGATCATAATATTAAAATCATCCTCAATTGAGGACAATATAGCCATACCTGTTAATGAGTCGTAAGATTCTAACTCTTTAAACTGACAATCAGCTGTAATTGACTCGCTATCAATATCAATAAACTGGTTTCTAACTAAATCAACAACTAATTCTAAGGTCATATAATTATTTCTTTAAAAGTGTTTTAAAATATGGTTTGATATGTTTCCACTCTTTTTTTAACAAAGCTAATTTTACCACATCTAGTCTTTTGTTATCTTTCAAGATATGCTCTCTAAAAAAACCCTCCCGTCTGAACCCAAATTTTTCGTGTAAATTAATAACTTGCTTATTATTATCTAAAACTTCACAATACAGTTTACTCATTTGCAGCTGTTCAAATACGTACTCAATTGTATCATATTCAATAACAGTACCTAATCCTAAACTCCTAAATTCAACTTCACCTATGTAAAAAGCCCAATCACAAAACTTCGACTCCCTATTTATATTCGTTATTGATCTCAATCCAATTGATATTTCATTATATTGAATTATATCATAAACTACATTAGGATTATCTTGAAGTGAGTTAAACCAACTGACTTGCTGTTCCTTTTCAATCTTTTTTTCGCTATACATGTACTGTGAAACTTCTTTCGAATTCCTCCAATATCGAATCATTTCAATATCCTCTGGCTTTATTTTTCTGTAGCTTATCATATTATTTTATTTTTGAATGAATTACAACGTCTATATATTTATTATCAAAGAAGCAGTGTTCCTTTAAGATCGCCTCCTGTAAATACCCGTTATTTTCTAATATATGATAAAGTTTTGGTCTTATATCAAAAGCATATGTAAAAATCTTATGAAAAGTCAATTCTTTAAATGCGACTTGTTCAATCAAACCTAAATACCTCAACCAATTTTCTTCAAAAAACTCATCTTCAAGCGCTGTATCCATGATAAATGAAATTTCTGCGTTTCGATCTATCCAATTAATATGAACAAGACCTCCGTAGCCAATACATTTCCCATTTTTTAGAAATGAAAAAAGAATTTGACTTGGTTTTTCTTGTCCAAACAATTTAGCCACTACTTCCTTGAAATACCGGTCTTGATCTTCGGAGGTAAGAGGTTTATCTTGACGCAAATGATAGATTTGCTCGTTACGCCATTTCATGATATCCCAACGATCTTCCATCCGAATTGGGACCAACTCATATGTTCCATCTGAAAATTCTTGCTTTCCAAGGCATTTGTATGGTATACTCATCTTTGATTCAACAATAGTTTATACTTTAGCTCAGCAATTTCCCAATCTATTTGATTGTCAATATCCTGCCCCTCTAATTCACTTAGTTCTAGCATTCCTGTCTTTGAAGTAATTAATTCCTTAGCCTCCATAAATACATTTATGTTAGCAAAATAAAACTGACCTGCATCATGGTAAACTTTTTCCAAATCTTGAGATCTAGTTAATGCATACTTATCATCAACCCAACTTACTTTGCTTTCAATTACCTTCAATGCTCTTTGAATTGGATAACTAAATGGTTGTACAGTAATCAACGTATCTAGTTCAAGATCAATTAGCTTGGTATATCCTTGAACTAGCTTTTCTGGTGTAATAAATGGAACAGTTGGATATAAGCAACAAAAATTATCAAATGCGATTCCTTTTTTACTATACTTCGTTATAACTTCTACCAAAACATCCGCAGTAGTTGCAAAATCATTCGAATTCTGACTTGTACGAAAAAAAGGAACATTGGCTCCATAACTACGAGAAATTTCAGAAATCTCCTCATCATCCGTTGAAACCATAACCTCACTAAATACACCTGACTTTAACGCTGCTTCAATACTGTAAGCAATTATTGGCTTGCCAAGGAAGTCTTTGATATTTTTACGAGGAATACGTTTGCTCCCCCCTCTAGCTGGAATAATACAAATATTCTTACTCACCATAGAACCTTTTTATTACATCAATAACGTATGCTATCTCCTCATCAGTTAATGTAGGGTACATGGGTAGGCTTATACAATTTTGGTAATAGGCCTCTGCATTAGGCATATCTCCTATCTTCCAACCAAACTGTTGGTAATAAGGCATCAGATGAGTAGGGATATAGTGAATTTGTGCAAAAATATTTTTTTCACGTAAATGATTGTATAGTCCTAGTCTATTTTCTACCTCTAGTACATACAAATGATAGGCATGTCCTTCTACTACACCCGATTGTCCTTTTATGTAGTCATTTCCATGAAAGGCTTGCGCATACATTGCTGCGATTTCTCTGCGTCTTTGTATTCCTTCATCAGCTCTCTTTAGCTGACTTAAACCCAAAGCAGCTTGAAAATCTGTAATTCGATAATTATAACCCAAATCTTGCATTTCCATATACCAGCCAGGGTAACTAGAACTTGATTTTTCGCCTGTTGCCAACTCTACAGTATTTGTAAAAGACGAATGATCTCTCGTTATTCCATGACTGCGTAATAAGAGGAGTTTTTTATATAATTCCTCGTCATTTGTAGTCACCATACCTCCTTCTCCCGAAGCAATATGTTTAACCGGATGAAAGGAAAAGATGGCTAAGTCAGCAAAATTTCCATTTCCACAATTTTGTATAACTCCATTTTTATCAACGAAGAAACCACCGGGAGAATGGCACGAATCTTCCATTAGCCAGCACCCAAACTCATCTGCAAGTTCTCTAAAAGCTTCCAAGTCAACTGCTCTTCCTGCAAAATCTACAGGAATAATCCCTTTGAAACTACCTTTTGGAGCTGATTCTAATAACTTACGTACCGCATGAATATCTAATAAATACGTGGCAGGATCAATATCTGCAAAGACTACTTCACCACCACAATACCGAATGCAATTAGCCGACGCTGCAAAAGTAATAGGTGTAGTAATTACTTTATCTCCTGTTTTTACACCTAAAGCCAAGGCATTTAGATGCAACGCTGCCGTTCCGTTTGCAACAGCTACCGCGTATTTAGAACCAATGTAACTCGCAAATGCTTGTTCAAATTCAGCTATCTTGGGCCCCTGTGTCAGATAATCCGATTGTAAAGCTTCGATAACAGCTCTTATATCATCATCTGTAATGTATTGTTTTCCGTAAGGTATAACTTTTTCCATCAGGTTTTTCATTAAGCTTCAAAAGTACTATCTACGTGCTCCTTAATCAACTCTCTTAATCCTTCAACAGTTTCCCACTCTGTATTTTCTCCTGAATTATAAGCAAAACCCTCTGGTACTTTTACCGCCTTGAATTCATCCACAAATTCACCTAACTTCCATTTATGTGTAGAGGGAAGAATTGTATAATATTTTCCCAAGTCATATGTGTAGAAAGAGTCGGAAGGTGTAATCATTTCCTCATGAATTTTTTCTCCCGGTCTAATACCTACTACTTGATGTTCACATTCTGGCCCTATCGCTTGAGCTATATCTAAAATTCGATAAGACGGTATTTTTGGGATGAATATCTCGCCTCCCCATGCATGAAACAACGCATGCATAACCATATCGACTCCTCCTTGAAGTGATATATTAAAGCGAGTCATATTGGGGTCTGTAATTGGCAAAATACCTTCTTTTCTTTTATTCATAAAGAATGGGATTACAGAACCATTTGACCCCATTACATTTCCATATCTCACTACTGAAAACCGGATTGGATTCCAGCCTGTTATATTATTCGCTGCTACAAATAGTTTATCAGAGGCAAGTTTAGTAGCACCATATAAATTGATAGGTGCGCATGCTTTATCTGTTGACAAAGCTACTACGCGCTGCACGTCTGTTTCCAAACAGGCATTGATTACATTTTCAGCACCCATGATATTTGTTTTTACACATTCCATCGGATTATATTCCGCGATAGGGACATGTTTCATAGCAGCAGCATGAATGACACAATCAATTCCTTTGAATGCTCTCTTTACCCTCTCAAAATCTCTAACATCTCCTATAAAGTAGCGGATTTGTGGGTATTTACTCACAGGAAACTCTTGGGCCATTTGGAATTGTTTCTGCTCATCCCTCGAAAATATGACCAACCTTTTTACTTCTGGATATTTAGTCAATATATGTTTGGTGAGTGCTTTTCCTAATGAACCCGTACCACCTGTTATTAAAATTGATTTACCTGATAAATCGTACTGCATTTTGATTAAACTTTAAATAGAGATTTTACTTGCTTATTTTCGATATGAGGAGCTCCACCTTTGTACAAGGGTGTTTTTATTTGTGCTATCTCCTCACTATATTCTTTTATATTCTGCTCATTCATTTTATCTTCCAGAAAAGTCATCAGTCTTTCGTTTACTTCCAAACTTGCCGATAATATATGCATACTATCATGCCCATCCGCTTCTCCTTTCTGTCGCATATATGCAGTTGCAGACTCCAAACAAGGACCACCAATCACCCCAGGAAAATAACCATGAAAGTTCCATTTAGTGCCTGCTGCTTGTAGTACATCATTGATATTAATACCAAGTTTATTATAAATCATTGCAAACTCATTCATCAATGAAATATTTACATACCGCTGACAATTCTCCACAATCTTTGCTGCTTCTGCCACTTTCATAGAAGGCGCCTTATATGTACCAGCAACAATGATACTTTTATACAATGCATCTACAAAATCAGCTATTTCTGGTGTTGACCCCGACGTTATCTTCAGAATTTTCGTCAATGTATTCTCCTTATCCCCTGGATTAATTCGCTCTGGTGAGTAACCACAATAAAAGTCTGTATTGAACTGTAATCCACTCTCTTTTTCTAAAACAGGCACACAGTCTTCTTCCGTACAGCCCGGATACACCGTCGACTCATAAATGACAATATCTCCTTTTTGCAATACTTTTCCCACCGCTCTGGATGCCCCCAACAAAGGCGACAAATCCGGCTTTTTGTACGCATCGATAGGAGTGGGTACGGTTACAATATATACCCGCTGAACTCCCTCTATTTCCTGACGAGTAAGTGACGTAGTAAACGTTAACTGCGTTACTTCTTTCAGTGCAACTCCCTCTAATTCTCTTGTTTGATCAAATCCCTCCTTTAATTCTTGGATTCGCTGTTCGTTGATATCCACACCAAGCGTCGGGTACTTTTTCCCAAACTCTACAGCCAAGGGAAGACCCACATATCCAAGCCCAACAATTACAATTTGGAGATTATCTAATTCATTCATGTACAACTAATTTTAAGCTATCGCCAACACTTTTGAGGAGTCGTCAATATCTTTAACACTGACTTTGTACTTTGGTTTACTAGAGGTTTTGCTCAAAGTTAATGTGTTTTCTCCTATTCACCCATTTTTTCTGACTAAACGGTTCAAATTTTCGTTTCAATCCCATCTTTTTTGCACAGAAAATGCCCAACCCCAAGGCTTTCTGTCCAAACTAGCTCCCCTGTCAAAAGCGGTGCTCGCCGTCCAGCGTATTTCTTTTTTATACCACGGAGAACTCACACGAAGTTGTGCAGACTGCTGGTTTACCCGTCGCTCATAGCTCCAATTTCCCCAATAATCTATCCAAGCAAATGTACCTTCCCATCCATATCCTTTCACCATCCCTCCGGTACTTACATGATAAGCTACCGTTCGGTTATTTAGATAAGTTCTACTATTTTCATCTGTTAAAAAGGCAATGAAGGGAGTACCTAGTAACCTATTTCGGTACGACCAACTCCCGTACTGCCCATGCGAAAAGTAGTTATCTACTTCTCCAAAATTACTATCTCTTATTTGACCAAATCGAGTACGTCCTTGGCTTTTTGAGTGAAAGAATTCAATAATCAAGCGGTTCATTATTTTACCTGACCCATCTTGGTATGAAAGTCCATACAAACCATCTTCTAGGTTATTCAGTGTGTATAAAGAGCGGGCAAAATCGTAGGGATGTTGTTTGTAAAAGCGAAGTTTTTGGGTCTTTCCGAGTTGGTATTCCGCACTTACATCTACAGAGCCCAATTGGTTACCTATTGCCAATCCAATGTCATAGGGTGGTAGCTTAGTAGCATCCAGAGACACAATTTTTTGTAAAAAGGGAATAACGACAAATCGATAACTATACCACGGATAGGGCGCTAATTGGCCATCTATTGCATCAAATGGGTCATCTATTCGTGTCTCCCCTCCCCACTGTGCCTGATGATTCATGCCTGCCGCCAATTGCCACTTACCTGATGCTGGTCCCAAACGTCCATACAACCATTTTTGGTGTAGCCAATGCCCTACCACGTTTGTTTCTTTATTCCCAAACCAACCATGTGCCATCCCTATTTTAAACCCCATCCATCCATTTGCAAAATGTACCCAATCTGCCGTACTTAGTTGAATTTTAGGCATGGGTAACGCATTCCCCGACCAAGAATAAGCACCCAATGTTTGGGTAGTATCCAATAAACCCATGGTTTCTTTACGTCTTCCTGCATATAACTCCCACTTTTTCCACTGTACATGTACTTCAGCTACAGGTAAAAATGCATAGCTTGTACTTCCTTGGACAACTCGACCTTCTACACCGTATCCCCATATCCATTTTTTCTGTCCAGTTAAAAAAGCAGAATCTTTGCGGCTATACCAAGCGCCTTCTATGTACATTTGATTCCCTTCGTTGGCAGGTACCACACCAAACTGTTTGATTCGTTGAAAAAAGGGAACTTGTTTTCCTCCCATCTGAAAACCAACACCTATAGATTTTTCGGGAGCTATTTCTTGGGCCGTAGTCTCTTGCCCAATACACAGAAGTGCACAGAACAAGAAGCCCAACTTGGGTAAACTTCTTTTCATGCTGTTTTTTTGAGTTAGCGGTCTTGTGTTAAACGATTACCCAATATACGACAAATAGACCAAGTCTAAAAGTTCGCTTTGAGTTAACGGATAAGAGAAATACTCCCTTTTTTCTGTATTGTTTCTCCATCTTTACGAACGAGGCGCAAGAAATAACTGTATGTACTCGGCGGCAAAGCATTCCCGTTGTTGTCAACACCTGCCCACGTCTCTGCAGGATCGTTGGACGAATAAACGCGCTCACCCCATCTATTGTAGATTTCGAACACATAGGAGTTCACAGTTTTTATGCGTCTTCCTTTAATTTCCAATTCATCATTCATGCCATCTAAATTGGGGGTGAATACTTCGGGTACAAATACTTGGAGACGAAGAGGAATCGTCACTTCATTTGAGCGACTTGTATTTCCGTTGTTATCTATCATTTCTATGAAATAAATAACCTCGTTCATTTCATCTTCTTGGTTTAACGCCGGTTTATACTGCTGAGTGGCAAGGGTAACACCTGTTTCTGTCTGTATATCTCCGTTTATATCTTTAAAATGAACAGTTTGAGAAGCAATACTATTTTGGGGAATAAATGGGGTTTCGGATGTCCAAACAAGTTCTTCTAAATCATTGACCACCAGGTGAAGAGTACAAACAGTATCTGATAGGATGCTTTTTCGCTTACAGACATCTTCATAGCGTAGGGTATAACAAGACGACTGCTTCGCCGGAAGAGCAAGTCCATCTTCCCAAGTGCGCAATTCTTTTTCTAGCATAAGACTATCTTTTGTGTCGTCTAAGATGCGTTGAATTTGAAAGGATGCTACCTTTTCAATAATTGGGGTGTTTATTTCCCAAGTAAGTAACACCTTTTGCGCATCTGTTACAGTGGTTCGAACTTGGTCAATGGGAGGTAACTTTTCTTGGCTTCTTTGTGCACATTTTTTCTGTGAAAAAGACACACTTCGGTAAGGTACTCGCTTTGAGCCAGATGTAAGTCCTTCAATTTCAATCTTTACTTGGTAACAATACCCTTTTGAACAATCTACCCTATCCTCAAAGACAGATTTTTCACCAATCGGAAATTCTGACTCAATTGTACCATCTTCTTTGTATTTTAGGATGGTTGCAACGTAGCTCGTTATACGTGTATCTGTCATAAAAATATCCCGAGGTTTATTTTTTTCTGGTACACTCCACTTAACTATATTTTGCAAATCACTTTCCGTATCTACATCCTCTTGGATTACTGTACAGACTTCACCCGACACAACGGAACAAGCAAAACTTCGATATGCCATAAAACAGACAGGTTCTGTTTTATCAATTGGTAAAATATGAACACCCGGGGTTAGTAGCGTGAAATTTGTCCCAGATACATAATTTACGTTTTTTTTCCGTGTGTATACTTGATATTCTACCGGCTCCCCTTTTAATTCGACAGTTGCTTTGGTTCCATTTTCAGTCAATTCTAGAATTTGCAAGGAAGGATGATTCGCATTTCCTGTCATATCTAAAGTCTTTCGATTGGGTACGGCACATTTCAATGTAGCGTCCGTACTTCTGACAGCAATATTTCGGGTAGGGCTGGAGGTTGCGTAATTTCGGATAATTTCTATGGGTGGGTTAGAAACCAATTGCTCTTTCGTCCCATCTCCCCAATCAATGGCATACGTAGTACTTGTATTTTTTTCATTTTTAGGAATCGTAATCTTTAGGAAGTTTGCATTGCATGCTTCTGTAGCAATATCAGGTCTATTGGAAGGTTTAACAAGAATGTTGGCACAGGCATATGTAGTTATTCCATTGCGAGTAGCAACTTGAAGAATAGTAAATGTTTCCTCTTTATCACTGCTTGGGGATAAAGAAACGGTAGTGAGTTGTGTAAAAGGAAGTGTTGCTAATTCCGTTTCAGATTGTCCACCATACCCTAAATAATATCGAATATTCTGTGCATCAGAGTTTAGATTACTGAACATAAATGGCTCACCTGCACATACTTCTGCTGGTGTTACGAGAAAATTTCCACGCGCTGTTGGGTCATTTTGGTTGCAGAGATTATTTTGAGACACAGCTTGTGAAGCGTATAGAATGAAGAAAATAACAATGAATACTTCTATTTTTTTTATGACCCTCGGAGGTATTGTTCGGTTACATTTTTTTATTGGTAGAATTCCGGACATCCTATTTTGGAATTATATGTGTTGCAGATAGTCTAAATTAGTATGTTTTCATTGGATAAACTAGCTATATTTTTGAATTTTATTGAGTGGTCAATTTAGTATTGTATTTGTTTTCTAGCCCTGCACCCGTCTATTTCTTGTTTTGGGTGGTTTTTGGTATAAACGAAAAAGACTCCGTTGAATTAATCAACGGAGTCTTTT
>JBKBRQ010000048.1:0-15168 GCA_046292055.1 Spirosomataceae bacterium | reverse complement strand
GGTCTCCGTTTGAAAACCACACTTTCCCTGCACGCATCGAGCAGACGATTGTTTCTGGGCATGTAGTATATAACCAAGGAAAATTTGATGAATCTGTCAAAGGACAACGACTAGCATTCAATAGATAGGAAAACAGAAGGGCGAAAAAGGTATTGGAATTTTGTATTTTTCCAATACCTTTGCAGCAGTTTGAGGTGTCTTTCAAGGAAAATTCAATTTCTTGGTAGGACTTAATAGGGAATTGTGTAAGCACAAGCTGTCCCCGCAACTGTACGGTTTATTTGTGCAATAAAGCACAAAGTCGTTTGTCTGCAATGCCACTGCCGTTTTGGTGGGAAGGTTCCAAACGATAAACCAAGCCAGGAGACCTGCCTCAGACCATTCTTGTTTGTTATTTACGGAGGATGAAAACAAACGAGCGTTCGCCCATTTTTTATTTTTTCTACAAAAAAACATGCCGTCATCGCGCACCCAGCTCGTCTTGGTAGGATTGCTCCTATCTACCCACCTCTTGTATGCCCAAGAAAAAGACAAATCACTAGACGAAGTAGTCGTTACCACTTCAAAATTCCCACAAAAACAAGATCAATCCGGTAAAGTCCTTACCGTACTGACAGACTCCCTCCTCCGCTCTCAAGCAGGTCGCGCGCTTTTAGATGTTCTCAACACACAAGCCGGGCTCGTTGTTGTAGGAAGCGGACAACCGCTTGGAAGCGTCCAAACCCCTTTTTTACGTGGCGCAGGCGCAGGTTCTTCCCTTATTTTGGTAGATGGAGTTCCTGTTTTTGACCCTTCCTCCATTTCCAATTCATTTGATCTGAACCTCATTCCTTTGGAACAAATCGAACGCATCGAAATCATGAAAGGAGGACAATCAACACTTTACGGTTCCGATGCCGTTGCGGGTGTCATTCATATCATCACGAAAAAAACAGGATCGAAACCTTTTCAAGTGAGTGCTACACTTTCTGCAGGTAGTTTTGGTACTTTTCGAGGAGATGCGACCGTCTCCGGGAGATCTACCAAATGGAAATACATAGCGGGAATTTCGCAGACAAACAGCCAAGGTTTTTCTGCAGCAGATGCCTCTAAATCCTCAGAACCTTTTGAAAAAGATGGCTTTGCAGCAACTACTGTACATGGTACACTCACTCGTTTTCTTTCAGAAAAAGCATCTTTTTACGGCAAATTTTTACTCAGCCAATACCAAGCAGATATCGATGAAGGCGCATTTGCAGACGACCACGACTTTGTATCAAATAACAAGAATGTCCAAATCGGTTCGGGTTATACATACCAAGGAAAAAAATGGGACTGGACGGCACATTATCTGTTTACGCAAACGAACCGTTCTTCTATTAACGACTCTACATTTGTACCCGTTACCGCCTTTTCGTCTTACTCTGAAGCGAATTTCGCATCTAAAGCTCATTTTGCCGAATGGGTTTCTCAATGGCGTTTTCACCCCAACTTTACGCTTGTAAGCGGGCTTGACGTTCGGCAACAAAGCATGTCGCAAGATTATTTTTCTATAAGTCCGTTTGGTCGTTTTGATGACACGCCTATTGAATTTGCACAAGCATCTATCCTAAATACAAGTGCATATGCCTCCTTGAATAGCCAAAGATTGGGCAAATTCGGGTTTGAACTCGGTGGGCGATTAAATCAACATTCCATTTATGGTTTCAATACGTCCTATACACTCAACCCCTATTTGGTCATTCACCCACAGTTTAAAGTATTTTTATCTATCGCGAATAGCTTCAAAAATCCATCTTTATACCAAATTTATTCAGCGTATGGTAACTTGGATTTGCAGCCAGAAATTGCTCAGACCTACGACTTAGGAATGCAGTTTTCAGGCAAAAAAGCGAAAAATTACATACGCGGAGTTTATTTCCAGCGTGACATGCGGAATGTCATTTTCTTCCAATCCCTTTCTATCCCGCCTTACGGGCAATACATCAATCTGAACAAACAACAAGACCAAGGAGTAGAAATAGACGGACAGCTATTCGTTCAAAACTGGCATTTTTCAGGCAATTATACTTTTACAACAGGTGAATCTATTGAAGACCAAGGAGGAACAGAAATACGTACTTATAACCTTTTACGCCGCCCAAAACACGCCATAAACGCAACTATTGGGTATCAAATTTCTTCTAAATGGACAGTGGGTGTGCAAGGTCAGTATTTCTCTGACCGTACAGACCGCTTTTTCAATACGAACACTTTCGCTAGTGAAGAAGTCAATTTACCTGCCTATTTTTTACTAAATCTACAGTCTGGATATGCGATTCATGCCAAAGTGAAAGCGTTTGCAAGTATTCAAAATGTGTTAAATACAGATTATACAGAAATTTATGGATTTACTTCACGGCCTTTTTCTATCCAAAGTGGTTTACAAATTCAGTTCTAAAGAATGAAAAATGGAACTACTTCGCAGACGAGAATTGTAATGTGATAAATCCAACATACACAACAAACAATGTTAACAACCAACGAATACGCTCATTTTTTTGCGAAGAGCCTTTCTTTTTCTGCGTATCAAACGCGTTTTGAAGAAGAAATAGCTGCTGGTGATGCCATTCCGTTTCACGAATACCTCCCTATGAACTGGCAGCGTATGCAACGAATCGGTAAAACGCTACATTTGTCTGAAGAATTGAGGACAACTGTTGAAGCACTCGAAAAACCAGTTCACTGGCTAGTCATCACGGAACATTGGTGCGGAGATGCTGCGCAAATTGTTCCAGTTATAGCGCAAATTGCTGCTTTGAACCCTGAAAAAATCAAGTTAGGATTGATTTATAGAGATGCAAATCCAGAATTAATGGATGCTCACTTGACAGGTACAAGTAAATCTATCCCGAAATGGATTGTTCTGGATCAAAATTATACATTTTTGGGTGATTGGGGACCACGTCCAATTCCTGCTCAAGAACTTCTTGATACATATAAAGGACAGGACGTAGATTACAAAGTTACCTCTGAGAAACTCCATGCTTGGTATGCAAAAGATAAACAAATGGCGCTACAAGCAGAATTTATGGCCTTTCTGAAGCAATTGAACTGATTTTTGATGAATTACTCTAAAAATAAAAACAGCGGGCTTTCGTAATTGAAAGCCCGCTGTTTTTGTAAAATAATCAATCGTTTCCTTGTGTTTGCGGCGGTCGATACGGCTGAAACGGAATTTTCAATAAATTTGTCAAACGACTATTTTCTTCTTGTTTCATGTGCGTATCCACACCAAAAATGATTTTATCTGGGGATAAATCACGGTACGTACCAAAAATATGATCCCAAATAGCAAAAATATTCCCGTAATTTGAATCTGTATAAGGAAGTTGAAAATGATGATGTACCTTGTGCATATTAGGCGATACAATCACCCAACTCATGCCCTTATCCAACCATCTCGGCAGCGAGATATTCGCATGATTGAACTGCGAAAGTACAACAGAAAGTGATTGGTACAAAAAGACAATCCACATGGGCGTACCAATGAGTAAAACACCTATTGTGGTAAAAATAAAGCGAAAAATACTTTCACCCGGATGATGTCTATTGGCAGATGTCGTATCTACGTGCGTATCCGTATGATGAATAAGGTGAAATTTCCACATCCATTTAACTTTGTGCTCAGACCAATGCACAGCGTATGCACCGATTAAATCGAGGGCTAAAAGACCAATCAAACCATATAGCCAAGGCGACATTTCGGGTAGCCACTGCAGTAATCCAAACCCATTAGCAACCGCCCAATCCGACGTTTTCAAAAGAATGAATGCCAAAGCGAAATTGACTAGAATGGTCGTAAATGTAAAAAAGAAGTTAACCCCTGCATGTTTCCATTTGTGATATCGAAACTGCACAAGTGGCAGAATCCCTTCCAAAAGCCAAAAAAAGGTGATTCCACCGACCAACATCAAGCTTCTGTGTGAAGACGGAATGGTTGAAAAATAGGAAATGAGTGATTCCATGTATGATTTGACTGATATTTGTTTAATTAATTATTGAAATTATGCAAAAATAATCAAATCCTCATTTCAAGCTATTTTTTTGATACATTTCATTCACCTAATTTTAGAGCCGCTGCATCACTTGTTTTACCATGCTGTTCTTCCAGGATGAAAAATCCCCAGCAAGAATATGTTCCCGCGCTTGTCCAACCAACCAGAGATAGAACGAGAGATTATGAATACTCGCAATTTGCGCGCCTAGCATTTCTTGACATTTAATCAAATGCTTTAGATACGCTTTGGTATAAAATTGACTTACATGATTATCCAGACCTAGGTCAATAGGTGAAAAATCATCTTCCCATTTTTTATTTCGAATATTGATAATCCCTTGTGTAGTAAACAGCATCCCATTCCGAGCATTTCGGGTGGGCATGACACAATCAAACATATCAATGCCAAGTGAAATGGCTTCCAAGATATTTTCTGGCGTTCCTACTCCCATCAAATAACGTGGCTTATCTTGGGGCAAAATAGCATTTACCACCTCAATCATAGCATACATATCATCTGCCGGCTCCCCAACAGACAAACCTCCAATAGCATTTCCTTGCTGATTTTGGGCAGCAATAAACTCCGCCGATTGAACCCGTAAATCTTTATATACACTTCCTTGAATAATCGGGAAAAGTGCCTGTTCATGTCCATATTTTGGCTCTGTAGAATCCATTCGGTGAATACATCTTTTCAACCAGCGGTGTGTCAAATGCATGGATTTTTCGGCGTACCCATAATCACACGGATACGGGGGACATTCGTCAAAAGCCATAATGATATCTGCTCCAATAGAACGCTGTATATCCATGACATATTCAGGCGTAAAAAGGTGTTTGGACCCATCAATGTGTGAGTTAAACTGCACTCCTTCTTCTGTAATTTTCCGAATTTCTTTCAATGAAAAAACCTGATAACCACCACTATCAGTCAAAATCGGCTTTTTCCATCCGTTAAAACCGTGTAAACCACCTGCCTTTTCGATGATATCTAGCCCAGGACGTAGATAAAGGTGATATGTATTGCCCAAAATGATTTGCGCTTTCACATCCTCCTCGAGCTCACGTTGGTGTACACCCTTGACTGTACCTGCTGTACCAACGGGCATAAAAATAGGTGTTTGTATTGTACCGTGGTCAGTTGTTAAGACTCCCGCTCGTGCTTTGGAGCCACTATCTGTAACTTGTAATTCGAATTTCATGCTACAAAGGTACAACGACGAATCTTTTTTGGGATAAAAAAACAAACTTTTGGTGATTCTTACTATTTTTGAGAACTGTAATCTTTTTTATTTACCCTTATTTAACCACTATGAACAAAAGAATTTTATTCGGATTCGGGCTTTTTCTATCTTTGGCAGTTGCACAAAACAGCATGGCTCAAAAGTATCCAAACACTCCACCGGAAGTCTCTCCAATGCCTATGAAACCAGAGATGACTGAAATCTGGGAGCCGCAAGTACCTGTCATTACACCTGGCAAAAAGCTTGGTGATGCCCCGTCTGATGCCATTATCTTGTTTGATGGCAAAGACTTATCTCAGTGGGTAAGCCAAAAAGATGCGACAAAACCAGCACCTTGGGAGATTATAGATAAAGATTATATGCAAGTTATTCCTGGTTCAGGCGGAATTCAAACAAAAATGAAATTTGGAGATTGCCAATTACATTTGGAATTTAGTGCGCCAGATGTTGTGGAATCTCAAGGCCAAGGGCGCGGAAACAGTGGTGTATTTTTTCAAAACAGATACGAACTGCAAATCCTTGACTCTTACCAAAACCGTACGTACAGCAATGGCCAAGCTGGAAGTATTTATAAAGACCATGCGCCACTAGTGAATGCCATGCGTTCACCGCTTGAGTGGAATGCGTACGATGTTATTTATACTGCACCACGCTTCAAAGCTGACGGACGTTTAGACGCACCTGCACGCATTACGGTTCTTCACAATGGCGTACTTATTCAAAACAATACGGTTATAAATGGACTAACAAACTATATTGGTTTACACCTATACACGACAGCTCACGGAGAAGATGTGATTGGGTTACAAGATCACGGAAATAAAACACAATTCAGAAATATTTGGATTAGACGTCTTTAATTCGTTAAAATCCTGGTAGCAAAACTATCAGGATTTTTTTCATTTACTCCAATGCGAACACTTCAAGAGATTTATAACACCTTACAAGCTGCCATTTCGATACAAGATATCCCCGAAAAAAAAGCAATTGCAACAGTACTCATCGAACATTTCCTCGGTGCCTCAAAACTTGATATTCTCGGAGATAAGCCGTGGGATGACACGCACATACATTGGCAATCGATTATTGAAAGAATTAATCTGCACGAACCACTACAATATATTCTTGGTGAAACTAACTTTTATGGAATTACATTCATTACTGCATCTGGAGTGCTTATTCCAAGACCTGAAACGGAGGAGTTGGTTGATATACTTATTCAAAAATTTAAAGCTTCAGCCCCTACTATATTAGACATTGGTACCGGCTCAGGTTGTATTGCCATCACTTTAGCTAAAAAAATACCTTCAAGCTCGGTAACTGCCTGGGATATTTCAGTAGATGCACTCAGAATTGCCCAGAAAAATGCAGAAAAACACCAGATTGCTGTTCAATTTGAGCAAAAAGATGTCCTTCATTTAGAAGAAGTACACAACCCAAAATTTGATTTAATCGTTAGTAATCCCCCCTATATTTGTCAGTCTGAACGAATAAATATGCAAGAAAATGTACTTCAATATGAGCCTTCACTTGCGTTATTTGTACCAGACGATGACCCGCTTCTCTTTTACAGAAAAATTGCAGAATTAGGAATAAATACACTAAAACCAGGTGCGCTACTTGCCTTTGAGGTTAATCGAGCGTATGGCGAAGAAACGAAAAAAATGCTTCTACAAATGGGATATGAAAACTGTATTTTACAAAAAGATATTTCTCAGAATAACCGATTTGTTTTTGGGAATTGCCCGTACAAAATGCAGTATAAATAGGGAAAATTTGTAAATTCACCCACAATAAATAGAACAGATGGAAAATCAACAAGAAGCATATAGAAAAATCAGAGAAGTCTTCGACGAAGTAAGTAAAGTAGTCATTGGGCAAGAAAAACTTGTGAATCGTCTATTAATAGGCTTATTCTCTGAAGGTCATATTTTACTGGAAGGCGTGCCTGGTCTTGCCAAAACAAAGACTATAAATACACTAGCTCAAGTACTCGATTTAGGTTTTAATCGAATCCAATTTACACCTGACTTACTTCCTGCTGACTTAATCGGAACGATGATTTACAACCAAAAGTCAGGTGAATTTGAAGTTAAAAAAGGGCCTATTTTCGCTAATCTCATTTTGGCTGATGAGGTCAACAGAGCACCTGCCAAAGTTCAATCCGCGCTACTTGAAGCGATGGCAGAACGCCAAGTTACCATCGGTGAAGAAACATTTATTTTGGACCGCCCGTTTTTGGTCATGGCCACACAAAACCCTGTAGAACAAGAAGGTACTTATCCATTACCTGAAGCCCAAGTAGATCGATTTATGATGAAAGTCTATGTTGATTATTTGGATAAAAGAAATGAATTGGAGATGGTTCGGCGTATGAGCAATACAAACTTTAAGTATTACCCCAAAGCTATTCTAACAAAGGAAGATATTTTTGCCATTCGAGAAGCAATCAATTCAGTTACCATTTCGGATATGCTAGAACGGTATATCATCGAACTAGTTTTTGCGACCCGTTTCCCACTAGATTCCGGAATTAAAGAAGCCAAGTACATTCAATACGGTGTTTCCCCGCGGGCAACTATTTCCCTGCACAAAGCAGCCAAAGCACTCGCTTTCTTTGACCAACGGGATTATGTTTTACCTGAAGACATCAAGGCTGTTGTAGGAGACGTATTTAATCATCGGATTATCTTAAACTATGAAGCTGAAGCAGATGGTGTACAACCAAGAGAAATCATTGATTCACTTCTTCAAAAGGTAGCAATTGGCCGATAAATCAGTTTATTTATCTTGCTTTTTGTATTTCAAGTTATTTTTTTGAAAAAAGAAGTTCCATTATTGCATAATTTCAATAAAAAGTATAAATTTGTTTCTACATGGAAGAAATATGACTAAGTGAATAGCTTAGTATAAAAGATAAAAGTTGTGTGGATTTAGTAGCGAGAAAGGCTGGAGCAGATTGTCCCAGTCTTTTTTTTATGCAAAGAGGCTTGGCACATCACGTACCAAGCCTCCTTGCATAAAATATTCGTACTATATTAAACAGTTATTTCTAACACTTCTACTTCTACAACTCCAGCAGGTGCTTGAATCTGTGCAATATCACCAACAACCTTACCCAATAAACCTTTCGCAAATGGCGAGTTAATAGAAATCTTTCCTTCTTTCAAGTTTGCTTCTTCCTCTGCAACTAGCGTGTAATTCATAATTGCACCGTTTTTCACATTCTTGATTTTTACTTTATTCATCAAAGAAACAGAAGATGTATCAATAGTGGACTCATCTAAAATACGGGCATTGGACATCAAAGTTTCTAACTTAGAAATCTCGGATTCCATCAAACCTTGTGCATCTTTCGCCGCATCGTACTCCGCATTTTCGGAAAGGTCGCCTTTATCACGTGCTTCCGCAATCTGACGAGCAATTTCTGCACGACCTTTCGTTTTCATTTCATGTAATTTGTTCTTCAAATTGTCATATCCCTCTTGGGTGTAATACTGATACTTTGACATACAGAAAAAATTTGTCCTGGTTAATTTATTCAATAACAGGGGTTTATACTAGATAAAATTGCATGTAAAGGCAAAAAAGCGTTCATACAAGGCAAAAAAAAAGAACGGATACTACTCCGCTCCTGAAACACATATCTGTTGAGTTCAGAAACTAGCTCCTTTCCATTGATTCAGCACTTGTTACTTTTGTTCGCATTATCTTGTCCTTAATTGGTTTACAAAGATAGTCAAAAAATTGGCAACAAAAAACCAAAACTTTGATTCCTCTTCCAAGAACATCGTACCTTTGTGCATTAACCAGTATTCAAATATAAAAGTTTAATACAAATTAATCAAAATAAAGTACTATTTTATGAAGATTATATTTATGGGTACGCCCGACTTTGCTGTTGCTAGTCTAGAAGCCATCCTCCGAGCAAACTTTGAGGTGGTTGCTGTTGTGACTGCACCTGATAAACCAGCCGGACGTGGTCTAAAACTACAAGAAACTCCTGTAAAAAAGTGTGCCGTCTCACATCAAATTCCTGTCTTACAACCTATCAAACTGAAAGACCCTGATTTTCTCGCTGAATTAAAATCCTACCAAGCTGATATCCAAGTAGTTGTTGCTTTTCGTATGTTACCCGAAGTCGTTTGGAATATGCCGCCCAAAGGTACGTTCAATTTACATGGCTCGCTCCTCCCCGACTACCGTGGGGCTGCACCTATCAATTGGGCTATCATAAGTGGGGAAAAAACAACCGGCGTAACTACATTCTTTATTGAACAAGCAATTGATACAGGTCAAATCTTGCTTTCAGAATCTACACCTATTGGTGAAAACGAAACAGCCGGCGAACTACACGATCGCTTGATGGATATTGGTGCTAATTTGGTAGTAAAAACACTACAGCAAATCAAGAATAATACATATACCCAGACACCTCAAGAAACACCAAGTGTCGAAAAAAATGCGCCAAAATTATTCAAAGAAAGCTGTCAAATCAATTGGGATACCTCTACACAATCGATTCATAATTTTATTCGAGGACTAAGCCCTTATCCTGCTGCTTGGACGAACTTCCAAGGGAAAATGCACAAAATTTACAAGTCTAATAAAGAAATCCTTTCTGACTTAGACGTGTCTAATGCAGAAGTAATCAAAATGGAGGATAAAACTATTCGGACAAATAGGAAGACATTTTGGCAAGTAAAAACCGCAGATGGATGGTTATCTATTGAAGAGATTCAGGCTGAAGGAAAGAAAAGATTATCAATTGAAGAATTTTTACGAGGGTATCGTTGGTGATACCCTCTTTTTATTTGTACGGAATACGTTTGGCGATGGTAGAAACAGTACTTGTTGCCAAAAAAGCAGGTGTGTCCATCATTTGGCTTGGTCTCAACGAAAACTGACTTTTCCAAGCAACTTGACCCGTTTGCCTGTCCGTAATAAATACGTCTGTCGTTACTCCTCCAAAACCAAAAGGAGTTGCTAGCATCATCCGATTGAGGTTTGGGCGGTCGACCTCGATGAGTGAAGTCCCACTAATTACCGCATCTACTTGTAGAATACGCGCCAACTCTTGCTTATTCATCGTAAAAATCATATTCATGGGAACATTATTTTCAGCAAGTAACCGATTAGTCTGCAAAAAATCCATGATGGGGAGTGATAGCTTCCCTTTTTCTATTTTTTTCGCAAGCACTTTGTACATATCAGCTTGTAAATCCAAACCTGCTAGTCTTTTTTGCTCCCACGCAAACTCTTCATACGACTGCTCTCTATTGCGTTTTCGGTTGTAAATAACTTGTAGGTATTGATCTGAAAAATCGACGTCAAACGGAAGAATAGCTACTGTTTTATGAGTTTGCAAAACAGCCATATCTGCAACAGAAGAGGGTTTTTGTACTTGGCATGCTGCAAGTAAAAGAATGGAGAAAAATAAAAGGTATTTTTTCATAAACAAACGAATTAAAAGGATAATCAGACGTCAAAATAAGAAGAATTAGAGGGACAAACAGATAATTCTATAAATTTGTATTTAAATAAAAAACAAAGAACTATGACAGCATACGTTTTCCCGGGTCAAGGGGCGCAATTTAGTGGAATGGGTAAGGATTTGTACGAAAAATCAGAAAAAGCCCAAGCTTTATTTCATCAAGCTAACGAAATTCTTGGTTTTGATATTGTGAAAATCATGTTTGAAGGGACAGACGAAGAGTTAAAACAGACCAATGTCACGCAGCCAGCTATTTTCATTCATTCCGTTGTTTCAGCTTTAATAGCTGACAATTTTTCACCAGATATGGTTGCCGGGCACTCTTTAGGCGAGTTTTCAGCATTAGTAGCCGCAGGCGCACTTCGTTTTGAGGATGGCTTACGCCTTGTTGCGCAACGTGCAGATGCCATGCAAAAAGCCTGTTTATTAACCCCTTCTACTATGGCAGCGGTCCTCAACTTATCGGATGAAAAAGTAGAAGAAGTCTGCGCGGATGTACAAAAAGAAACGGGTGAAGTTATTGTCCCTGCCAACTACAACTGCCCCGGCCAATTGGTTATCTCAGGTAGTCTAGCAGGAATTGAAGTTGCATGTGAGCGCATGAAAGCCGCGGGTGCAAAACGTGCGCTTGTTTTACCAGTTGGTGGAGCATTCCATTCTCCTTTGATGGAGCCCGCGCGTGAAGAACTAGCAGCAGCCATCGATGAAACTACGTTTTCTACGCCAACTTGCCCTATTTATCAAAATGTAAATGCAAAGCCTTCGACCGATGTAGCTGAGATAAAAGAAAATCTAATTGCTCAGTTAACAGCGCCTGTTCGCTGGACACAATCTGTTCAATCGATGGTTCAAGATGGTGCTATCACTTTCATTGAGTGCGGCCCAGGAAAAGTACTCCAAGGACTTGTGAAAAAAATTGCCCCTACAGCAGAAACTAGCGCACTGTAATCTTTCCATTTTTTACAACCAAGGGAAATTATACCCTTGGTTGTAGCTTAAATCAAAAAAAAGATAAAAATATTTCTTTATTTATTTTCCTGATAATCAATAAGAAAGAAAAAAAAAGTGGAAAAGCGAAAAAAAATTTCAGCAGAACACTTGCATGATGTAATTCCAAGTTATAATTTTGCATCACCAAATCAGAAATGGCTCATGGTGTAATGGTAACACAGAGGTTTTTGGTGCCTTTATTCAAGGTTCGAGTCCTTGTGAGCCAACTGAGTAAAACGGTCAACGTTGTTGACCGTTTTTTTTATGCCCTTCTCTTTTCTCCTATTTCAAATGAATTTATTGGCAAAATTTAATGTATATACCTATATCTTGTCATTATTTCAACTGAATTCATGCAAATAAAAAATACATTCGACACACAAGAAGTGGAGGAGTTAATCAATCGAATTGAACGGTTGAATCCTGAAAAACAACCTATTTGGGGCAAAATGAATGTTGCCCAAATGCTGGCACACGTTAATATTTCGTATGAAATGGTCTACGAAGATACCCACAAACGCCCTCCGTTTTTAATGCGGCTTGTGCTTCGAACATTCGTTAAGCCCATGATTATCAATACCAAGCCTATGAAGAAAAATGGGCCGACTTCCCCGGCTTTCATTCGTGCAGGTGAGGAAGATTTTCAAGCACAAAAAGAGAGATTAATCGCATATTTACTCCGAACACAGCAAGCGGGCCCGTCTTATTTTGAAGGAAGAGAATCGCTTTCTTTCGGCCGATTACGCGCTGAAGAATGGAATATCCTATTCTACAAACATTTGAATCATCATTTGACCCAATTTGGCGTTTAAAAATCAGTAAAATGGAAATCGGAATTGACAGTTTTGCCGCCGTGATGAGCGGCCAACAGCAGGCTATTTCAGATAGCGATGCTTTACAAAATCTCATCGAACGCATTGTACTTGCTGAACAAGCAGGTCTTGATTTGTTCGGCATCGGGGAACATCACCGAAAAGATTTCTTGGATGCAGCACCTTCTCATATTTTAGCCGCAGCCGCAGCAAAAACATCTAAAATTAAACTGACAAGCGCAGTTACGGTATTGAGTGCCGCTGATCCCGTGCGTTCTTTCCAGCAATTCGCCACCTTGGACTTGCTATCTCAAGGGCGCGCAGAAATGGTTGTCGGACGTGGCTCATTCACTGATGCCTTTCCATTATTTGGTTATAAACTATCCGATTACGACGAACTGTTCGCTGAAAAACTCGAATTACTACTCAAAATAAACGAACAAGAAGTAATTACTTGGTCGGGTAAATTTCGTCCAGCACTCAAAAATCAGCCGATTTATCCAAGACCCCACCAGAAAAAATTACCTATTTGGCTAGGAGTTGGTGGTACACCCCAGTCTTTTGTCCGTGCGGGTCAATTAGGCTTACCCTTGATGGTTGCCATTATTGGGGGAGAAACACACCGTTTTAGACCACTTATTGACTTATACAAAAGAGCCGGTTTGCAAGCAGGTTTCCAGGAAAAAGACCTGAAAGTGGGTATTCATTCGCTTGGTTATGTGGGTGCAACAACCAAAGAAGCCGTCGATGACTTTTTTCCAGGTTATGCCGCTGCAATGACACGAATAGGGAAAGAAAGAGGTTGGCCACCAACGACCCGCGCACATTTTGACGCCCAAAGAGGCCCGCTTGGTGCCCTATTAGTAGGCGGACCTGAAGAAATTGCAGAGAAAATCAAAAGACATAGCGATGCACTTGGTGGAGTAGACCGTTTTACTTTCCAAATGGATGTTGCTGAACTTCCTCATCATCAACTCATTAAATCCATCGAGCTGATTGGACAAAAAGTAAAACCACTTTTATCTACCCTATAGCATTTATGCAAGCTGCACCCAAATATAAAATGGCTATCCTAATCTGGATGGCCATTTACCCCACAATCAATCTTATTTTCCTTGTTTTAGGCGATTTTTTAACCACATTACCGCTTTTCATCAAAACATTGGTGTTAACACTCATTCTAGTGCCTTTGATGGTTTTTGTTTTCACCCCTTTGCTCACAAAGATATTCCGGAAATGGCTGTTCAAGTCTTAAATAATTGACCTAATTTTGGAAAAAACCGACCTGTTTTCTCTGCGTATTCGGTATAAGTTGGGTATTTTCTCTTCAATTGACGTTCCTCATACGCTGTTTTGATAAAAAACAAGAACATGAGTGCGAACGAAATACCAAGTCGAGAATAGGATGTAGAGTAGAGAGAGTAGCCAAAAACCGCCAAAAGGATGCCCGTGTAAATAGGATGCCGGACCCATTTATACAGACCACTAGTAATCAGAGAACTATTGTCTTTGGGAGTAGGAAATGCAGTAAGGCTATTCCTCAATTGCAGGATAGCCAAAGCAAGGATGAAAAAACCAACCCATGTACTTACAAAAGCGACCCACTTGAGTAAATTAGGGAGTGCAAAAGATTCAAAAAAATCTACGAAAAACAGTCCAAAAAGGAGAAATTGAATTCCTACAAGCACATAATCAAGCGATGTTTTTTTTCATACTATACGAGAGTTTACATATAAAATAAAGCCGTAACAGGTTGAATGTACGTATATTTACACCAACAAACTAGGACTTTAGGTTATTCATACGATACAAAAGAACCGGACATGACCGCGAACAAACTTGACAACCTACGCATCATTGCTTTTGATGCAGACGACACATTATGGGTCAATGAGCCCTACTTCAGAGAAAGTGAAGAGCGCTTTTGTGCACTTTTAGAGGATTACCTTCCGCATCATACAGTAAATCAAGCGTTATTCAAGACGGAGATGGATAATTTACGTTTGTACGGATATGGCATCAAGGGATTTATGCTATCAATGATTGAAACTATTTTAACAGTCACTGAAGGAACTGCGCCGTTGTCAATGGTAGAAAAAGCCATCGAAATTGGAAAAGAAATGTTAGATAAACCCATTGAATTACTAGCGGGCGTCGAACAAGTTTTACAACAATTACAACCTCATTATCAATTAGTTGTTGCAACAAAAGGAGATTTACTAGACCAAGAAAGGAAGTTACAAAAGTCGGGGTTAGCCTCGTATTTTCACCATGTAGAAATCATGAGCGAGAAGAAAGAAGTCGATTACCAAAGACTCCTGCACAGACTCAACTGTTCACCCGAACACTTTCTTATGATTGGGAATACGTTAAAATCCGACGTTTTGCCTGTTATTTCTCTCAATGCACGTGCCATTCACATTCCCTTTCATGTTACTTGGCAGCATGAAACCATTTCGCATACGATAGAAGATGACCGCTTTTTTTCTGTACAATCCATCCAAGAAATCTTACCTTATTTATTACCAACTAAAAACTAGGGCATCTTTAATACATCTTGGCGTTATAAACGGGTAAAAGCTAGAAAAAAAGAACATTACCCCCCCGTTT
>JBKBRQ010000047.1:0-15197 GCA_046292055.1 Spirosomataceae bacterium | reverse complement strand
CCTATGTATAATACCGAAGTAAAACGGCAGTTCCTAAGCCACCAGCCGCAGACATGGCAAAAACACCCCATTGTCCACGTCTAAGTTGCAAAGCTTTGGTCAAATGAAGTACGCCGATAGCACCTGAAGCACCAAAAGGATGCCCGTACGCCAAGTTTCCGCCAAAAATATTTATTTTCTCTGGATTTATCTGATATTTTTTCTGGAAAGCCAGTGGCTTCAGGGCAAAGGACTCATTGATTTCCCAACAATCTATGTCCTGCACAGTTAAGTCATTTTCTACCAACACTTTTTCAATTGCGCCTAAGAAAGCGATGGGTGCACGATTTGGCTCTACACCCACATATTTGACCGCAACCACTTCACAAAGTCCATGGATGTGTTCTATTTCATCCGAACGGACGGCATTCAGTACTAACACACAAGCACCGTCTTGTTTATGTGCTGTATTTGTTGCATTTATGGCATGTAATTGCCTAGAAACCAGCAATTTCCAATCTTCATACGGACGATTAGGGGGTAAAGTCTCATCTAAATTCACGCTATTTATGGGAAAAATACAATCCTTTAAATGAGTATTTTTAATGGATTGTATTGCTTTTTGATGAGATTGATACGTCCAGTCAGACATTTCTTGTGGAGAAATACCCAACTCATCAGCTAAATTAGCTGCTGCATCAAGGAGAGATACATTCAAAGCCGATGGGGCAAACTGAGCGATTTCATACTGTGGAATAGAATCGTCGTAACGAGGGTCATTTTTTTGGTAATTTCGGGATGGGGCAAGGCTGTTGCTTTCCATCCCGCCGACAAACACACACGAACTTTGTCCAGAAATAATTTGTGCCATTCCTACTTGTAGAGCCTTGATTGCACCTGCACATTGTCCATCTAGGGTAGTTGCAGGAATCTGAAAGGGTAAATTAGCTTGGATAGCTACATAGCGTGCCATATTTCCGCCAGTTCCAAGGGAAGTAGCAAGAAGAAGGTCATCGGGAGAATAGGAACGAGCCAACTCTTGTACGAGTAAAGCTGTAAAGTCTTCCGGAATTGTATTTTTCCAAATTCCTCCTTTTTTACCGATAGGAGAACGAAGACCCATTTGAATAAAAATATGTTGCTTTCCCATGTTCAATTCAAAAAAAAACAGCCAACAAAGCTGGCTGCCTTTCAAACCTATCATTTATTCAACCACTCTTCCTCCAAATGGAGAGAAGAGATAACCTAAAGTTTTTTATCTATAACAAATAAATTGCTTTCAACAAAAATTAAATACAAAAATACAATTCCATTTTGAAAATTCCAAGTGTCGAACGTAGATAGGTTCTATTTTTAAGAATAATTCACTAGTTTTGTTGGTTTACAACAGACAAATTCACACTGATGACTCCGAAAGAACTTGGCTTTTTTTTCCCAGCTGAATGGCATACACACCGAGCAACTTGGTTGACATTTCCGAAAAATGAAGCGACCTGGGAAGACCGATTTGAGCGTATTTATCCGGCTTATTTTGAATTCATTAAAACATTGACTTTATCAGAGCGTGTGGCAATCAATGCACACAATGAGGAGTTAATCCAGAAAATTCAAGGGTTAATGGCGCGTTACGAGGTAAATTCTGAAAAAGTAGATTTATATGCATTTCCTACAAATGATTCGTGGTGCAGAGATCATGGACCTGCCTTTTTAATCAAGGAAAACACTGCAGAACGAATGATTGTAAACTGGACTTACAATGCATGGGGAGGGAAATATCCACCCTATGACGCAGACAACAACTTGCCCGTTCGTATAGCAGAAACACTTGGGTTGAACTATGTCACACCTGGTATCGTGATGGAAGGAGGAAGTGTTGAATTCAATGGAGCAGGTGCATTACTGACTTCTAAAGTATGTTTATTGCACCCGAACAGAAACCCACATTTGTCCCAAGCAGAAATCGAAGACTATCTACGTGGTTATTATGGTGTCGAACAAATTCTCTGGGTTTCCGAGGGAATAGTTGGAGACGATACAGATGGACACATCGATGACACTACTCGTTTTGTCAATGCGAATACGGTTCTTACTGTAACAGAAAGCAATCGGCTAGATGCAAATTTTGAACCTTTGAGACAAAATTTAGATGATTTGAAACGATTGAGACTATTGAACGGCGAATCCCTCAATATTATTGAGCTTCCTATGCCCAATCCTGTTATTGACCAAGGTGAACGATTACCAGCCTCTTATGCAAATTTCTATATTTCCAACGAACACGTAATTGTTCCAACATACCGTTGCAAGCAGGACGACGTTGCGCTAAAAATCATCGAAACTTGTTTTCCAGATCGAAAAGTAGTTGGAATTGACTCCACTGAAATCATTTGGGGCTTGGGTAGCTTCCATTGTTTATCGCAGCAAGAGCCACTTACTAAGGTTGCACAACTACAATAAATTAGCTATTTTTGAGTTAATTCTTTGAAAAATACTATTTTCTAACAAAATTCATTTCTGAATGTGTACTGTTTTGATGTATTTTCAGAATAATATAGAATCATTCATTTACTTCTGAATTACCTCATTTTTACTTGTTTTTAACAACTAGAAATGCTAAATGTGTCTTTTATGCTATATAAAAAAATAGGTATTTATGCCTTCATTCCTCTACTCATTCTCTCGTGTCAAACACTTCAAAAGCCAACTACACTTGCTATAGATACGACACGAACAACAACACAAATAGAGGAACCCATTCAAACAAAAATACCTGTTTTGACCTTTGGCGAAAATCCTGTTTATGAGGAAGAGTTCACGCTGTTCGCACAATCAAGGGCAATTGGGGATAGTATATCGCCAGACTCTATTTTTCACGAATTTTGCAAAACCTATCGATACTATCTAGAAGCACAGAATCGTGGTTTTTTAAAGAACGCAACAATTAAGGAAGAGATTGAGGCATACAGTGTCTACTTAGCAGAATCTACATGGGATGACGAAACAGAGGTGGAACGAATGACCAAAGAAGCCTTCAGTCGATTCAACGAAGAAGTTCAACTAGCACATATTTTAGTAAAAACGCCTACTTTAACACCTATTGGTAGCGCTGAAGACTTGCAAAGTAAACGAAAGGCAGAAGCTATTCGAGACAGAATTGCAAAAAAAGAAATTACATTTGAGGAGGCTGCGCGTTTGTATTCAGATGATGCAATGACAAACCAAAAAAAGGGAGACTTAGGATGGTTTGGCCCTTTGCAATTGGTATATTCTCTAGAAAACGAGGCATATAAACTACCCGTTGGCGGGCTATCCAAGCCCATTCGCACCTCAAATGGCTACCACCTTTTAGTTGTCCGCAACAAACGACCTTACAGCGGAAATGTTACCCTCCGCCATCTTTTAAAAAGCAGTCCACCTACGGCAGACTCATCTAGTAAAAAACAAATCATTCACTTTCTTGACTCGCTAAAAAACGAAATACAATCCGGAAAAATAAGTTTTGAATCAGCTGTCAATATTCATTCTGATGATTTCAAAAATAAAACCAATGGTGGTTTATTACCTTCTTTTGGGATTGGTTCGCGGTACGAACAACGATTTGAAGAAGCTGCCTTTCGATTAAATAAAATAGGTGAAGTTTCGGGACCTATTGAAACACAAAGTGGTTTCCATTTACTCCAATTAGTCAATAAACAAACATTGGACTCCACCGAAGCATTAAACCTACTTATTGAAGATAAGATAAAAACAGACTCACGCGGGGAACACGTATTAACCATTTCAAAACAAAAGGCAAAAAGTAGTATCGACTGGCAGACAAATGAGAAGATGTTGGACTCTCTATTAGCTTATATACCTGCTTCCATTCTCCAAAAGAAATGGCAAATAGATTGGCCTTCTGCTATTCAAAATGATAATTTATTTGTTCATAACTACGGTAAAATCACCTTTGAGTCGCTTGGTGATTATCTATTTGAAAGGCAAAGTATTGACCCAATCCCAAGTGGTGTGAGTGCGCGTAATTACGCCCAAAAACTAGCCTCAGACTTTGAAACCCAAGAGCTAAAAAAGGCATATACAAACTATTTATTAAAAGTAGACAGCTCGTTTGCGAACCAACTCAAATTACATCAAATAGAGCTAGTAAGTAAAATAATTCTAAATGAGGAGGTCATTGAACGTTCCGTATCTGACACTTTAGGTCAACGTCAATTGTTTGAAAAAAACAAACAAAACTACGTACTGGCCAACCGCATGGAAGGAATAGTTATGGTTTCTGATAGCACGCGTTTTCTGGATATGGCGACCGAGTTACTAGGTGAAGAAAAACCGTATCCATTGCGTCGTGGGATTCTTCCATTTTATTTCAAACGAGACCAAGCCGAGTTAGACGAAGATGAGCAAAGAAAACTATTGGCGTTAATTGGTTTATTAGGTAACAACCCCACCTATCTTGTCGAAATTGGTGGACACGCAGACATCAACGAGACAGATAGCATTTCTTATCAAAGAGTACGCAATGTAGTATCATACCTTACTTCGAATGGATTGGATATCACACGTATTCTAGAAGTTGATTATGGCAGAACTAGGTTAGTGGAACGTTTTGATTGGCAAAAGAATCAACGAGTCACCTTTCAATTCTTCAGCAATAGTCGGGAAGATATTGTCAAAATAATTTCAAATAAGTACGGTGATGTCATTGCTATCAAAGAAGGTGTATTTTCCACTTCAGACCCCTTCGTATCGAAAAATATTCCTTATGCGTTAGGGACTTACAGTTTTTCTCTTGATGGAAAGCAATTTAGGGTGATGGTAGATGAATTATTACCTGCACGTTTGAAAACCTTACGAGAGGTTCGTGGACAAGTAATAAATATGTACAGAAAATACCTACAAGATGAATTTGACCGTAAATTAGCAGAAAAATACCCGTTAAAGATGACGAGTAACACAATTGAAGAACTTTTTAACACTATCCAGAAATAACCTATTTATGAAACATCTGTTTCTTTTTTTCATATGTCTTTTTCCTTTCCTGAGTGAAGCACAGAAGACCCAAAATGTAGATAAAATCGTTGCAAAGATTGATAGCTACTATATTCTTAAGTCAGAAGTGGAAGACTTGCAAGTTAAGTCAAAACAACAAAATCAGCCGATTAGTCGCTGCCAAGCTCTAGAATCATTAGCAGTACAGAAGCTACTCGTTGCCAAAGCAGAAATAGACTCTGTGCTTGTTGAAGAAGCGCAAGTAAGCGACCAACTAGATGCACGTATGAATGAGATGGTTCGAATGTACGGATCAGAGAAAAACATCGTAGAACAATTTGGTAAGTCTCTGGAAACGCTCAAGGCGGAGGTTCGGGAGCAAGTGCGGGAACGACTAACTGCCAACAAAATGCAGCAAACAATCACGCAAGATACCAAGATTACCCCAAATGAAGTACGGAAGTTCTTTAGCAAATTCCCTAAAGACAGTATTCCTATTTTACCTGCCGAAGTTGAACTACAACATCTTGTACGATTCGGAAAAATTACAAGAGCACAAGAGGATGAACTAATTGTACGGCTCAAAAGCTACAAAGAACGAGTAGAAAAAGGTGAAAAATTTGAAGATTTAGCCTCAGAATATTCAGAAGATGTGGGTTCTCGCCAATTTGGTGGTGACTTAGGGTTTGCCAAGCGTGGTGTCATGACACCTCCATTTGAAGCAGCAGCCATGAAGTTAAAACCTAGTGAAATGTCTGATATCGTAAAATCAGAGTTTGGTTATCACTTGATACAAACATTAGAAATCAGAGGGCAAGAATACAGAGCACGACACATTCTACTCAGACCCGATTACAACCGATTGGACTTAACTGAGGCAAAAACCTTTTTAGATTCTATCCGAACCGTGATTATCAAAGACAGTCTTCGCTTTGACCAAGAAGTGCGCAAACATACAGAGGATGAATCCACTCAATATTCAGGGGGAACCCTGACAGACTACCAGACTGGGTCTAGCAAACTTGCTCTTGACCTTTCTATGGAACCTAATCTTTATTTCACCGTCGATCCCATGAAAGAAGGAGAAATAACTGAGCCCGTAAGCTATAGAAGTCCAGATGGTAGAACCGGTATGCGAATCATTTATATGAAGAAAAAACACCCTGCTCACCGAGCCAATTTGCAGCAGGATTTTGAAAGAATTAGCGAATTTGCACTTTCTGATAAGAGTGGACAGATTATTGAAAAATGGTTCAAAGATGCAATTGCTGAAGTTTATATCAAGATAGACCCCGAGTACGAGAGTTGTAATTTATTTTCTACTTCCAACTAATTTACTTGTTCCAACATATGATAAATTATCCCAATGATGTTACTGCTGCTGATGCATTTAAGCAGAAATACGAAGAAATAACCCAAGAGATAGGTCAAACCATTGTTGGACAAGAAGAGACTGTTCGGCTTTTATTAACCTCCATTTTTTGTCAAGGTCACTGCCTTCTCGTCGGAGTTCCCGGATTAGCAAAAACGTTGTTAGTTCAAACAATGGCGGGTGTTTTGGATTTGAGCTTTAACCGCATTCAATTTACACCAGATTTGATGCCTTCAGATATTATTGGTGCCGAGACCTTGGATAAAGAAAGAAATATAAAGTTTATCAAAGGGCCTATCTTTGCTCATATTATTTTGGCAGATGAGATTAACCGAACACCACCCAAAACTCAATCGGCTTTGCTTGAGTCCATGCAAGAGTACCATGTGACAGTAGCAGGTGTTCGTTATCCAATTGGTGCGCCGTTCTTTGTATTAGCTACACAAAACCCTATTGAGCAAGAAGGAACCTACCCACTACCAGAAGCTCAATTAGATAGATTTATGTTCATGGTTTCATTGGATTATCCCACATTCGACCAAGAACTTTCGATTGTAAAAAATACGACTTCGGTTAAGAAAATAACGCCAAAAAGAATCATTAGTGCTGAAGAAATCCTCTATTTTCAACAGTTAGTTCGTCGAGTTCCTATTGCGGACAACGTATTAGAATATGCTGTTAAATTAGTACATAAAACACGCCCAAATAGAGAAGGGGCTACCGAAATCACGAATCAATATCTGGACTGGGGTGCAGGTCCACGTGCCTCACAAAATTTGGTACTTGCAGCCAAATGTCACGCCCTGATGAATGGAAAATATTCACCTGATATAGCTGATGTTCAAGCAATTGCGGAGGCTGTATTGAGACACAGAATTATTCGAAATTTTAGAGCAGAAGCTGAAGGACAAACTGTTGAGAAAATCATTGCACAACTGCTTTAACCCACTGAGCGACTTCTAACGCACGAGAACCATCCCCGTGAATGCAGATTGTTTCTGCATCTAGGCGGATGGTTTTTTTATCAATTGTATGAATAGGCAAACCTTGAACTAAACACGCAATCTGCTCTTTCACACGTATTTCATCTGTTAAAACAGCCCCTTCTAATCTTCTATCCGCTAAAAAACCCTCCTGCGTATAAGCTCTATCCGCAAAAACTTCCGCTCTAGTAATTAATCCTTTTTCTTTGCCTTTATCAATAAGTTTGCTTCCTGATAAACCATATAGAATCAGTTGGCTATCAAATGCTTTTACGGCGGAGGCGATTGCATCAGCGATTTCACTTTCTTCAGCTGCCTGATTATATAGAACACCATGTGGTTTAACATGATGTAACTTCCCTCCTTTTACCCGAATAAGCGCGTCCAATGCACCCATTTGATATAAAACAAGTGCGTATACTTCCGATGCACTCATTTGCATTTTTCTTCGACCAAAGCCCTGTAAATCTGGAAAACTAGGATGTGCTCCCATATTTACACCATATTTTTGGCAAAGTGAAATTGTGTCTAACATGGTCGTAAAATCTCCGGCATGAAAACCACAGGCGATGTTTGCAGAGGTTATATAAGGCATAATAGCTGCATCATTACCCATTTTCCAAACACCAAAAGATTCCCCTAAATCACAATTAATATCCATGATTAAAAGAAAATTAGGTTCAAATAGTCCGTTTGAGGTAGGTAGAATAATCAGGCAAAATGATTTCGTATTCTTGCTGCATCAAAGGGGATGTCAAGAGGAAATCAGCGGAGGAACGGTCACTTGCCAACATAATGTTCCAGGTGACACCTAACCGAAGAAGTGCCTTTATATCTGGATCGTGGGGTTGTGCAGCCATCGGATCCCAAAAGAAAATCAGCATATCTATCTCACCTTGTGCAATTAAAGCACCAATCTGTTGGTCACCTCCCATTGGACCACTGAGTAATTTCGTAACGGGAACATCAAGTACGTCCTCTAAAAGTCGCCCCGTTGTACCTGTTGCGTAAAGCTGGTGTTTGGTCAAAGTCACTTTATTATACTTTGCCCATTCCATCAATTCCTTTTTTTTGTTATCGTGTGCCACCAAGGCAATTCTTTTCCGTTTAGGTACGATTCGTACAGACATAGTGTATAATGATTGCTTTTTTCCAAAGATAATAAACAAGTTTGACTCAAACCATTTGCCTTGCCAAATCGTTTCCCAATTGAGTAGAATGAACAAACGCGTTCGTTTTCATGTGGTCATCACACTAACTGTAAATACTACGACACTATGTCTTTTAATCATTCACATTTATCGATCCAGACACTCGGAGAATTACGCGCTGCGAACTATGAATCAAAATCCATCAAAGAAGAACTTCGGGATAATTTATTAGAAAAACTTCGTAAAAAAGAACAAGTTTTCGAAGGAATTTGGGGTTACGAAGATACTGTTATTCCAGATATGGAGCGTGCTATTTTATCTATGCACCATATCAATTTATTAGGACTTAGAGGGCAAGCAAAAACACGTATTGCACGGCAAATGGTGGAACTTCTTGATGAGTATATTCCCATCGTTTCTGGCTCGGAATTAAATGATGATCCTTTGAAGCCGCTATCTCGCTATGCGCACGACGTCATTGCCGAAAAAGGAGATGATACCCCCATTACTTGGTTGCATCGGTCTGAAAGATACAATGAAAAGCTTGCTACACCCGATGTTTCCATCTCTGACCTAATTGGTGACGTCGACCCTATCAAAGCAGCTACCTTGAAATTACCTTATTCCGACGAGCGTGTCATTCATTTCGGACTTATTCCGAGATCGCACAGATGTATTTTTGTCATCAATGAATTACCTGATTTGCAAGCGAGAATACAGGTTTCTCTTTTCAATATCTTGCAAGAAGGAGATATACAAATCAGAGGATTTAAGCTTCGTCTCCCATTGGACATTCAATTTGTTTTCACGGCAAACCCAGAAGATTATACCAACCGAGGAAGCATCGTTACCCCTCTAAAGGATAGAATTGACTCACAAATTGTGACACACTACCCGAAATCAATTGAAATTGGTCGTAAGATTACACAACAAGAAGCTATTGTAAAAAAGGAACAGTCGCCTATTGTCGTTCACAGCATTTTGAAGGATTTGATAGAGCAAATAGCGATTGAGGCACGCAACAGTGAATACGTAGATGCCAAATCAGGAGTTTCGGCACGTATGACGATTGCAGCTTACGAAAATATACTGAGTACTGCAGAACGGAGAAGCCTATTGAACGACGAAACCTCTGCTACAGCGCGTGTATCAGATATTTATGGTGCAATTCCAGCCATTAATGGAAAGATTGAACTTGTGTACGAAGGAGAAGTAGAAGGACCTGTATATGTTGCTCAAAGACTCATTGGAAATGCACTAAGAGCCGAATTTCTAAAATATTTCCCCGATCCTGAGAAAGCAAAAAAACGCAAAAATGGAAAAAATCCATTTACACAAATTACAGCATGGTTTGGAGATGGGAATGAGATTGACCTATTGAACGATTTAACAGAAACCGAATACCGCGCACGCCTGAAAACGATTGATGGTCTTTCAGAGCTAGTAGAAGCACAATACTCTGAATTAACAGATGAACAAGCTTACTTTTTCATGGAATTTGCGCTACATGGCTTGGCGGAATTTTCATTAATTAGTAAACAATCGTTGGATAAGGGGATTCAGTTCAAAGATCTTTTAGACAGTATGTTTGACCCGAATAAGATGGATTTCGACGAAGAATAAAATAAGAAGCCGTGAATGGTGGGATTTCCAACCATTCACGGCTTCTCGTTTGTCTATCAAAAGCAATGAGTTACAATGCTGAAGAGCTCAAACTTGCTCCTAGGTATTCTCTATTCAATCTTGCGATATTTTCCAAAGAAATTCCTTTCGGACACTCCGCAGCACAAGCACCTGTATTTGTACATGACCCGAAACCTTCTGCATCCATTTGAGCGACCATCTTCAATGCACGATCATCTCTTTCTGGCTGACCTTGCGGCAAAAGAGAAAGCTGTGAAACTTTTGCTGAAACGAACAGCATAGCTGAAGCATTTTTACATGCAGACACACATGCGCCACAACCGATACAAGCAGCAGCCATGAATGCTTTATCAGCATCTTCTTTCGGAATTGGTAAAGCGTTTCCGTCTTGCGCATTTCCCGTATTTACAGAAATAAAACCGCCAGATGCAATGATTCTGTCAAATGCAGAACGATCTACAACCAAGTCTTTCACGACAGGGAAAGCCGTTGCTCTCCAAGGTTCAACGACAATTGTGTCTCCATCCTTGAAGCTTCTCATGTGAAGTTGGCATGTAGTTACCCCTTCTAATGGGCCGTGCGGACGACCGTTGATGTGCATAGAACACATACCACAGATGCCCTCGCGACAGTCATGATCGAAGGCAATTGGCTCCTTATTTTCTTCAATTAAACGCTCATTAAGAACGTCAAACATCTCAAGAAACGACATATCTTCTGAGATACCAGGTACATCGTATGCTTCTAATTTCCCTTTGACGTTCTTATTTTTTTGACGCCAAACTTTCAATTTTATTTCCATAATAATGGTATGATTTAAGTCTAGTTAATTTTCTAAAAAAATATACTTTTTATTGTAATAATTTGCCAAACATCTGTTCCATAAATGGGTAGAATCGTCGTGAATATCCTCATGAAAAAGCAAGGCAGATTGATTCTGTATGGGTTTCAGTGTAACTTTTTCCCACTGAATATTCTCTAACTTGACTCTTCTTTCCTGCACTTCACTGCTGTATTTTTGCGGAATTTGTCCTCGATACTCACGCACAAGTAGGTTGAAATTTGGGGAAAACCGTAGCCAAATAGAAGTGGCTATAACGACAAACAAAGAAACCGTTGAGATTGTAAAATCAATCTTGGTTGTTCTTGCTCGTCTAACCATTTGCTCTTTTATTCCAACAAAAATTAAGAACCAACCAATTACGAAAAGAATATGAATAATATTCATAACTCTACCAGGAAGGCTTCCGTATCCATAAATGGGAATAAATACGGCTATGAAAACCGCAACAATCCAGACGAGTCCAATCCAATACCAAGGAGTTGATTTTATCAGTTGACTCAACTTTTTTCCGTTATAAATAAACAGAAACCAAGAAGTAACCAATAGTAATGGTGTTTGGAAAAGATAGCCTTTCACAATCACAATCATCTCATTGATTGCCTTTGTTAATGAGAAGAAAAAGTCAGATGACCCGCTTGCTTGCATTCTAATCTCGTTTCCAGGTGCTGCAACAACTATGAGTGAAGTTACGACAGTAATTGCAAGTAAAATTAGCCCATCTTTGGATATTTGATTTTTAATAAACCATTGATACAAGACATAAGAAGCAATTAACATATCCAAGACCAACATAATTACTTCACTTGAGCCTGCTGTTATAAAAACGAGCCCCAATAGCATCCAATTCACCTCGAAACGCGTTTGCTTAAACTTTATAAATGACGCTAACGTCAAAATCAATAAAGAAGCACAAACTGTTTGATAAGCACCTGATTGCCAGTAGAATCCTTCAAGATAACTTGGCATAAACCAAAGAACGAAACTGCTCAAGAGTGAGCTAAAAAGTACTTTTGAACCAACAGATAATTCAGAAAGTACTACCCAACAGAATCGAAATAGGCACAAGAGTAAAAACCCAAGAATGAGAATAGGAACTATTTTCGCCAGCCACAATTGTTTAAAGAACAAAGGATTTGCGTGAGTAATCAACGTTCCGGTAAACCTTCCTGACCATCCTAAGTAATACAACTTTTGTGTTTCCCAAAAACCATATTTTATAGCGGTATCAGCAAAGCAATAATCATCAGAAATAGATGGCTCATTCCAAAACGAGAAATACGTAATTGCAAATACAATAGATACGAAAGAACCGTAAATGGCGGTAAAACCTACTATTTTTGACCACTTAGTCATACTCTTCTATACAATAAAAAAGTTTCTGTGGGTAAACCCACAGAAACCAAATACCAACTTATTTATAACTTCTCTGTGCGATTTTGATGTTATCATACACCAAAGGCTCTTTGTTCAATGTCCAATCGCTCTCTCCTTTGAGTTCCCAAGCGGAAACGAACATGAAGTTTTCGTCATCACGAAGTGCTTCACCGTCTTCTGTTTGGTATTCTTCGCGGAAGTGACCTCCACACGACTCATTTCTTGTAAGCGCATCGAGACACATCAATTCACCAAGCTCGAGGAAGTCAGCTACACGACCCGCTTTGTCAAGTTCAGGATTATATTCATCCATATCTCCAAGGATACGAACGTCAGACCAGAACTCTTCACGTAGTGCTCGGATTTCAGCAATCGCTTCTTTCAATCCTTGCTCACTTCTAGCCATTCCACATTTATCCCACATGATTAATCCTAATCTTTTGTGGAATGATTCTGGAGACTGCTTTCCTTTGATAGAAACCAATTTATTGATACGCTCACGTACTTGATTTTCTGTTTCTACGAATGCCGGATGTTCTGTTGAGATAGCTCCTACTCGGATTTCACTTGCTAAGTACGCACCGATTGTGTAAGGAATTACAAAGTATCCATCTGCCAAACCTTGCATCAATGCAGAGGCACCCAGACGGTTTGCTCCGTGATCAGAGAAGTTTGCTTCACCCAAGGCATAAAGGCCAGGAACAGTAGTCATCAAGTTATAATCTACCCAAAGTCCACCCATTGTATAGTGAACGGCTGGATAAATTCGCATAGGAACTTCGTATGGGTCTTCGCCAGTAATTTGCTTGTACATGTCAAACAAGTTACCGTATTTTTCTTTGACAACCGCTTTACCGAGTGTCGTGATTGTTTCTTTGCTTGGATTTTCTAGGTTATTTTTTGTGGCTTCTGCACGTCCATAGCGTTCAATCGCGGAAGCATAATCTAGATAAACTGCCATTTTAGAAGAACCAACGCCATAACCAGCGTCGCAACGCTCTTTTGCTGCACGTGAAGCGATGTCACGTGGTACTAAGTTACCAAATGCAGGGTAACGACGTTCTAGGTAGTAATCTCTCTCTTCTTCAGGAATTTCATTGGCAGCTCTGTCATCTCCTTTTTTCTTCGGAACCCAGATACGTCCGTCATTACGAAGAGACTCAGACATCAACGTCAGCTTTGATTGATGGTCTCCTGATACAGGGATACACGTTGGGTGAATTTGTGTAAAGCAAGGGTTTGCGAAGTATGCACCTCTTTTGTGTGCTTTCCAAGCAGCTGTTACGTTACTACCCATTGCGTTGGTAGAAAGGTAAAAAACATTTCCGTACCCACCTGTACAGAGAAGTACAGCATGACCAAAGTGACGTTCTAACTCACCCGTAACCAAGTTTTTAGCGATGATACCACGCGCTTTTCCGTCAATCATAACAACATCAAGCATCTCATGGCGTGCATACATTTGTACTTTCCCCATACCTACTTGGCGCTCTAATGCAGAATAAGCACCTAGAAGCAACTGCTGACCTGTCTGTCCAGCGGCATAAAAAGTCCGTTGAACTTGTACACCACCAAAGGAACGATTTGATAACAGTCCACCGTATTCACGTGCGAAAGGGACACCTTGTGCTACGCATTGGTCAATGATATTCGCTGATACTTCAGCTAATCTATGAACGTTTGCTTCACGTGAGCGATAATCGCCACCTTTGATTGTATCGTAAAATAATCTATACGTAGAGTCTCCATCATTCTGGTAGTTCTTTGCCGCATTAATCCCCCCTTGAGCAGCAATCGAGTGTGCTCTACGAGGCGAGTCTTGGAAACAAAATGCCTTTACTTTGTAACCAAGCTCAGCTAGGGTTGCTGCAGCGGAAGCACCAGCTAGACCTGTTCCAACAACGATAACTTCAAGGCTACGTTTGTTCGCAGGGTTAACAAGCGGCACGGTCGAGCGGTACTTTGTCCATTTGTCAGACAAGACGCCCTCTGGAATTTTGGCATCCAATGTTTTTATTCCTTCTGCCATAATATATGTTTGATTTATAAATATTAATAGTGAGTTACTTAATAAAGAAATACAGGGGCATTGCTGCAAAACCAATTGGAATCAAGATAGCAAAAACCCACAATCCTATCGTTTTGATAAATGGAGAGTACTTTGGATGGTTAATACCAAGCGTTTGGAAGGCGCTTTGGAAACCATGTACCAAGTGATAAGATAACACAAGCATCGAAAGAACATAAAAAATGACCAAAATAGGATTCTCAAACGACTCCGCTACTTCGTAGTACAAGTCTTTAATAACGACTCTGCGCGTCCCTGCAGCTTCATCTGTATACTCAATTTGCTTCACTGTCTGAGTATACTCCTCCGGCATTGACTGTTGGCTAATTAGCTCACCTGTTTTAACGTTTTCAACGTATTCCTTGTAAGGAACATGTCCAAATTTGTAATCAAACCAGAAATCACCCATATGGACTGCAATGTAAACCAACAAAATAGTACCTAAAACGGCCATGTTACGGCTCGCCCAAGACGAAGAGTTTTTTACATATGCATAGCGTTGCGGACGTGCCTTACGGTTTTGGATTTCAAGATAAAGTCCCCAGAATGCATGGAACAAAATCATGGCATACAGACCATACGAAACCGTTTTGATAAGAGGATTTGTTGTCATCAAAACAGCATACTTGTTAAAAGCAAAGCCACCATCTGACTTGAAGATTTGAAGATTACCAACCATGTGGACAATCAGGAACGTGCAAAGAAAAATCCCCGTTAAGGACATGAGTACTTTCTTTCCAATCGAACTACTTAATGTTTTTGTTACCCAAGACATACTTGTTTCTATTTGTAA
>JBKBRQ010000046.1:0-15217 GCA_046292055.1 Spirosomataceae bacterium | reverse complement strand
CATTCCAAAAGACGGAGGTTATAGCTCAGCAGGTTAGAGCACCAGATTGTGGTTCTGGGGGCCGTGGGTTCGAACCCCATTAGCCTCCCTCCAAGCGTGTCATGCAAATGGCACGCTTTTTTTATGCCTTTCATCTTCATTTTATTCATCTATTCACCGTATTATCCATGGCATTTCAACTATTAAAAGGAAAAAAAGGAATTATTTCAGGTGCGCTAGATAAGCATTCGATTGCATGGCAAGTCGCTCTACGTGCCAAAGAAGAAGGCGCTCAATTTATCTTGACCAACGCTCCCGTTGCCCAAAAACTTGGAAATCTCGAAGAATTAAGCGCTCTTTGTGATGCACCAATCGTTTATGCAGACGCCACACATATCCCAGATATTGAAAATTTGTACCAAAAAACCCAAGAACATTTTGAAGGAGGGATTGACTTCCTTCTACATTCGATTGGTATGTCTCCCAATATTCGTAAGAAAAAAACATACGGCGACTTAAATTACGATTGGTATATGAAGAGCATCGATGTGTCGGCATTATCGTTACACAAATTACTTCAAACAGCTGAAAAACACGATGTTCTGAATGAATGGGCTTCTGTGGTTGGGCTGTCGTATATTGCGGCGCAAAGAATTTTTCCTTTTTATACAGATATGGCAGACGCCAAAGCCATGCTTGAGTCCATAGCACGTGGCTACGGGTATCGTTATGGGAAACATAAGAAAGTACGCGTCAATACTGTCTCTCAGTCGCCTACACGTACAACCGCTGGAACAGGCATTGGCGAATTTGATACTTTTTTTGAACTAGCCGACCAAATTTCTCCGCTAGGAAATGCCTCAGCCGAGGATTGTGCCAATTATATCCTAACGCTTTTCTCTGACTTGACGCGGATGGTCACGATGCAAAATCTCTTTCATGATGGGGGCTATTCGTTTACAGGAATGACGCCCGAATTGATTCCATTCATTCCAACTAAAGATAAATAATAAGAAAGGTAATTTCCCACGCCAACAGCCCCATCGGGGCGAAATACGGGTAGCCTTTTGATTTTTATGCGTTTTATCTATCTCTGACGATAAACCAATGGTTCTTATATCTAATTATGGTAAATTTGTGTATCAACGAAAGTTATATCCGGTAAAAAAATGGAAAATCAAAAAGTAATTCATTGGGGAATTATTGGTCTTGGTAAAATTGCCCGAAAATTCGCGGAGGATCTTCGCCATGTACCCAATGCAACCTTGGCTGCGGTGGCGTCCACAGACTTAACTCGTGCAGAGCAGTTTGCGAGTGATTTTGGTGTGCCTGTTGCTTTTGGTTCGTACGAAGAACTGTTTCAAACCAAACCATTGGATGCCGTTTATATCGCAACTCCTCACGCTAGCCATGCCTCTTGTACGCTGTTAGCATTGGCGCAAGGTGTTCCCGTTTTATGTGAAAAACCCTTGGCATTAAATGGTGAAGAGGTAGACCAAATGGTGGAGGCTGCTCGTACAAAAAATGTTTTCCTTATGGAAGCCATGTGGACAAGGTTCCTTCCGGCAACTACTTTTGTTTTGGATGCCGTTACAGAAGGAAAAATCGGAAAAATAAAATCTATTCACGCAGACTTTGGTTTTATTGCCCCTTTTGTGCCTGAAAGAAGGGCTTTCAATAAAGAGTTAGGAGGAGGTTCTTTGCTAGATATTGGTATTTATCCCGCTTATTTGGCATATTTATTACTTGGTATACCTGCTAAAGTTCAGGCAACAAGTACGTGGAGCTCAACAGGTGTGGATGAGTCAACAAGTATGCTTTTTTCGTATGATGGAGGTGAAGTTGCCGTTTTACATAGTTCATTTGTGACACGTACCAAGACAGAAGCCTTGATTTACGGTGAAAAAGGAGCTATCCAAATGCACGAACGTTTCCATGAAACAAAGCAAGTGAGTATTTTTAATGAACATGGAGAGTTAATGGAAACCCGTCAGTTTCCTAGAGATTCGTTTGGATATAATTACGAGATTGAGGCGGTTTGTGCCAATATTCGCGCAAATGAAAAAGAAAATGCGTGGATGCGCTTAGAGGACAGCATTGCCTTGATGAAAATCTTGGATGAAGTACGTAGAGTCGCTATCTAGTCCCCGTATTTTAAGTGAAAGTGGCAAATCGCGACAAATTATTGCCTAAATTTGTATATTGAATAGATTTGGTAAATGAAAAAAATGAAGCAAGTAATTGGATGGGTAGGTGTCCTCTTTTCTTTGTTTGTGGTTTCGTGCCAATCCAATAAAGAAGAAGTAGACATATCCAAGATGGACTTGGAAGTATCGATAACTCGATTGGATAAAACCTTGATGGCGGTTAAAAATAAAGAGGAAGTATCCCAATTTTTGTTAGAAAATGAAGCCATTACACGTTCTTTTTACAGGGCTTACCCAGATGATACAGCGTTTGTATCTTATCTATATGAACTTACGCAACACCCAGAAACGCGGGCACTTTACAGCCAAACAGACACATACTTTGGTGATTTAAAAGACCTTGAAAAACAATTTGAAGAAGCGTTCAAACGCATCAAATTTTACTATCCACAATTCAAAGCACCTGCTATTTATACCACTTTCTCAGGACTCCAAAACGACTTATTCGTGTCGGATTCACTCATCGTGATTGCCCTAGAGTCATTCATCGGTCCAGAAGCTAAATACCGCCCACAATTACCTGTATATATGTTGACGAGATACCAAAAAGAATCCCTCGTTCCAACGGTTATACGTTTGTTGTCAGATAGTTATGTGAAGTCTGATATTGCAGATCAGACGCTATTAGGAGACATGGTCTATTTTGGTAAATCGTTTGAATTTACGAAAACAATGCTTCCGGATATTCCTCCCCATCTTATCATTGACTACGCGGACAGCACGTATCAAAAAACATGGTACGCACAAGATTTGGTCTGGGCACATCTGATAGACAAAGGTGTTCTGTATGAAAAAACGCCCCGACTGAAAGAAGTATATCTAGGGGAGCGCCCTTTTGTGGTTGAAATTGGGCCAGAATGTCCAGGTAGGATTGGTCAGTGGGTTGGTTGGCGGATTGTCAATGAGTACAGAACGCAAAACCCATCTCTCTCGTTTGTAGAAGTGATGGAGAATAAAAATGCGCAAGATATTTTACAAAAATCTAAGTATAGAGGCGAAATCGCCGATTAATTCAAACGTATGGCAAAAAGAAGAGGTGGATTCGGTATTGGAGAAGACGACGATCCCAAAAACAAAGTAAAAGTAAGTAAAGAAGGAATCAAAAAGACACTTCGGTTATTTCGATTTGTGTTACCATACAAGGTTCCTTTCGGAATTGGGATGGTTTTTCTTGTGTTCTCAAGTGCGACGACACTTTCATTCCCCATGTTAATTGGAGAAATGACGCGTGTCATGGAGGGAAATTCGTCTTATTCCTTGAATCAAGTAACGCTCTTTTTTGGTGGGATTTTATTGGCTCAAGGGATTTTTTCGTTTTTTCGTGTGTACTTCTTTGCACAAGTATCTGAACGAACTTCTGCAGATATTCGCCGAGAAGTGTATCAGCAGTTTGTTTCTTTGCCTATTTCCTTCTTCGAAAAAAGACGTGTAGGTGAGCTGACAAGCCGGATTACCTCGGATGTAAGTTCATTGCAAGATGTTTTATCGATTACATTGGCCGAGTTTTTTCGACAAATTGCTACGCTAATAGTCGGTATTGGAGTCATCTTATTCTTGTCTTGGAAGTTGACTCTTTTCATGTTAGCGACTTTCCCAATCTTGGTTGGTTCAGCGCTTATATTTGGGAAATATATCCGAAAATTCGCGAAAAAAGCCCAAGATAAATTAGCAGAGGCAAATGTCGTAGTTGAAGAAACTCTTCAATCTATTCAAGTAGTAAAAGCATTCACGAATGAATCTTTGGAGGTGAAAAGATATTCGGGTGCATTAGCTGAAGTAGTAGAAATTGCCTTAAAAGCTGCTGGTTTACGTGGTGCATTTATTTCATTCTTTATTGTTGGTATGTTTGGTGGTATCGTCGCTGTTGTTTGGTACGGTGGCGGGCTTGTAACAGCTGGCGAAATGCAATTGGCAGACTTATTGACATTTTTGTTTTATACCACTTTTATTGGTGGGTCAATGGGGGGATTAGGCGATTTGTATGCACAACTGCAAAGGTCTATCGGAGCGTCTGAGCGATTGGTAGAGATATTGGACGAAAAACCTGAAGTAGATTTATTTGCAGATGTATCAATAAGTCGTCTGCAAGGGGAGATTCGCTACGAAGAGGTAGCTTTTAGTTATCCAGCACGACCTGATGTAGAAGTATTAAAACCACTTTCATTCACGATTCAGCCAGGAGAAAAGATTGCGCTTGTAGGACAGAGTGGAGCTGGTAAATCGACGATTGTTCAATTGTTGATGCAAATGTACCCGCTTGAAAAGGGGGTTATTCGTGTAGATGGAAAGGCAGCATCAACGTATAATATTTCGGAATTACGGGCAAATATGGCGATTGTTCCGCAAGAAGTTATGCTTTTTGGCGGTTCGATTTATGAAAATATCTTGTACGGCAAGCCAAATTCAACGCGTGAAGAAGTAGAAGCAGCGGCACAAAAAGCCAATGCATGGGAATTTATTGAAGGTTTTCCAGAGAAAATGGACACGTTGGTCGGGGAGCGTGGTGTGAAGTTATCAGGTGGGCAACGCCAACGTATTGCCATTGCGCGTGCGATTTTACGTGACCCTGCTATTTTGATTTTAGACGAAGCAACCAGTGCCCTAGATGCCGCTTCTGAGCGCTTAGTTCAAGATGCGCTTGACAAGTTAATGAAAAACAGGACAACGATTATTATTGCACACAGACTGGCAACAATCCGTAATGTAGATCGTATTTTTGTCTTAAAAGGTGGCCAAATCGTAGAGTCAGGAAAGCATGACGAACTTTTGGCAAAACCAGATGGCATGTACGCCAATTTGGTCAAATTACAACTTGAGAAATCTCCAGCAGAAATAGAATAAATGGATAGTTTGTATGAGAACAGCAGTGAGAAATACGCTAAAAGAATTTGACTTACGGCATACAAGCTGTCGAGAAGATATTCTTTTGGTCTTCAATGAACAAAACAACGCTTTGTCACACAATGACTTAGAAACGGTTTTAGGCGAACGATTTGACCGTGTTACCATCTACCGAACATTGAAGACATTTGTAGAAAAGGGACTGATTCATAAAATATTAGATGATGAAGGGGGAACAAGATATGCACTTTGTAAAAGTAGCTGCTCCCATGAACATCACCACCACGATCACGTACATTTCAAATGCCGAGATTGTGGACAGACAACCTGCATTGATTCTGTTCAAGTACCTGTTTTTCATTTACCCGCCGGGTATGAAAAAGAAGAAACCAATGTTTTAGTACAAGGGAGATGCCCACAATGCAGTGTGGAGACTCCCACCAAATAGAAAAAGAAATGAAAATAAAGTCAGCCGTTTTTGTAACAAGTGCAACCCTAGAAAAGAACTGCCCTAAGCCAGATAAACCGGAGTACGCGTTCATTGGGCGGTCAAATGTTGGAAAATCGTCGCTTATTAATATGCTGACGGGTGAAAAAAAGTTGGCTAAAACATCTGCTACGCCCGGAAAAACACAGTTAATCAATCATTTCTTAGTAAATGACGAATGGTATTTGGTCGATTTACCTGGGTATGGTTTTGCCAAAGTGCCACTTAAAGAAAAGGAAAAATGGGAGGCAATGACATGGGATTATTTGAAAAATAGATCCAATTTATTGTATGTTTTTGTACTAATAGATATGCGTATTCCACCCCAAAAAAATGATTTAGAGTTTGTAAACCAGTTAGGAGAGGCAGAGATTCCGTTTAAACTAATCTTTACCAAAGCGGATAAAGTGAAAAAGATGGAGGGACTCCGCAACATTGATGCCTTTCGAATGGCAATGGCAGAGAAATGGGAGATATTACCCGAGTTTTTTATCACCTCTTCAGAGTATGCAACGGGAAGAAATGAGGTTTTAACGCTTATTTCAGAGATTAATTCGGTCACAGACTTATAATTTTTTTATTTTTGTCCATCAAATTAGTATTCAATCAAAAAAAAGCAAGAAATGGGAGCACAGTACCTAGGGATTGACGTCGGGGGAACAAACGTAAAAATGGGAGTTGTTGAGGCAGAATCAGGACATATATCTCACTTTTACAGTCATGATACGGCAAGTTGGAGAAGTTCCGGCCACTTTGTTGAACGTCTAGGTGATGCCATTGCGGTGCAACTTGCAGAGCATAAAAGTATTCAGAAAATCGGGATTGGTGTACCAGGTCTCATCTCACGTGACAGAAATACGCTGGTAGAAATTACGGCTATCCCTGAAATTGATGGTATTCACATCATTCCAGAACTTTCGAAACGTTTTGAAAACCATACATTTTTCCTTGAAAACGACGCCAATGCAGCCGCATTGGGTGAGTATTATTTCGGAGAGGGAGACGTACCTGAAGATTATATCTTTGTCACGCTAGGTACAGGTGTTGGTGGTGCTGCAATTATCGATAAGCAAGTGTTTAAAGGAGGTGGAGGAAACGCCATGGAGCCAGGACACATGCCCTCCAGAAATGGTCGTGTGCTCGAACGAAATATCGGAAAAAACGAATTGCTCGATTTAGCAAATCAAATGCGTGCCGCTTTCTCTGGTGAAACGTCTTTACCCGCTGACGGCACAATTTCTACGACAGGATTGGTAGCTGCAGCAGCTGAAGGAGATGTACTCGCACTCCAGATTTTCGACGAAGTAGGAACGATGTTGGGTGATGGATTGGTTTCTATGATTCGTATCCTAGACATTACCACTATCCTCGTTGGCGGTGGTCTTTCAGCCTCTTTTGACTATATCATCCCGGCGGTAAACAGACAATTGAATTATTGGCTAACGCCTTACTATATCAAAACATTGACGATAAAAAAAGCAACACTCGGAAACGATGCAGGGCTTCTTGGAGCAGCTAGTTTGTGTTTCTAATGTATTGAAAGACAGTGTTTTGTATAAATAAAAAACTTGTTTTACTCTAGTAAATGGAGAAAAACAAGTTTTTTTTATGACTTCATGCAACCAATCTTGGCTTTTTTGTCATCTACAGAGCATACAAATAATGAAAAAGCTAACAAATAATCTGTATGAAAAAGACCCTATTTATCTTTGCTTCCGTCCTTGCTTTTCAATGGCTCAGTATAACTTCTTTGTCAGCGCAAATGTGCTGCGAAAGAAAGAAAGACGGTGATTCCACAACGCATTCTGGTGAGGTCAAGTCAAGAAATATGTTCCCGACAAGCGATTTTGGTATTTTACTGGGATTAAATAACTGGGATAATGCCACGCTAACGCCCGAGTTAAATCAGTTAGGCTCACGGTTTTTTGCGCTCGATTGGCGACACAATGACCGCCTCATTACAGGAAAGCAAATAGACTTCGCTCTTGGCTCAGGTGTGCAAATTGCTTGGAATAATTTTATGTTAGAAAATGACACCCGATTCGTGGAGCGCTTAGACGGAACAAGTACATTTCAAACGCTGTTGCAGCCTGTTGAAAAATCAAAATTGACGGTCGCACGCGTCGAAATTCCCGTTCTTTTGCAAGTTGGTTTTAAAGAATCTGGATTACAACTAGGTTTCGGTGTGTATGGTGGTTTACGTATAAATAGCTACCAGAAACTAAAATCATCTAGAGAAAATGAAGAAAAAGTAAAGGAAGACTTCAATTTAAACCCTTTTAATTATGGTTTTTTAGCAGAAGCAGGAAGAAAAAATGGTGTCAAATTATTTGCTAAATACGATATGACAAATGCTTTTCGTGACACAAATGCCATGAATGGTCAGGTATTTTCTGCAGGGTTACGTTTCTAATCAATAGAGCGAAAATAACAAAAGAGCGGATTTCCTAAATAGTGGAAATCCGCTCTTTGTATTTTACAGAAATACACAAAAATTAGAATCGAATACGTACCGCAGACAAGAAATTTATTCCGGCTTGTGGGTACAAGAAGTTCTCTGTGATAATTCCTCCCGCTTGATAACTGTATGTGTAACCATTTGACTCATACATGTGATTGAGAACATTATTGACCAATAAACTAACGTTTAGTTCCTTTACGAGTTTGCACGGAATGTTCCAATTTACGCGTAAGTCATTCACAAAAAAAGCATCAATTTGTTTCGTGATAGATGATGTATTATCTAAAAATTGTCTTCCTACATATTTTGGTAAAAGACTTATTTCTAGATTTTTAATAGGGTAATAACTTACTTGTCCCCCCGCAATGACAGGTGGTGAAAAAGAAATATCTGTGGAGGCAAACGTATTGATTTGATTAGGATTTTCGTCGTAACTTACGATGGTCTCCGTAAAGTTTCTGATTTTATTTTGACTGAACGTTGCATTTCCGGCAAGAACAAACGACGAATTTATTTGCCAAGAAGCTTGTAGCTCAATACCAGCTCTGTAACTTTCAGGTACATTGATACGAATGGCATTTCCGACGTCGTTTACTTGACCTGTAAGCACCAATTGGTTGGTATAATTCATAAAATAACCTGTAATTTCTGCCTTAAAGCGGCTTTTGTTTAATTTGTAGCCAACTTCAAGATCTGTTAATTGTTCAGGCAAAGGAGTTGCTGAAAACCCATCGACAAAATCTTGTCTGCTCGGTTCTTTTGCACCACGCGCAACGGAGATAAAAGCAATATCTTGGGCATTCAATTGATACGTCAGTCCCACTTTTGGATTGAAGAAATGATAGATATTTCCGGTGGCTAATGAGACATCGTTGTCGTCTGTACCGTTAATATCTAAACCTACTTGGCGGTATTGCAAATCAACAAAACTGGCGAGTTTTGGTGATAGATCGTAGGTTGCTTTGGCATACACATTGAAATCATTTTTTACACCTGTATTGTCGTACCACCGCTGTCTTATTTGAGAATTTGAGGCAAAACGTGCCCAAATGATTTCGCCAAAGTGGTCTCCGATATATCTGTTCCAACCGCCTCCAAAAGTAGCAGAAAGATTGGTTTTAGGTTCGTAATCAAACGACCAAACCGCACCGTAAAAATCATTATCTAACCATTTTCTGCGGATTAAATCTGACCGACTGATTGTTGTATTTCCGATTGTAACGGGCTCAATGTTGTATCTAGAGAGTCTGTCGTTGGCACGAAATTGTTCGTAATAACCACGTCCTTTTGTATAATGTAGCGTAGGATTAAAACGCCAGTGGTTGCCCAACTTGAATGAAGAAATGAGCTGATAATGGTCTTGTTGATAGTTATCTACTTGGTTGTCATAGGTGTAATGGTTGAAACGCCTTCCCTCGCGGAACATCCTTTCCACGTATGCGTTGTCAAAACCATTTCGTTCGGCATAAGCGAGTATACCCGCTCTATCACCTTTTGCGAGGGCTTCAGGTGTACCCTCCCACGCTTGTTGGGTGATTTCGTGACCAGAAAAAACATTGAGGCGTACAAAACTATCCTTTCCATAATAACCACCAGATAAATAGAAGGAACGTAAGTTTGATCCTGCTCTCTGTAAAAATCCATCTGATACAATGCGAGAAAGTCGAGCATCTACTACGAAATGATTGTTAATCAAGCCTGTGCTTGCTAATAGATTGGTCTTCAATGTATTGAATGAGCCCACCGAAACATTGGTTTCTGCATAGGGTTCTTTTTCATAACCAAGCGTATTGATGTTGATACTTCCACCAAATGCACCTGCCCCGTTGGTGGACGTTCCAACACCTCTTTGTACCTGAATACTCTGAACAGACGAGGCAAAGTCCGGCATATTTACCCAAAATACACCTTGCGATTCGGAGTCATTGTAGGGAACACCGTTGAGAGTCACGTTGATACGTGTTGGGTCTGTCCCTCGAATACGAATGCCCGTGTAGCCAATCCCTGCGCCGGCGTCTGAGGTAACGACAACAGAAGGAAGTTGGTTGAGCAAGAAAGGAATATCTTGCCCTAAATTTTGTTTGCGAATGTCGGCTTTGGTTACGGTAGTAAAAGCCATCGCTGATTTTTCAGATGCACGCGTTGACTTGACGATGACTTCGTTCAGCGACTGGATACGCGTGGAGTCTTGTCCAAATGAAGTTTGAAAATTGGATAGCATACAAAGGCTAGCCCATAGAAGAAAATGTTTCATAATAATTTAGTAACTATTACGAAGCAGAATAAGGAGCAAAAATCTGTCGTTGGTTTGACAAAATTTAAGATTGAATTTTACAGAGACACGCGCTTTTTAAAGCCCGGTGTTGACTCGGTTCCCTTCGTCGGTACTAGCCGCATCAGGTTCAATGGGTATGATCTCAGCCCGTTGTATTAAGGCACCCCTTTTGAGATAACGGGGGCAAAGGTAGAAGATTTTTAGGAATCTACGTGCGAGGTAGATATTTTTTTTGTTTTGGAGTCAGGAATAAACGGCTGTTTGTTGGTACAAGGTATCTTAATAGTTTACTTCTTCTACTTTTTGGAAATAGATTGTCTCAGAGTAAGGGTTGGTTATGTTAGATATTAGAGAAAATTTTCTAAAAAATCATACAGCTCTCTTTTGGTTACAAACTTCATTTTTTGGTTGATATTTTTCCGGTGTGTTTCGATAGTATAATAACTCAAGCCGAGTTTTTCAGCCATTTGGATTGTAGTAAAACCTTCTTTGAGTAGGAAAAGTACATCCAATTCACGCTTGGTTAATTGTTTTTTTAATTGGAAACGCTCATCGTAACCGACGGTTTTCTTGCTGTATTCGAAATGTTTTTCACCTTCCATGATTTGTGTGAGATATTCTATTAATAGACAAGAAGCAATGGTTTTAGGAAAGTATCCGTCGATGCCTGAACGCTCAAATTGCTCGATTTCCCGTTGGTCAGCATACATACTCACCACAACAATCTTTGGTAAAAAAGGTAGTTCTTTCAATTGTGTAATGACTTCAGTGCCATTCAAAAAAGGCATATTATAATCTACAATGACGAGTTCAGGCCGTTTTTCGAGACATTTGGTGTACGTCAAGCGACTATCTGTTACTTGTTCGAGTACATCGAACCTGCTAGATTCTTTCAAAATAAGGGTGAGACCATCGTTAAATAATTGGTGGTCATCAATGATTAGGCAAGATGTCTTCATGTAAAACTTCGATAATGGTGTTTGTTCCTTGGGACGTAGAATCAATGGATAGTAAAATATGGGCTAACTCTGCTCTTTTATACATATTTGTTAAGCCTATGCCTGGGGCATCTACATTGGTTTGAAGACCAACTCCATCGTCTTCTATAGTTACGCGTACGCGTTGGTTCTCTTTGAAAATCTGAAGTACAACTTCTGTTGCCTGTGAATGACGTAGGCTGTTCGTGAATAATTCTTGAATAATATAGTAGAGATTTAGCTGCTGGTTTTGGCTAATGGCATCTAATGCATTTTCTGTGTAATCAAAATATCTGAAATGAATCGGTGAAAAATCGTTGAAACGCTCTGTCAATCGTTGAAGTTTTAAACTAATGGGTAATTCATCGTTTTTTACTAGGTTATGACTCAAAAATCGGATTTCATTGATGGCATCTAAGATTATTTCTCGAACTGTTTGTAAATGAGGTGTTTTAAGATTCAAATATCCTAATGCAGTAGCCAATGTATTTCCTACGTTATCATGTAAGTTACGACCTACAGATTCTACATCCTCTCGTCTGATATTTTCCATGGTTGTACGTAGATATTCCACTTGGTATTCGTAATTTTTCTTCGACACGAGTTTTTCTCGAACCTGAAAAATACTGATAATACTAAGTCCAACAAGCGAAAGTACAAAACTTGAACGGCTTAATTTAAAAATGAAAATACCATTTGTATCCACTAAAAAATGGGTCGCTTGGTCAATAATGAAGGGAAAAAAAGTAAAGCAAACAGCAACCAAAAAATACGAAATATTCGCCCGAACATACGCTAAAATACCAACATAAAATAACCAAAAAATACCAATACTCGACAAGAAAGTCATGGCATATGGTAAGTAATAATCAATTTGTAAAAACAAAGGAATCGGTAAGAAAAACAAAAGAATGAAGAGAATGTTGATTCCCATTAGAAAATAACACTGCCGCAAGAAACGGGTTTCATTCTTGGGGACGCGCTCCATTATCTTTATTCCATACGGATGAAACATCGCGTTCATTAAAAAAGGTGTTAACCCAAGTAGCCCACTTCGACTGATACCTAGTGTATCGTTGGGTGTTATAGTTTCCCAAAATCCTGGAAACCCTAGCAAAGAGACGAGAATACAAGACATGTATACACTCAGGTAAAGCATAGCACGGTCTCTAAATAACCAGCCAACACTCACCATAAGTAAAGTACAAGAGATGATAATGATGATTTCGATGATTCGATTAAAGAATTGGGCATGTAGTTTTTCAAAAAAATATTTTTCAGAAGATACTGAAATATTAACTTCATGCATCCCATACATTCGTTTTGTATGAATAAGAATATCGAGCGTATCTTGTGCTTTTACTGTGAAGGGGACAGCATACGTATAAAAGGGAATTGGTCTTTCTGTTAATTTAGTCGCACGTTCTACTTTTCCCCAATGGGTAAGGATTTTATTTGTATAGGTGAATACCTCTAGTCCATCACAGCGTAAATAATTATCTTCATCAATAATAAATCGTTTAGTTGTTTTTTCTTGATTGATAAGTCGAAAATAAAACCACCCGTTCGGATGCTCCTTGTAGTTACCAAGGAATCGCATACCTGATACACTTGGTGATACGGGTTTAAATTGGGGGAGGAGGCTTTCAACTTCATTTGCCATTATTTTCTCTTTCGTATATACCTTATAGTGTAGTATATGGTTATTTAATGAAATGGATTGGAAGTTTTTATCCACCACGACCTGTCCAACGTGCTGAAGGGGATATTCAGCTTGTTGTTGTTTTTTTGTACAAGAGGAACCAAGAAGGAGAATAAAGAGTATAAGTTGTTTTATTTGGGACATATTCTTCAGAACAGGTAGTCACGAACGTGAATACAAAGGAATATAAAAAAATAACTCAATAAAATACCTGCTACCAGGTATTTTATTGAGTTATTTACCTTAAAATCAATTAAAAAAAGAATCAATCAATATTTTATGACGGATGTATCAATTTCTGAATAGAAGAGCCGCACAAATCATTTCCTTGCTCCACTTGTTTTGGCCGGTGTCTTAGCTGGAAGCCCAGGTTGTGTGATTTCGTAATTTTCTTCTTCCTTGACCGTTTGAACCATATTTTTGACGTCTTCCAATAATTTCTTGGCATCATAGACAATCCCGTCTTTTACGGTATAAGTCACGCCACCCACACGCACGACCTCGTTTTGTTCATTTACCTGAATTGCACCTGTTCCATAAAGTGTTTTGAGATTAGCTAATGGATTTTCTTTGACAATCACGAAGTCTGCTAATTTTCCGACTTCTATGGAGCCAATTTTATCTGCCATACCAAGTGCTTCAGCACCTTTAATCGTTGCCGCGCGAACTACTTCTAACGGATGAAAACCAGCTTCACGTAGTAATTCTAGCTCACGAATATAGGCAAAACCATACAATTGATAGATAAATCCTGAGTCAGAACCCGCAGTCACGCGCCCTCCCCGATTTTTGTATTCATTCACGAAACGCATCCAAACACGGTAATTTTCTTTCCATTGAATTTCCTGTTCTGTTCCCCAGTTCAACCAATACGAACCATGCGAAATCCTACTTGGGCCATAGAAACGCCAAAGCGAAGGGAGTGTGTAGTCGTCATGCCATTCGGCGCGTCTAGCCATCATCAAGTCGCGATTGGCTTCGTAAATATTGAAAGTTGGATCCAATGTAAAATCCAGCGCGAGAAGAGCATCCATAACCTGATACCATTTTTCAGAGCCTGGTTCTGCGGCTTGTTTCCAGAGTTTACCCGCTTCTTCAAATCGGTGTTGTTCGTTGTTGTAATTGTAATCTGCTGGGTAATTTTGGAGGGTTCGGTCATCAAAAAGTGCTTCCGGAAGCCCGTACCAGTGTTCCATGCTTGTGAGGCCTGCTTTGGCTGTAGCAAGCACATTCATACGCGCGACTTCCAATTGGGCGTGGTGACAAGCCGAACGCAAGCCCAGTTTCTTGTTTTCTTCCAGTGCTGCCTTGAAAACCTCTGGTTCTGCCCCAAAAAACTTGATGCCGTCTGCTCCTTGTTGTGCGTTTTTACGTACCCACTCGCGGGCTGCTTCTGGCGTAGAAATCGGTTGGTCGCTACCCATTCCAAAGGCGGTATAAGCGAGTAGTCTTGGCGCGGTAATTTCGTTTTTCTCACTCTTTTTTTTCTGGTCTAATGTCCAATTAAGTCCATTTCCAGCAGATGGGTCGCGAACGGTCGTGATGCCATGTGCAAGCCATAGTTTATAGACGTATTCAGCGGGAGTTCCTTGAGAACTGCCACCAATATGCCCGTGCATATCAACGAATCCAGGCAAAATATACATACCCGTACAGTCAAGTTCTTGGTCGCCAGAGTTTGCAACGGGTCTTCGCTTGGGGTCAATCGGTACACCGGGATAGCCCACTTGGCGTACTTGCTTGATGACGTTTTTTTCCACCACAATATCAACAGGCCCAACGGGTGGCGCACCTGTGCTATTGACGAGCGTTACGCCCCGGATAATTAGTTTGTTGTAAGGCCCTTGGCCTTCTGCTCTAGGTGGTGCCGGTTTGATTTGTGCCCAACTGAAAAGGGGAATGAATAAAAAGTAGAGTAATTTTTTCATAGAATTTGGGGTTCAGTTCATCGAAGTTGAAATTTACAAAATAGATTTAGGACTGAATGAGAATTGATACTAGAAAAAAGAAAAATATCTTTGCTTATATAACATTTGTCACAGACGAATAGCATAAATCAATGATACCTTTGTGGGACATTGTAAGAAATCAGTGTGACAAATGACGAACACAAACCCTTTTAACGAGGTATATTCTTTATCTTTGGATTTAGAAATGACCAAAAACCTTCCACTTTAGTATGAGTAAAATAGTTGCAGCCGTTACCATGAAATGTCCTCGATGTAGAAAAGGGGATTTATTCGTAACCAAAAATCCGTATGCGCCAGGAAAAATGTTTGAAATGAACG
>JBKBRQ010000045.1:0-15271 GCA_046292055.1 Spirosomataceae bacterium | reverse complement strand
ACACTCGAAGAAATCAGTTATACGGTTGATATTCTAGCTGGGATTTTCAGTAAAGCGACTGTTTAATTCGTTTAACATTTCTTTCAAAAAAATATCCCCCACAGCAAATTGTGGGGGATATTTTTTATTCTTCTTCTTTCTGAAAATACAGGGGGTCATACGATAACTGATATTTATCCAACACCTCTTGTGGAACTCCATCCCAATTATTGGGTTGGTTACCCTTGTAGTCAACATCCTGAAAACCCATGGGCGTTGTGTAAAAACCTGAGATAGTCAAGTCACGCATTCTCGAAAAGAAAGCAACACCTTGGCTTACTTCTGGGGTAGCTTCTTGCGGATAGGCAATTAGTTCTACAATTTCTATTTGTTGCTTGTTAGAAAGCTGAGCGAACGATTTACCAAACTTCTTCGTACTGAAATTATCAATCCATTTTATTCCTCCGCGTAGAGGCGTTTGGTAACTTGGTTGATCTTTAGCCATAAACTCGATAAAGGCAGGAACTCCCGCCTGAGACGCACTTCCTGAAACCTCGTCTGCTGGAATAATGATGTCACATAAAACTTGAATTGTCTTTAGCTCCTCAGGTGTAAAGAATACCTGTTGCATCAGTAATTTATCCCGCTGAATTTCCTCTTCGGTACGGCCGGGTGCTGGTTTAAATCCTTTCTCTTTTTTCGTATCTGTAACTATAGATTCTGGTGCGACAGCCAACCCAAAAGAACTGAGGGAAATTGCTTTTAAAGTATCTCTTCTTTTCATATTCTATACTTCGTTTCTTTTTTTAAGATCTATGATATAATCGGATGTACGCCAAGCACTCGCCAAGATTGTCCACGTTACATTTTTATCTCCTTGAGACACGAAAGGGGCTGCATCCACAACAAAAAGATTTTTCACGTCATGGGCTTGTTGCCATTTGTTTAAAGCAGACTTTTTCGGGTCATTTCCCATACGAACAGTTCCTATTTCATGGATAATTTCGCCGGGTCTTGCCAATCCGTAATTTGTAGAAGCATCCGGTTTGTTACCTAACGCAATACCGCCCATTTCATGAATAATTTGCTCAAACGTGTCTTGCATGTGCTTGGCTTGCTTGATTTCATGTTCACTCCATTTATAGTGAAAACGAAGTGTCGGGATACCAAACTTATCTACTTTGTTGGGGTCAATTTCGCAGTAATTACTTTCCAGCGGTATTGGCTCTCCTCTACCCGCCATATTTATCACCGCTCCAAACGTTCTCCGAACATCTTCTTTCAAAGAAGCACCATACCCTCCTGCTTTTTGGGTTTGTCCGTTTTTATTCTTGTATGTCCCATTAATTCGTTCAATTCCTCCACTGAATCCGAAAGAAGGCATTTTCATTCCTCCGCTGTATTCTATGTGATATCCTCTTGGGAAATCTAGCTTTTTATTATCTAGCCACCAAGGAGTATAAACGTGCATTCCTCCAACGCCGTCTTCGTTGTATCTATCTCTATCCATTAATGACGGGATAAACGCTTGTCGACTAGCCCCTGTGGAGTCATTAAGGTATTTTCCGATAACTCCACTATCGTTTGCAAGGCCATTTGGAAAACGAGCAGACTTGGAGTTCAACAAAATACGCGAAGACTCACAGGCACTTGCTGCAAGTACGACCATCTTGGCATGAATCTTATAGTCTTTTAAATCCAATTTATTCACATACGAAACACCATTTGCGAGTCCCGTATTGCTGTCTGTGTGTACTTCACGAACCATGGCATGATTAATCAGCTTCACATTACCGGTCTTTACGGCGGGAATACATAATACGGACGAGGAGGAAAAGTCGGCATATGCCTGACATCCTCTACTGCATTGTGCACAATAGTAACACGCACCACGCGAATCATTGATAGGCTTTGTGAGCATAGCCATTCGAGATGGAATAACAGGAATTTGGATATTTCCAGCCGCTTTTTTAATCATAAGTTCATGCAGACGGGGCTTGGGCGGAGGCAGAAAGTGCCCATCGGGTTCATTGTAAATACCTTCTTTGGTGCCAAAAAGACCAATAAGTTTATCTACTTTGTCGTAATAAGGTGATAAATCCTCATAACCAATAGGCCAGTCATCTCCGATACCCGTCATAGAGCCTCTTCGAAAATCATCTGGACCGAATCGCATGGAAATTCTCCCCCAATGGTTTGTTCGACCGCCTAACATTCGTGAGCGAAACCACATAAATTCAGTTCCCTTAACCGCCTCATATCCTTCGCCTTCGATTTGCCAACCGCCCCAGGCAGCATCAAAATCACCGAAAGGCCGAGTTGTTGCCGCTCCTCTTCGTGGAGATTCCCACGGATTTTTCATTTGCGTGATGTACTTAGGATCGGCGGGGTCATAATATCCACCGGCTTCTAATAAGCATACTTTTGCACCGGCTTTGGCTAGTTGGTAGGCGGCCATTCCACCGCCAGCACCTGAACCAACAATGACGACGTCAAAGACTTCTGTAGATTCGTGAATTGAAAACATAAGTATTTAGGTAGGGGTTAAATAGATGTTAGTATAAAACATACTTGTCTATACACGTTGTCAATTTCAGTTATTTTCTTCAAAAAGACAAACAGATTTCGACTACCTTCTTGATTTTTAGGCTATAAAGTGAGAAAGCTCTCCAAATGATTCTAGTCTTCTTTTCAGAATATAGATGTTGGAAAGCTTTCTTTTTTACAAACAATCGTTATTTTAACTTAGTCGGAGATGTATTCCTTGTAGAATCCACATGGAAGTCTTGACTTATTTCCCAGTCTTCGCCTGATAAAACAATCTGGTATTTTCCTGCCGCCATACGTTGAGTAGGTATCCATTTAATAAATGTTTTAGCTTGTTGCTGAACACCTTGAAAGAGTGTTTGGACAACCTCACCTGTTTCTTTTTTTATCTGTAATAAAATACGACCAGCTGTCGGTAATTGATAAATCACCTGTCGATAATCAGCGGAAGTATCTTGAAGCATGGTCAAATGACCCTTTTCTAACTCTTGACTAACGGCAGTCCGAATACAAGCTTCAATTTTTGCAGAAAAGACACCACCATAGGCTACCTCAAATCCAGGCAATAAAACAATACTTTTTCCTGCTGTAAAGGCAACTGAAGTATTATTTGCGATGGTAGATTCAGACGAAATGAATTGCACTGCATTTACATTTGGTTGATCGATTGGGTATCGACCTAAAATAACGGAATCAGTACGACAATCTATAGGAATACCGCGGCATTCACATGCGCTATTGTATTCGTCACGAATAGTAAGTGGGTCTCCATCATCGCAAGGAGTTCCCGATGGCTCACAAACGGTAGCCTCCCATGACATTTTACCAAATCCTGCACAAGCTAGGTCACCATAGGTATTTAAAGCTGTAAATAAGACCTTTTTTATTCTCTTTTTTTGAAAATCAGGGCCTTTAAATCCAGCGTAATCTACCTGTCCAGGTGCTTCTGGCCAAGTAAATTGACCCAAAAATTTCCATGTTGTTCCATCTTCTGAGTAATCCACCAATACATCTCTAAAACCTTTACTTGTTTCGTTGGCTACATTGTAGTTCCAAATTCTACTCGTACTGATTTGTTGCGTTTGGTCAAACTGATATTCAATCCAATGGCTCTGCTGTGTTCGAATAGGATTAGGATTACCAGAAGTCTGGCAACTTAACCACTGTTCATTTGCTTGAGCCACTAAATTATCAGTCACCAGACAGTCTGCGAACGGTTGGTAGCTAACTCTAGGATCTGCACAGTCAGGGCCACTACATGGAGTACCGGTACAATTGCAATTTCCATCAAATTTATCGTCGTTAGTCAATGCATTCCCGTCATCACAGGGAGTACCTGCGGGAACACAAGCCAATTCGCACGTATAATCAAACAAGTATACACCCGGAATCCGCCGCCATTGTTGTGGATTCACACCAAAGGGAGTTTGCCAAAATAATTGGAAAAAGTCTCGAGAAGTATTTTCTTTATGTAGAATTTCAAAATAGTAGTATTTCCCTTTTTCAAGAAAAAGAGGGCTTGTCGACTGAAACCTAGATGCTCCGTGTTGGTATTCTCCCAAACCGTTCACGACAATTAACTGATGTGTTTGGAGAAAGGCAGGATCGTGGTTTTTTGACAGAAAAAACATGGTTTGGTTATCACCCGTTAAGTTAAACTGATAATTTCCTGAAACTGGAACCGTCAAATATCCTTGTACCATCGATCCATATTGATCACGCGAGTTAGGTTTTAACGGCCCATTTGCACTTGGTAGATATTCTTTCCTACTGGGAACTAGCGGAAACTGAGGTGCATTTAATAAATCATTCTCTACATAAGACCCAGGTATGTTATCATAGTAATACGCTTCTACCCCACCTCTTTTACCTACACAAGAAGTTGGTTTAGGTGCTTCCCCGATACAATGACAATTCCCATCTTGTACATCGTTACTTGTTGTCGGGTCACCGTCATTGCAAGGAGTACCTACTGGGGGACAATTTCCCCAACACGCATAATCTATCAGATAGCGAAAATCAACTACTTGCCACGCCGTTTCCGTAGATTTCTGCCAATAGAGCGATGCGTGATCTCCGCCTGAACCTTCCAAATGTATGATTTCAATGTAATAGGTTTGTCCTGCAGTTAAATTAAATAGTGCACTAGTTTGTTCAGGGCTTTTCGTGTGTTCCGTTCTACCCGTCCAAGAAAGTACCTGTGCAATTACTTTTTTCTTGTTTTCAGGACCCGTTTCGCTAAAATACACAACAACCCTATCATCACCCGTTATATTGAAACGATACGACGCGGTTTCTATTGGTTTGATAAATGCGCGCATACTTGCAGCAAAATTATCCGTAAAATTTACTGGAGTTTGAAGCGATGCAAGTGTTTGAAAACCATCTGGGAAGGAAGGAAACTTTTCATTTGTGTATAAAGCAGATGTATCTGAGCTATTACTTGCAGGCATATTTAACCAATAGCGCCATGTAACCTGACCTGGTGTTCCTAAACAACTTTGTGCATAAATTCCACGCGTTGCGAAAAGTAAAAAAATAATAAGGATACTGCTTCTCATACCATAAACCCGACTGGGCGTTGCGTAGGTGAATACGAATAAAAATTTCCAATATTAGGTAAAATATAGGGTAAATCCGTTGGTGAAACCCCATACCATAAAGCCAACTCTGCATACATTTCGTCTGTCGAAACAGCAGGGATAAAATTACCTCGAAACGATACATTAAATGGATTTGTATTATTTACTGCGAGTCTAGGATACGCTCCTACTACACGTCCACCTCGAACCGCCCCGCCCATAATCATGGAGTTCCCACCCCAAGCGTGGTCTGAGCCTTGACCGTTCGAGGTAATTGTTCGGGCGAAATCAGAAATTGTAAACGTAGTTACTTGGTCTTGGATACCTAATTCTTGCGTTGCTCTGTAAAAGGAATGCAAAGCTGAACTTACGACAGGTAACCGTTGGTTTAAACCGTTCAATAAGTCATCGTGCATATCCCAACCACCGTACTGAACGAAAAATATTTGTCTTTTTGCACCAAGATATTCACGCACACTCATCACTTTAGCAATAGCTAAAAGACTTTGAGCCAAATTTGTGGTCGGAAATGTAGTCTGAATCGGCGTTTGGCGCATCAACGCATTCCGGAAAGTATCGAAAGCATCAAAGGAACTTTTGGCCGTTGTATTATACGTTTTCTGCAGAACATTTGCGTATTCTTGTGCAACCAAGCTATCTAATGCATTTTGCCTGATTTGCTGTAACAGTCCTGAGTTATTCCACCAACTAGGGAAACTTCTTAGTCCTACATTATTCGGGTCTACATTATTGCTGATAGCATATTCAGTGATTGTATTTCCACGCTGAAAGACATTTTTCCCTGCGAGCGAAATATTCATTGAAACGCCTGCATTGGTATTTTGTGCATTCAATAAATCTGCGATTCTTCCTCCTAACCCAACCGCATCTCGACTTTGGGGTACAGATGTTTGCCATTGCATAATTTGGTCCGAATGTGAATAAATGCCAAGTGGTACTTTTTTTAGTCCACTTTCATATTCACTTTTATTAGCAAGTGGCTCTACAAGTGTTCCTACATTTGCTAAGAATGCCAATTTGCCTTCTTGGTATATTTCCTGAATGCCTGGCATGGCAGGATGAAGACCAAATGACTGATACACACCTGAAAGATGCCGAAAGCTACTTATTTGTGCATTTGGCAATGCGAGGAGCTCGTTAGGCGAAGTAAAAGCCAAATCTGTTCGAGCAGTTTGATAATCGGCAAAACCTGTATCTCCACCACTTATCCCAGTTGGTATAAGCATATTGAATGAATCTAGCCCACCCGCAAGTAAAATACAAACCATTGCTTTGTAATCTCCTTGTGGACTCACTAATCCATTTATTGCACCAAGACTGCTCAGAGAACTCAAGAGCGTTGTCGAACCCATGGCACCACAAGCTGCGTTTTTTAAAAAAGACCGTCTGTTCATACGTTATCGTTTTATCAAATATTCAGGCGCAGCCATTACGAGAAAAATAGCCATTCTAATCCGTCTTTCGGCTAATGTCGTATCTATCTGTCCTTGCGAATTTAGAGGTATAGGCATTTGTAATAACGCATTTTCAATAATTTGACGGTGCGTCAATTTAATTTGTCCTTGTGCCAAAACAATCCCTAATCTATCCATTAATTCTGGGAGTTGTTCATTGGTTGATAAGGCATACCAAGGTGTAAAATCAAAACCCGGTCGTTCTGCTGTTTTTGTTTGTTCACCACTGAAATAGTTTTGATAATCAATCACAGAATTATCAAAAATCCATCTATGAACCCCATTTAAATAGCCTGTAAAACTTTGTGAACTCAGTGTTTGAAATTCAGGAGCTACTTTTCCACTTCCCACCAATTCTCCATCTGGAACATACGTAGGTTGATAAAAATTAAATACAGATGGGGAATATAAAGGAATTTGTCCTAAAAGATTATACACTTCCGTCATGGTATTCCTAAACTTTCCCGATGTTGAAGTCAAATTTAATCCCTTAACTAAGTTCAGGTATCTAAGAAAGGGTTCTCTAAGATGCCCTTTGTAGATGGGGTCATCTTCACGACAGCAGGCCCTTGCTTCTGGGTCTACTAAAATCGCCTTTATTACCGCTTTCAAATCACCCCGTACACCTTGCCCGTTATTTACAAATACATCCGAAACCCTTTTTACATATTCTTTTGATGGGTTCGATGTGACTAGATGTTGGATTAGTCGAATACTAATAAAAGGGGCTGTATTCGGATGATTAGCAAGTACATCTAGTCCATCTTTGATATCTAAAAGACCTTGTTGGGGCGTTCTATTTGGCGTTGAAAAGCCTAGAAATGATTTAATTCCAGGTTCATGTCCTGGAACAATGCGGGGGTTTCTTTTCCATGAATTTCGGATGGCGTCACTACTATCTATCGGAAAAAAGCGGAGGGGAATTGTGTAACTCCAACGGTTTGGTTCACGTTGACCGATATAAGTCGCATCTCCCCAGGAAAGCCCTGTAAATACTTTTGCTAGACCAGAAATATCATCATTTGAATACGTTGGAATCAATCTATTTTGTGTGTCTCTTTTCTCAGTGCCATCTGGATTCAGTTCGTAAAGGCCGATAGTGAAAAGTTGCATGATTTCCCTTGCGTAGTTTTCATCTGGGAATGTTTGCCTCTCTACATCTGTCGCTCGGTTATTCATGTATGTAAGATAGACTGCCATAGCTGGATGAAACGTAACGCTATCTAACAATTGCCGAAAAGTTCCAAATGAATTTCGATATAACATATCATGGTAGCTTGCCAATGCATACGGGTTACTATCAAATGCGGATACCCTTGATGTAACCAAAATTTGGCTGAGGGCAAAAGCAATTCGCCATCGTAGTACATCTCTGCTTTGCATCATTCCTTGAAACCAAGCTACATCAAAATACCACGAAGGAACAAATGCATTCGCCACCGTATTTGTAGGAGTCGGCAGATTACGATTTATTGAGTCTACCATAGCCTGGTGCAATGTTTGTACATAAGGAGTACAAAAAAACTGAGGTGGTATGGCAAATTGTTCTCTTAACCAAGGTTCAATACCTTGTGTTTCCACATGCTGGATTTCAGACCAAGTTGCACCAAAAGTAGCTTGACTTAAAAAGCGAGAAGCAGCGGCAGTATTAGGAATAAATCCCTGTCCGTCTAATGTTTTCGTTGCCGTTTGTTGTCCAGAGCTCACCCGAACAGTAACTCCCTGCTGTGCCCCTTTACCAATCGTTCTTTCCGTTTGTCCATGTACATCTACGTTCTTTATTATTCCAATAATCAAAAGGAAAGGGAGGATAAGAACTTCTTTTTTCGTGATTCTCATGTACGAATTCTAATTATTTATCCAAACGGATGTTTTTTCTATATTTTGAGTAATTCGTTCACAAGATAGCACTTATGGAAAACCATGCAAAATAGTTCTTACCTAGTAACTTCTCAATTACTTAAGCAAGTAGCATAATTTTACGCGTCAATGATTTATTTGTCCGATTTACCCACAAAAAAAATGACTTCCCAAATGTTGAGAAGTCATTTTTTTGTGGTTTGATTTCTTAATTTTTAGAAATAATCTCCAAATCAAAGCGGAGCGGAGTAAAGGGTGCAATTGAACCCGAGCCTCTCACTCCATATCCGATAGAGGACGGGAAAATGATTGTTGCTTTCTCGCCTACCTGCATCAATGAAACACCTTCTTCAAAGCCTTTAATTACACCACCCGAACCAATGACGACAGTTAAATCACCACTATCAAAAGTTGTGTTATTTAAGAAACTTCCTTTGTATTTCAAGACGATTCTATCTCCATTCACAAAGTTACCTGTACTTGTTTGAGATGATGTACGGATCAAATGAAGACCCGATGCTGTAACACGTGTGAGTGTCAGGTTATTATTGGCAATATGCTCTTCAATTTGTTCTTTTTCATCTCTGATTTTCACAAGCTCTAAATCAACCCGTAAGACAGACCAATTTGGAACACCAGCAGGTGGATTATTTGCAAAAGCCAATGAAGAAGGAATTAAGAACACCCCTTTTTCACCTTCTTTTAAAATAGCGATAGATTCTAGAAAACCTGAGATTGCGCTTCCACCAAAATAGCCAATTCTTGCTGGCCTTCCGGCTGTCAAACTGTCTATTAAAGTCCCGTCTAATAAAGATAACTTATAGTAAATCCCTGCTTGTTCTCCTTCTTTTATAGCGCGACCAGTCGCATTTTCTCTTGATTTCTGATAAAAAACACCCAGGCTTGATTTTGTCAAAGTTAAGTTATTTGCCTTAGCGTAAGCGGTAATTTCTTGTCCATTTCTTTCTTCTGCCTCCGCGAACTCTTTTTCGATAGAGGTTTCTAGACAACTGCTTAGCAATGCTGTCATCAATAAGGCTAAAATACCTAGTCTTTTACTTATCATCTGCGTATTGTTTATTTGGATTTAATATCTATAATTTCTACGTCAAAAAGAATAGGAGTATACGGCTTGATGACATTCCCTGCACCGTTTGCTCCATAAGCTAATGCTGACGGAATCAAAACCGTTGCTTTTTGTCCTTTCTTCATTTTTAACATCATAATTTCCCAACCTGGAATCACGTAATTTTGTCCGAGTGGTACACTAATTGGTTCTTTTCCTACAGAACTATCAAACGTTTCACCATTCATGAACTTTCCTGTATATTCTACAACTACAGTTTGTCCTGACTGTGCCGTTGCCCCAGCGCCTTCTTTTTGCGTGATAAAGTAAATACCTTCTTCTGTCTTTGTTGCCCCTTTCATACTCTTAGCAACATATTCTTCGATTACTTTACCTTCTCCATTTTTTGCTTCTTCCAAAGAGGCATTTACTTCTGCTTCCGATTGGATTTTCAACATACGAACAATGAATTTTAAATCACTTCCTTTCGTAATCCCAGGAGGTAGCGCTGGCTGTCCTACAAATAGAGAGTCAGCAGCAATGAAAACAGTTGTACTATCCCCTTCTCCAATATTGAATAAAGCTCTTTCAAAAGAACCTTTGAATCCAGCTTTTTGCGCCATTAACATCACTGGGCTACCTTCCATATATGTACTTTTAAGTACAGAATCCGTAGGTGTTTTAATGACAAGTTCGAAGGTCAAAATTTCACCTTCTTTCGGTAGGCGACCTGTTTCTCCCTTTTCGTGTGTTTGAATTCGGCTACCATCTTCAGTAGTCGTCACTTTAAATTGATTACAAGCTACGAATGTGGTAGATGCCACAGCGGTGGCTAGTAATAACGATTTGATTTTCATTTTTAATAAATATTGAATTGATTTGACAGTACGAATTGTTTATAGATTTGAACGAATAAATTACGAATGTAAAAGAGGTTGTGCAAGAAGTTCTTCCTTGTATCTCGGTAAAACACTTAAAAATAATTGGACAGTTTCTACCAGCGACACATTCGATCTCCCCCCTGCTGCATTATGATGTCCTCCTCCTTGGAAATGCTCTCTTGCGAAATTACTCACCGAGAACCCATCAACAGAGCGGAATGACATCTTTATCATTCCTTCTTTTTCAACAAAAATAACAGACATAACCACTCCTTGAATAGTTAAGCCATAATTTACGATTCCCTCTGTATCTCCACTTTGTGAATTGAATTTTCTTAATTCTTCTTCGGAGAAAACGAAGTAAGCAACGCGATAATCAGGCAAATGAATTAGTTTTTCGCCAAGTGCATACCCCAAAAATTTAAGCCTATCAAACGATTGGCCATCAAATAAGCGTCGATGTGTTTCCGCAGGATTAGCTCCTTTGCTTAATAAGCCTGCCGCTACTTCGTGTACACTTGGTGTCGTCGATGGGAAACGAAAAGACCCGGTGTCCGTCAGTAAACCCACATACAAGCATTGTGCTGCCTTTTCTTCGAGATAATCCAACCAACTCAGTTCTTTTATCATTTCGTATACCAATTGACAAGTTGCAGCAGCTTTCTGGTTCCAATACACAAAAGCGGCTTCGATAGTTGGCATTTCGTGGTGGTCGATAAGAAGAATAGGTTTTTTACATGCTTCAACCCAAGTTTGTAGCCCCTTCACCCTTTCTGCTACAGAAAAATCTAAGCAACAAATTAAATCAGCTTCCTTCCAAGCTTCTTCGGCAGCTCCCGGATTTCCTTCATAATTTATTACAAATTCTTGGTACGGCAGCCATTTCAGAAATTTGGGGTAATCTGTTGGAGTAATTATTGTCACTTGGTGTCCAAGCTGTAGGAAAACTCCTGCCAAGCCCAAAGAAGAACCCATGGCATCTCCATCTGGGTTTTGGTGCGTGGTAATTACAATTTTTCGGGAAATAGAGAGCAATTCTAGAAATGCTTTTTTATCCTCATTTGCGGGAGTAAAAAGTCGTTGCATAAACATATTTTGGCATGAACAAGCAAATGTACAAAGGGAATTTGGAATCTAGTGCATTTATGTAGCTTGTTCGGGCATATATCTTTCTGTTCTTCGATGTGATTCAAGGCAAATTGTCTAATTTTGCGACGCTTACATCTTAAACAAACAGAAAACCATTTTATATGTCAAACAGAACATTCACCATGATTAAGCCACACGCTGTGGCAGCAAACAACGTAGGTGGTATTATTGAAATGATTGAAGCCGCTGGTTTCCGGGTCGTTGCTATGAAAAAAACAAAGTTGACTCCTGAACAAGCAGGTCAATTTTATGCTGTTCATAAAGAAAGACCTTTCTATGGTGAATTGTGCGAAATGATGTCGGCCGGTGCTATTATTCCAATGATTTTGGAAAAAGAAAATGCCGTTGCTGATTTCCGCACATTGATTGGTTCAACAGACCCTGCTGAAGCTGCTGAAGGCACCATTCGGAAAAAATATGCACTATCAAAAGGTGAAAACGCAATTCATGGTTCTGATTCTGATGAAAATGCTACTATTGAAGGCGCATTTTTCTTTGCATCCACAGAACAGTTTTAAGTAACGCTTTCAAATGCTAGGCTAGAATCAACGAGTACGTTTATTCTAGCCTTTTTTAAAATAGTCTATATCTACTCAGTCTAGACATAGTCCTTTACACTCAATCTTAATTCATTATGTCAATCGAGAATCCGGAAAGATACACTGTTACCGCAGCCCTTATTTATGCCAATGGACCTATCCACATAGGTCATCTTGCTGGTTGCTATTTGCCTGCTGATGTCTATGTACGCTATTTACGTGCCAAAGGCAAAGATGTTGCCTTCATTAGCGGTACGGACGAACACGGAGTCCCGATTACTATCAAAGCAAAAAAAGAAGGAGTTACCCCGCAGGAGGTCGTCGATAAATACTACAAACAAATCAAAGAGTCATTTCAAGATTTTGGTATTTCTTTCGATATTTATTCGCGCACAACAAGTCCAATCCATCACCAAACTTCGCAGGATTTCTTTACTACGATGTTTGAAAAAGGCTTTTTCGACGAAGTTTCTACTGAACAATATTTTGACGAAACAGCGCAGCAGTTTTTAGCAGATAGATACATCATGGGAGAATGTCCACATTGCCACAACCCAAATGCATACGGTGACCAATGTGAAAAGTGTGGTTCTTCACTCTCTCCTACAGACTTAATTAATCCGCGTTCCACGGTTTCTGGTGCTAAACCCATCCAAAAAGAAACAAAAAATTGGTATCTACCTTTGGATAGAATGCAACCTGAAATTGAGGCGTTCGTCAACAGCCATCCTGAGTGGAAATCAAATGTTTTTGGTCAATGTCAATCTTGGCTAAAACAAGGTTTGCAACCAAGAGCTATGACACGTGACCTAGACTGGGGCGTGAAAGTTCCTCTACAAGATGCCGACGGGAAAGTCCTTTACGTCTGGTTTGATGCACCTATTGGTTATATTTCTATGACCAAAGAATGGGCAGAAGCAAACAATAAAAATTGGGAGGATTATTGGAAAAAAGAAGATACAAAACTTGTTCATTTTATCGGGAAAGACAATATTGTCTTCCATTGCATCATCTTCCCGGCAATGCTCATGGCAGAGGGTAGTTTTATTTTGCCCGACAATGTCCCTGCCAACGAATTTATGAATCTTGAGAATGATAAAATTTCTACTTCTCGAAATTGGGCTGTTTGGCTGCACGAGTACTTACAAGATTTTCCTGAAAAGCAAGATGTATTGCGTTATGTTTTGCTAGCCAATGCGCCTGAAACAAAAGACAATGATTTTACCTGGAAGGATTTTCAGACAAAGAATAACTCAGAACTTGTCGGGATTTTTGGTAACTTCATCAACCGTACGGTCGTATTGACACAAAAATACTACACGGGTATTGTTCCCACGCCTGGAGAATTTACCGAATATGACCAACAAACCCTGCAAACACTTGCTGATTTACCTTGCCAAATTTCAAATTCCCTCAAAAATTATAAGTTTAGAGAAGCATTAGCCGGAATGATGGAAATAGCACGTCTAGGGAATAAATATTTGGCAGATTCTGAACCTTGGAAAGTCATCAAAGAAAACCCGGAACGCGTTCAAACAATTCTATATATTTCGCTCCAAATTGCAGGTTCGTTGGCTATTACTTGCGAGCCTTTCTTGCCTTTTACAGCGGCTAAGTTGAGAGAAACTTTACGCATAGAACAATACGAATGGAAATTTGCTGGAAAATCAGATTTGATTCCTTCCGGTACACAGACATTAGAAATTGGCTTGTTATTCGAGAAAATTGAAGATAGTGTTGTTGAAAACCAAGTAAATAAGCTTTTAGATACAAAAAAAATGAATGAATTAGAGAGTAAATCTGTACCGGCCTTGAAATCTGAAATCCAATTTGATGATTTCGCTAAGTTGGACCTTCGTATAGGAACGATCTTGGAAGCCGAAGCTATGCCAAAAAGTAAAAAACTACTCAAATTTTTGATTGATGATGGTTTTGAGAAGCGTACGATTCTCAGTGGTATTGCAGAACACTTTTCACCGGAGGAAATGATTGGAAAACAGGTTACATTCATCGCGAATTTAGCACCTCGAAAAATGATGGGAGTTGAGTCGAATGGTATGATTCTAATGGCAGAAGACAAAGATGGTTCTCTGGCGTTACTTCAACCACATAAAGAGGTTTGGAGTGGTGCTTCGATTAGTTAAAATACTCCATGTCTATAAAAAAGGGGCTTTGAATTAACTTCAAAGCCCTTTTTTATATTTTATACATTGATTACGAACCACTCGCAATTTCTAATAATTGCCTTACATTTGGTATGATTTGTACGTTATTTGGCGTATCAAGACCTTGTCCAACAACTTGATAACCCGTCATAAATATCTCGATATGTGGAAATGTTTTTCCTAATCTATCGATATAACCTTGAACTTCATCTTGACCTGGAGTAGAGGTTATAGACGTAAAAATATAATCTGGTTTGTGAAGTTCGCAAACGAATTCAAGTTCGGCAAACGGTAGACTCTGCCCCAAATAGATGACTTTATTGTTTCTAGCTCTCAGTATGTAATTAGCAAATAAGAGGCCCATTTCATGCATTTCACCTTCTGGCGTGTACAAAACATATTTCTTTGAGCTTGATGTTATTTTGATTACCTGACCATCAATAGCAACAATCATTTTTTGACGAATTAGGTTCGTAATGAAGTGCTCTTGAGCAGGACCTATTGAGCCCGTTAACCAAAGTGTGCCTATTCGGCTAAGAAAAGGATAAATGATATTAATCATTGTGTTTTCAAAGCCAAACTGGAGGATATTTGTTGACATGATTCGTTCAAAACGGTCTTCATCAATGTCAATCATTGCGATAGTAAGCGCATGAATTTGATCTGGATAACTTAGTTGCTTATCAGAAATAGCAATTACCTCTTTGGTAAGTTCGTCCAAGCTTAGTTTCGCAATTTCAGATATTTTATATCCATGATCTTTCAACAAAGAAATATTGAGGACCAATTTTAAGTCTTGGTCATCGTATGTTCTTATGTTTGTATCTGTTCTTTTGGGGTTGATAATATTATAACGCTGCTCCCAAATCCGCAGTGTGTGGGCTTTTATGCCCGACAAGTGCTCTAGGTCTTTAATCGAGTAATTACTCATTTCTTTCTCACGTTTAAAAGTTCCGGTAAAATAATCGGTTGGAACATTTTAAGTTCATGGGCTATATTCACTTTTAATGGATCTATTCACCCCTCCT
>JBKBRQ010000044.1:4546-15646 GCA_046292055.1 Spirosomataceae bacterium | reverse complement strand
CGTTGTCAATCAATCGTTGGCAGAAGGTGTTGTTACTGTGGATATTGCAGATGGAGGAAAAGCATTCTCGACAAGTGAAGTCGGTGATTGGTTAGCTGCACAAATCGAAAAATAGTTCGTACTTGATTTGAGGTAATGGGACAATTAGAAGTAAAGTTACTTCTAATTGCCCCATTTTATATGATTAAATAAAGAACAAAGAAGCGATGGATGCTCCAATGATTGGTCCAACAATGGGAACCCACGCATATCCCCATTGGCTATCTCCTTTGCCCGGAATAGGTAAAAATTGATGTGCTAGTCTCGGCCCTAAATCTCTGGATGGACTAATCGCATAGCCTGTTGGGCCTCCTAACGAAAGTCCGATAGACCAAACCAAAACACCGACTAAAAAAGGTTTCAATCCACTGTCTTCGGTTGCATAAATGGAGGCAACACCTACAATCAAAACGAATGTCCCGATGATTTCACTAAGAACGTTTCCGAAAGGATGTTTGATGGCTGGAATTGTACAAAAAATCCCTAGTTTATCTGTTGCGTTACTCGTGGCAGACCAATGAGAATAATAGGCTAGCCAAACTAAAACGGCCCCTGAAAAAGCACCTACTAATTGAGCAGCAATAAAAGGAAGGGCGTTCGACCAATCATTCTCGATGAGTGCAAATGCAATGGTGACGGCGGGGTTTAAGTGTGCGCCCTGACTACCAAATTTTTGTGCGACAAATATGCCTATCGTCACGGCAAAAGCCCAGCCCGTCGTGATGACCATCCACCCTGAATTATATCCCTTGGATTCTTTCAATAAAACGTTAGCCACGACTCCATTTCCTAATAAAATAAGCACAAGTGTGCCTAGAAACTCTCCTAAAAAAGTAGTTGTTTGCATTGATTATGTCTTGTTAAGGTTGATTAAGTAAGGCAATTTAGTAATTTTGTCTCTTAATCTTACTTTCAATATGTCGCTTACTTCTTTACATGCCGTTTCACCCATTGACGGGCGCTACCATAACCAAGTTCAACCACTTTCTAAGTACTTTTCGGAGTTCGGTTTGATTCACTACCGGGTCAGAATTGAAGTGGAATATTTCATCGCATTGTGCGAAATCCCTCTGCCGCAACTCAGTGGAATTTCAGCCGACGTTTTTCCGTCATTGCGTGCCATCTACCTTCAATTCTCTGAAGAAGATGCTTTGAAAATCAAAGAAATTGAGAAGGTGACAAATCACGATGTGAAAGCCGTTGAATATTTTATCAAAGAGAAATTCGAAGCGCTCGGGCTTGCAGCGTATGCGGAGTTTATTCATTTTGGACTTACTTCTCAAGATATTAACAATACAGCGATTCCATTGTCGCTTAAAGAAGCTTCTGAACAAGAGATAGTTCCACTTTTATCAGAAGTCATTGCACTTCTAAAGCAACAAGCTACAGACTGGGCGGAGGTATCAATGCTTGCAAAAACACACGGGCAACCTGCTTCTCCAACCCGTTTAGGGAAAGAGATTCAAGTATTTGTTGAACGTTTGGAACAACAAAAAAACTACTTGTCTGCAATTCCATTTGCTGCCAAATTTGGTGGAGCAACGGGTAATTTCAATGCGCACCACGTCGCGTATCCAAAAATAGATTGGCGGACATTCGGAAATACATTTGTCGTAAATCAATTGGGTTTGTACAGAAGTCAATATACGACACAAATTGAGCACTACGATCATCTCGCGGCTCTATTAGATGCCTATAAACGGATTGATACTATCTTGCTCGACTATGCAAGAGACGTTTGGCAGTATGTGTCAATGGGGTATTTTAAACAAAAAATAAAAGCAGGAGAAATAGGTTCATCAGCTATGCCGCACAAGGTAAATCCTATTGATTTTGAAAATGCGGAAGGGAATTTGGGTATTGCTAACGCGGTATTCGAACATTTATCTGCCAAATTACCTATTTCTCGTTTACAAAGAGATTTGACGGACTCAACCGTTCTTAGAAATCTCGGAGTTCCTTTTGGTCATGTAGTCATTGCCTTGAAATCCTTGAAAAAAGGAATTGGGAAGCTAGAATTGAATGAAGCAGCAATACAAGAGGATTTAGCTTCAAATTGGGCTGTTGTTGCGGAGGCTATTCAGACGATTTTGCGCCGCGAGGGTTACCCAAAACCATATGAAGCGCTTAAGGAATTAACCCGGAAAAACGAGGCTATCACACAGTCTACAATTCACGCCTTTATCCAAACGCTTGTCGTTTCGGAGGAAATAAAAGAAGAGTTACTTCAAATTTCGCCTTACAATTATACAGGTATCTAGTAAAAAATCATCCTGAAAATGCTGTTAGATTTTTTTCTGACAGCATTTTTTGTTCTTAATATACAATATTTGATGTTGGTGTCTCATTAAAATAGAGACAATTCAAACCATTTTATACATAAATTCATACAAATGAAGTCTTTTAGTTTACTTTTTTATGTTTCTTTATTTAGTGTCCTTTTTCAGTCCAATACATACGCACAACAAAAACAAATTGAGTTGGATTCTGCGCGAATAGAGCGGAAAACGAGAGACAGTGTTTACATAGAAATAATAGAAGGAGGAAAGAAACTACCAGATAAAGTACTACACGCAGAACCTTTATTCATTGACTTAATACGTGATTTAGGAGCAAGAAAAGGAGAAAAAGAATGGAATGTTGGCCTTGGTCTGACAGACAACACAAATTTTGACGAATACCAAGCGCTTATCGAATATGAATTTGCACCAATAGATAGACTAGGTTTGGAAATCGAGCTACCTTTTTCTTTGTACGATCCTGTACGCTCTTTTTTGGTAAATCAAGAAACACCCTCGAGCAAGTTAGAGGGTTTGAAGTTAGCTGCCCAATACACTTTTCTCGTGTCAGATAAACACAATACGTCTTTAGCGATTGGTTACCTGCATGAATTCGCCATGCCGGCATTTGTAAATTACCGAAAAGAGTCACTGTATCAAGGAAATGTATTTAGTCCGTTTTTTGTCGGTGCAAAAAGATGGGGTACAAATTTTCATACCTTAATTTATACGGGTCCAATTGTGGAACGAGAACGTTTTTCAGGCGAGCAAAAGTCACTTTGGCAGATAAACTCAAATTTCCACTACATGATTCCTGGTACGCGGAATTTCATTGGTTTTGAGGTAAATAAAGAAATAAAATCAGGAGATTTTGACATGACACTTCGCCCACAAATGCGTGTTAGTGTAGCAGATAACCTGATTATTGGTATCGTAACGGGTATACCTATACAGCGAGAGATGCAACGGTTCAGTTCATTTATTCGGTTAATCTATGAACCAGGACACCGAAACCATTGATTTTTGAGGGAGAAATAGACAAGATGACGTTATCTTCCAATGAGTTTTGTTAATTTTGCACCCTATTTTGAATGATATCATCTACCTAAAATCCATATTACATGAGTGTACGCGTGCGCTTTGCGCCAAGCCCAACGGGACCATTACACATCGGTGGTGTTCGGACTGCCCTCTATAATTATCTTTTTGCTCGAAAAATGGGAGGTGAAATGATTCTCCGCATTGAAGACACAGACCAGAGCCGGTTTGTACCTGGTGCTGAAGAATACATATTGAAGTCATTGGAATGGCTCGGAATTATCCTAGATGAAAGTCCATTTCACGGTGGTCCTCATACTCCTTACAGACAATCTGAAAGAAAGGAATTATACCAAACGTATGCAAATAAACTTATTGCAGAGGGAAAAGCATATTATGCCTTTGATACAGACGAAGAATTAGCGGCTATGCGTCAGCGTCTGATTGATGCTAAAGTGGATAATCCATCGTATAATTCAGTAACTCGTATGCAGATGAAAAATGCGTTGACGTTACCAAAAGAAGAAGTAGAAGCGCGTCTTGCATCGGGTGAGCCGTATGTAATCCGTCTAAAAGTTCCTATTAAAGACGAAGTTCGATTCAAAGATTTAATTCGTGAATGGGTGGTCGTTCATTCATCAACCATAGATGATAAGGTATTAATGAAGTCCGATGGTATGCCAACATACCATTTGGCAAATATCGTGGATGATCATTTGATGGGCATTACGCATGTTATTCGGGGAGAAGAATGGCTACCTTCTGCTCCATTGCACATTCTTTTATACAAAGCCTTCGGGTGGGAAGCGCCACAATTTGCCCATTTACCCTTACTTCTGAAACCTGAAGGAAATGGTAAATTGAGTAAAAGAGATGGGTTATTGGGTGATTTTCCTGTTTTTCCGTTGGAATGGACTGACCCTTCTACGAATGAAAAGGCAAGAGGTTTCAAAGAAGATGGCTATTTACCAGAAGCCGTACTTAATTTCCTTGCGTTGCTTGGCTGGAATCCAGGGTCTGAACAAGAAATATTCTCTGTAGACGAGTTAATTGAACAGTTTAGCTTGGAGAAAATCCACAAAGCGGGAGCGCGTTTTGATATCCAAAAGGCAAAATGGTTTAATCAAAACTATTTGCGTGCACAGGATAATGAAACATTGGCAAATGCGATTTGTGGAGATACTATTTCCTTTGAACTTGCTGAAAAGTTAGTGACTCTCATGAAAGAAAGAGTGACTTTCGTAGATGAAATCGTGCGTGAAGTCCCTTACTTATTCGCAAAGCCAACTCAATTTGACGAAGAGCTGATAGCTAAAAAATGGGATACACAAGCAAAATCAGCTTTTGAGGTAGCAATAGAAGTAATTCGAGAATTTGGTGAGGAGACGGTATGGTCAGCTACTTTGATACACGACGCACTATTCCAAGCCTTTGAAAAAGCAAGTATTAAGCCAGGAAAGGTCATGCAAGCGCTTCGGTTAGCGATTACAGGAGAAGGAAAAGGCCCAGATTTGATGCTCATGTTAGAGATTATCGGGAAACAAGAAATGCAAGAAAGACTACAAGCAGCTTTGGCAAGAGGATAATTGTGTGAAAAAAGAATGAATACAATGGCTCGTTTAGAAACTAAACGAGCCATTGTCCGTTTATCAATAATCATAACCATTGGCAAAAAAGGGTTATTTGCGTAGTTACTTTTTTGAAATATTCCTTAGTTTTGATAGTTTAAAGTAAACATAAATACGAGAAATAGTAATTTAGATAGTATTTCTCTGCGAACTCAACACGTAAAAAATGGCTAATTTTATCCAATTATTAATTGACTATCCACTTGAGGTGCTGAGCGTAGGTCTTTTGGTATTTGGAGTTCAGCGGCTTGTTTGTCAGAATGAAATGAGCAAATACAAAAAGGAGATAGAGGAGTTATCCTTGCGTGTGGAAGAAATGAATGCGGCTTTTTCATCAGAAAAGAAAGAAGAGAATACTCAGAAAAAAGAAGGTAAATTTTCTGGGATTTCACAAAAAGATGATTTGAAAATTGTGGAGGGTATTGGGCCCAAGATTGAAATCCTATGCCACCAACGGGGTATTTTTACTTTTACAGAATTGTCGAATACACCAGTAGAAGAGTTGAAGAAAATGTTATCAGATGCAGGGCCAAGATACCAGATGCACGACCCAACTACATGGCCAAATCAAGCTGCGTTGGCTCGTGAAGGACGTTGGGACGAGCTGAAACAGTGGCAAGATAAACTCTACAAAGGAAAGGTGGAAATGAATTAAACAGCGAATACGCAAATCAAATGGAAATACGAATTCAGTCCAAATGTAAAAAAATAACCACTTTCGTTTTTGACATAGATGGCGTATTTACAGACGGAACAATACAGGTAGGCGAGAACGATATTCTACGAACTTTCAGTGTAAGAGATGGTTATGCTATTCAAATAGCTGCTAAAAGTGGTTATAGAATGGCTGTTATCTCAGGAGGTAGGCAAGAAAGTATCCGTAAAAGACTCGAAGGTCTAGGTATTCAAGATATTTTTTTGGGTGTAGGAACAAAAGACAAACCGCAGGTTTTTGAACAACTCATCGCGAAATACCAAATTACGGAAGAAGAAGTTCTCTACATTGGAGATGATATTCCGGATTTATTAGTGATGCAGGACAAAGCTGTTTTTTCATGTTGTCCCGCAGACGCCGTGGAGGAAGTTCGCCGGCAAGCAGACTATATTTCTCCAATTAACGGCGGAAAAGGGGTTGTTCGAGATATCATTGAGCTTGTCATGAAGTCCCAAAAAAAATGGCTAAAGGTCTTTTAATATTCTCTCTAACTGTCCAACACAACATTTTTTTATTCTATAACCATCCAATTATAATCTAATCCATTTTAATGAACAAGTATTTTAAAATTACCTCTATCGTGGCTATTGCTGTTGTGTACTCTTTTTCTTCAGCGGCTCAAACAATTGTTCCCCTTAAAACATCTGTCGATTCTTTGAGTTATGCAATCGGTGTAAATGTCGGAGAAAACCTAAAAAGACAAGGTGTGAATGCCAATGTAGAGGTATTTGCGCAGGCTATCAAAGATGTTCTAGCATCTCGAAAGCTAGTCATCTCCACTGAAGAAAGTAACAATTTTATCCAAAGTTATTTTGAAAAAGAGTTTGCTAGAAAAGCAAATGCAAACAAAACCGCAGGTGCGAAGTTTCTTGCTGAAAATAAAGTAAAACCCGGCATCATGACAACAGCCTCTGGTTTACAATATCAAATTCTTGTGGCGGGAACTGGAGAAAAACCTACCTCTGCCGATCGTGTGAAAGTACATTACCAAGGTTCTTTATTAGACGGTACTATTTTTGATAGTTCTATCAAAAGAGGTGAGCCAACAACTTTCGGTGTTACACAAGTCATCAGCGGCTGGGTAGAAGCTCTCCAACTAATGCCCGTTGGCAGTAAATGGAAATTATTTATCCCCTCTGAATTGGCATACGGCCCGCAAGGTCCCCCTTCAATTGGTCCAGATCAACTGCTTATTTTTGAAGTGGAACTCTTGGAAATCGTTCGTTAATTTTAGCGAATATCTGCTCTCTCGTGACTTCAACTTGACTAACTTATGCTTAAAATTATGAAAAAAGTCCTCGTTTTTTTATTGCTCGGAGGTGTATTTAGCTGTTTTGATAACCAAGCACAAACAACACCTCAGTACGGATACAATGACTTGAATCCTACCACTCACCAAGTGAAAGTTGAGCGTTTCGTCACTCAATTCCTTGCGAATTACCACTACCAGAAATTTGCAATTGATGACTCTCTTTCTGTTAAAATTTGGAATAATTACCTAGATAATGTAGATGGTGGAAAGTCATATCTATTAGAAAGTGATGTAAAAGGGTTCGAAAAATATAAGTACTCTTTTGATGACGCTATTATCACCGGAAATTTAACTGCTCCCTTTGAAATTTTTAATTTATATCGTAAAAAATTCAAAGAGAGACACGATAAAATCATTAACCTGCTTGATCAACCTTTTGACTTTACTACAAATGAAACCTTTGAAGTAGACAGAGAGAACGCTAAATGGGCTAAGTCTGAGGAAGAATTAGATGGTGTATGGCGAAAAGTTATTCTGAGTCAAGCACTTAGTATGAAATTGAGTGGAAGCACGGACAGTGCTATCGTAGCTAATCTCAAAAAAAGGTATACGATGTACGAATCAAGAATGGCAAAATGGCGTTCAGATGATATTTTTCAAGCTTTCATGAACTCATTTACGGAATCTATTGACCCACACACCAACTACATGATTCCAAGTACAGCGGCGCAATTTAATATTGACATGAGTCAATCGCTTGAGGGAATTGGGGCGACGCTTAGAAACGAAGGGGAGTATGTTATGATTGTCGATGTAATTCCTGGCGGTCCGTTATTTAAAAGCGGAGAAGTTAACAAAGATGATAAGATTGTTGCTGTCGGACAGGGTGACCAAGAGCCTTTTCAAGATATCATCGGTTGGCTTACAGACGATGCTGTCAAGCTGATTCGGGGTAAGAAAGGGACAAAAGTGAGATTAAAAGTACTCCCAGCTGGTTCTCCGGCAGGTGCTGAGCCCAAAGAAGTAGTTTTAGTCCGTGAAAAAATAAAGTTGGAAGAAGCTGTCGCAACATCTAAAGTTGTGCCTATCATGCACGAAAAGAAGCAATTCAAGATTGGTGTAATCGATATCCCTATGTTTTACCGTGATTTCGAAGGAGCACGTGCAGGAGGTGATTTCCAAAGTACGTCCAAAGATGTTGAACGTTTCTTAGTTGACTTTAAAAAAGAAGGCGTAGATGCAGTCGTGATTGATTTACGCAATAATGGTGGTGGAGCTTTGACAGAAGCTATCAATTTAACGGGTTTGTTTATTCCATATGGCCCTGTCGTACAACGTCGCTCTGGCCGTGCTGCCATAGAAGTTGAGCAAGATTCTGACCCGTCTGTCACATACAGTGGCCCCTTAGTTGTTCTTCAAAACCGATTTAGTGCCTCTGCTTCCGAAATTTTTGCAGGTGCTATTCAGGACTACAAAAGAGGAGTCATTGTGGGTGAGCAATCCTACGGAAAAGGAACTGTGCAGCAATTGGTGGATTTAAATCAATTCCTATCGTCTCCTAGAACTGCTTCGAGAACCTCCGTTGGTGTGGGTAATTTGGAAGATAAAGAGAGATACGGTCAGTTGAAGTTGACAACTGAGAAGTTTTACAGAATTACAGGAAATAGTACGCAGCGAAAAGGTGTGATGCCAGATATCCTCTTCCCTTCACCGTTTGACTCGGACAAAATGGGAGAAAGCTCACAGCCGAATGCACTCCCGTATGATGAGGTGGCAAAAGCAAATTATGAACGCTTAAATACAGTTTCTGAGAAACAGTTTCAACGTATTTTAGCAAAGTATAATAATCGTCTCTCCACTGACGAAGATTTGCGTGTTCTGAAAGAGGAGTTGGCTGAATACAAGCTTTTAAGTGAAAAGAAAACGTATTCGCTTAACTTGGAGCAGAGAAAGGCAGAAAGAGACGAGACAGAACAGCGTCGAAATGCAATCAAAAAGTTGGCGAAAGGAAATTCAGAGAAAGACGAAGATGCCTACATGATTGAAGCACAACGTATTGCGGCTGATTTGGTCGTAACACTCAAATAATCAATTGGCTATTTACATGACAAAAAGAGGAACTGCCCACTAAGTAGTTCCTCTTTTTGATTATACGGTAAATCTCTATTAGCCTAGAGAAGAATGATAGGATTTATGGAAGAAATGACTAATTTCATTTAAAGATAAGACGATACGTGTTTGTACCACGCCGAAGTCAAATATAAAAATGGAATTTGAGGTGGAATGAAGTAGTCGTATTTGTGTATAAATCTGTAAAGTAATTAATGTATTTTTTTGATAATCAAGTATATGAGGGCATTTTTTCTTTTATGTATTGGGGTATGGGTAATAGGTTGTTCAAAAAATGAGATTCCAGAGGTAATTCCGCAAGAAGAGATTGTACAAAAGGAAAGTACGCTCCCTCAAATCAAAGTGAATACAAATAATCAACCTATTCCAGATGACCCGAAAATCAAGGCTTCGTTACAAATTTCTCAATTAGGTGAAATACTGTATGAGGGAGGAATTGGAATCGAAATTCGTGGGCAATCGTCTCAAATGTTTCCAAAAAAACAATATGGATTTGAAACCCGTGATGTAGAAGGAGAAGGTATCGATGTAGCATTACTTGACTTTCCGGCAGAAGAGGACTGGATTTTTCATGCTCCGTACAGTGATAAGACGTTGATGCGAAATGCCCTCATGTACGACTTATCTCGGGCTATCGGGCGTTATGCCTCACGAGTTCAGTTTGTTGATTTTTACCTGAATGGCAACTACGATGGCTTGTATTTGTTGATGGAAAAACTCAAAAGAGATAAAAATCGCATTGATTTGAATAACCTTAAACCTGATGAAAATGAAGGCGCTGACTTAACAGGTGGATATATTTTAAAGATTGATAAAGAGTTATCCTATACAGAAATAAATTCATTTAAGTCGGCAATTACACCGCCGGGGGCGATGTCAGGTCAATCCATTCGTTTTCTTTTTGAAGATCCCAAGCCGGACGAGATTACAGCACAACAGCGCACATATATCACAGACTATGTATCCAAATTTGAAAAAGTATTGATGAGCGATTCCTTTGCTAATCCGGATAGTGGCTATTCAACTCTAATCGATATTCCCAGTTTTGTAGACTTTTTCTTATTAACTGAACTCTCCAATAATGTGGATGGCTATCGTCTTAGTACGTATCTGACCAAGGATAAAAATAAAAAACTTGCCATGGGCCCTATTTGGGACTTCAATTTAGCTTTTGGTAATGCGAATTACTGCCAAGGTAGTGCTACAGATGTTTGGGCCTATAAATTCAATGAACGCTGCCCAACCGATTTTTGGCTTGTTCCTTTTTGGTGGTCAAAACTGCTTCAGGATGCGCAATTTCGGGCACTGGTAAAGAAACGTTGGGGAGAGCTCCGTGTTGACGCCTTCTCAGAGGCACAGATAACAAATCGGTTGGATACATACCAAAAACTATTGGATGATGCCGGAAGTTTGCAGCGAAATTTTGCTCGTTGGCCTGTTTTAGGTACGTATGTTTGGCCAAATGAATTTATTGGAAAAACACATAAGGAAGAACTAGATTACATGAAAAGTTGGATTTCTAAGCGGTTAACTTGGCTTGATGGTCAAATTGGGGCGTTTTGATTTAATTTTTGAAGGGAGGAATCGACTAAAATAGATGGTTCAAGGTTAATGCGATTCTATAGATATTTACTGAAAAGGACTACTATTCCTCAGGTTTGCAGGGAATGAAGTCCTTTTCTTTGTAAAACCCTTCTTTGATTTTAAGAAATGCTAGGATCTGAATTTTAATTGATAAAAACTAAAATTCGTACGCGATACTGATTTAAAAAATAACCTACTCATTTAACCTAACTAACCTGATGAAAAAGCACCCGTTATCTCAGCGAATAAAACAGCTGCTATTGCTTATCCTCCTTTCTTATTCTCCTTCGGTATTGGCTCAGGAAATAAAAATGGCTGTTAAGCCTCGAATTATTATTACCGCTGACCCTGAATTAGATGATAATAATTCACTCATTCGAATGATTTTGTATAGCTCTGACCTCCAAATAGAAGGTCTCATTTATGCAAGTAGCC
>JBKBRQ010000044.1:0-4536 GCA_046292055.1 Spirosomataceae bacterium | reverse complement strand
ATGGGAAAGGAACCAAATGGTTTGTTCCAGGAAGAGAGTATGACCGATTTGGGATGAACAAATGTCCGTGTACGTCTTGGCGTTGGGCAGAAAATGAACGGTTTATTCATGATATTGTGGATGCATACAAGAAATCATACGAAAACCTAAAAATACATAATTCAGAATACCCTTCTCCGGACTACCTTACATCGGTTATTCGTTATGGAAATATCGAGTTTGATGGAGATTATAGTCAAGATACTCCAGGTTCCCAGTTAATTAGAAAGCTGATTTTAGATGATAAGCCAGGGAAATTATATATCACAGCTTGGGGTGGAGCTAGTACAATAGCTAGGGCTCTATTTACGATTCAAAGGGATTTTGAATTGACAGAGAAGTGGGGTGAGATACGGGATAAAATCAATCGAAAGGTAGTTCTTTTACCATCTGGAGACCAAGATGATACAATTGGAAATTATATAGTACTCAATTGGCCACACATTGAAATTCGCCAGTTCCGCCAGGGGCCGAATTATGGATATGGAGCACAAATTAAGGCAAACGATGAAAATTCTCCTTATTTGACAGCACAATGGATGAAAGAAAATATTTCGAGTAAAGGACCTTTGGGGCAATTGTACCGAGTATGGGGAGATGGTAAACAAATGGTAAAAAATGACAAAGTTGACTTTTTTGGGTTTTCAGGTAAAACCAAAGAGGAGCTCAAAGAAATGGGTTATTTTGTCTGGATGCCGATTCAAGAAAAAGGGTCTTGGCTAGGCGAAGGAGATAATCACACGGTCATGAATATGCTAGGAAATGGGCTACGTGCCTATGAAGAAGGAATATATGGTGGTTGGGGAGGAAGAACAATAGCAACGAATAAGCGGGAAGAAGTAGCTGGGATGGAATCTTCGCAAAGTGCGGAAGATATGGTTAAAACTATTTCTTCACTAAATCACAATCAAGCTGATTTAGATGTTTTTCAAAATTACTTCCCGGCGGCGCAACGAGATTTTGCTGAAAGAATGAGATGGGCAACGATAGCGAAATTCAAAGAGGCTAATCATGCGCCAACGGTGAAAATAGAGGGGCCTTTAACTATACGAGTGAGTGCAGGACAGAGAGTGAAGTTGCATGTTTCTATTACAGATATCGATGGAGATAAAGTGGCAGCTAAATGGTATCAAACTCCCATCAGTGGTTTTACTGCAAAAGCAATATTCAATCAAAATGAGGGCAGAGTATGTGAGCTTTTGATTCCCACAGATGCAAAGTCTGGAGAAGAGATTCATGTGATTGTAGCTGGTATGGATCTGACAAAAGCACCTTTAACTACCTATCAACGCGTGATATTGCGAATAAAATAATGATTGGGGTACAATTGATTTTTTGGTAATTGTGCTCTCCAGTCCTCTTTTTAGTCAAAAGTGATTCTTTTCACCTGACCTACTCTCATCTTTTGAAGGTTACTTGTAATTACGGGAGAATGGGGTAAATAATTGGAATTTAATACCAAATCGGAACTATCCCTGAACATAATAATGGGCTTTTGTAATCTTCCCCAAAATTAGCTTGTAAAGGTACTCTTTTAAGCGAGATGTCATCGTTGGATCTGTCAACAAATCCTCAACTGTCTGTTTTTTCTTCATTTTAATGCTAAGTTAGCAGACACACTTAAATGAACAATCTCGCCAAGTCCATTAAGAACAGCTGTAATTCAGCTTTCTACTCATCCCCTTTTTAATGATTGGCAATTAAATTACAATGGGAACCAACCTCCTACAATTGTGTTTAGATAAGCAATGTATTCTCAATTCATTAACTTTCAAATTCAACTTGTTATTATGGACAAAAATTGTTTAAACCAAAAAAATGCCAATGCTCGTGGAGTTTTACAACCAATTATTTTAAGAGCAATTTTAAATCTTTATCAAAGAGGTCATAGCAAAATGACTGCTAATGAGGTAAAAAAAGAATGCTACTTGCTCGATGATACTAAAAATTGGGACGGAAGATTACCAGCCATTTGTAACGCTATGCGAAATACTATAAACTGTACTGGTAGAATTGTTGGAGAAGACAGAGATTTCCTTAATTTTACAATCGCATTTTAAACTTGTAAATTCACCTCTTCGGGGTCAAAAACTAATAATATGATACCCACACCTTTTAATCGCTCATATTGGGTAGTTTCGAACAAACTATTGGCTGGTGAGATACCGGCAGCTAAAACCGCAGAAGAAACAATAGAAAAAATAAAAGCGCTTGCCGACTGTGGTATTTCTGTCATCCTTAACCTAATGGAAGCAGACGAAACAGATAGTTCGAATCAGCCGTTTTACGAGTATTCACTACATTTGCAACCGTTTGGAATGCAGATGATTCGTTTGCCAATTGAGGATCTTTCTGTTCCTACAGTTGCTGAGATGAATGAGATTTTAGCAACCATCGATCGTTGTAATGCAGAGGGGAAAGCGGTATATGTACATTGTTGGGGTGGAATTGGTCGGACAGGAACTGTTGTTGGATGTTATTTGATCGAAGCACAACTTGCGACTACCGAAGATGTTTTTATCAAAATAGATGAATTGCGCAGTTCTACAAGCACGACTGACAGACCATCACCGGAAACAATCGAACAAATTGAATTTGTAGAACAATGGAAGATAAACTAAACAATATGAACCTGATTGCTAAGAATATACTTTTTGGTGTTGCTGTGGGCGATGCGCTTGGTGTACCGGTGGAGTTCGAAGACCGTGAAGAACTACGACTCAATCCTGTAACTGACATGCTTGAATATGGTACCTATAATCAACCAAAAGGCACCTGGTCGGACGACAGTTCGCTAACTTTTTGTTTGGCTGAAAGCCTGATTGATGGTTACAATTTAGTTGATATTACCCGCAAATTTGTGGATTGGAAAAACGAAAAAATCTGGACTCCTCATGGTAAAGTATTTGATATAGGAAACATTACTTTGCGGTCTATTAATAAGCTCGAACGTATTCTTTCTGATGAGAATTATGCTGAATTAAACAAACTATGGACCAAAGATGAAAACGCTGCATCTACAAATGGCAATGGCTCTTTGATGCGAATTTTACCTTTGTTAATGTACATAAAAGACAAAAATATTGAGGGACAATTTGAAATTGTACGTGATGTATCGGCACTCACTCATCTGCATATTCGTTCAGCAGTAGCATGCCTCATTTATCTGAAAATGGCTGAATGCCTTTGTCATGCCGAAACCAAAGAAGAAGCATATATTGCAACGAAAAATACGATACAAATTTATTTTGACAATTCCGAATTATCAGCGGAAGAGAAAGAACACTTTGAACGGATTATTTCAGAGGATATTAGCTTGTTGTCGGAATCGGAAATCAAATCTACTGGCTACGTAATTGATTCGCTCGAAGCTTCGCTGTGGTGTTTGCTTACGACAAAAAGTTATTCTGAATGTGTACTGAAAGCAGTAAATTTGGGTGAGGACACTGATACAACAGCTGCTATTGCCGGAGGATTGGCAGGTCTGTATTATGGATTCGATGCTATTCCGAATGATTGGAAAAACTGTTTGGCAAAACATGCTGAAATTATGAAATTGGCAGAAAGGTACGAAGCTTGGCGCTGCGATGCGTGAGGGATATTTCAATCTAATACCATTAGATATTTAGGTACATGACCAAAAAACGAATGTCTTGAATATTAAAATTTCAATTGTCGATTGACTTAAAATATCCCATTAAGGAGGAGTAAGCATCATAATCACTGGTTCAGACGAGTTATCTTCTTTGAAGATAATCCAACTTATTTACCCTCATAATCTTTAGGTGTACATTCATGAAGGAATAGGTGAACTCCAGGTGTTGATGGGATTTTTTCAATCAAATGACTGGGAATTTCATCTAAATCGATCAACTGGCCCATTAAAACCTTGTATCGATCCTCTTTCTTAAAATCCCACTTGCCTTTATCAATATTTAATACTGGCTTGGGATTTATCACCCTCAAAACATAAGACTTCAACTCCAATGCCTCTTTTTTATTGGCACATTCAACATATTTCCATGTGCCTGACTTGATATAAGTCGTAATATGTTCTTCTTTATCTTTTGACCTCAACTCAATTTTTTTTGAGCCCCTTGGACGATAAGTTTCATTCAGGTCATATCCAAATTCAGTCGCTAAATTTTTTCTTAGCACACTACCCTCCACATTTCCCACTAAATGATTTTGAACTCTCCTTTGGGTATTGGAACTTGCTCCGATGAATAAAATTTTTGCACTCATATTCTATGAATTTATGGGTTAAAAGATAAGGTGTTTCAATAGTAAGGATAGTAAATCTTGGGGAAGATTACAATACATTCTTTTCATATGTAAACAAATATGTTCGAGCGACATGGGACGCCTCTCAAGGAACAAATTGAACAAATAGAGGTCAAAACCAAAAAACGGGGTGAAAAAATATCGAACCTGGAAGATAAGATTGATAAATTGGTCGAAATGGCTAAAAACCTTAATAAAATGTGGCTTAAAGGG
>JBKBRQ010000439.1:0-501 GCA_046292055.1 Spirosomataceae bacterium | reverse complement strand
AGATTCATATATCTTTTCTATTCGTATAAAAATAGTAATTGCTGAGTCTGTTATATTGTTGTAATTATACAAATTTAGCCTTTTACCCTTATTTTACGGTATAATTTACTAAATAAAAAAACATTAAATTGAGTGAGTGGTTTTAAAGCAATCTTTCCCGCTTACATACTGCTGGTACGCCTTGGTAAATTTGATAAGGAGGCATATCTTTTGTCAAAACGGAACCAACCGCCAATATGCTGTGTGAATAACAAATAACTCCGGGGCAAACTGTCGCTTTTGCCCCAATCCAAACACCATCTTCTAATGTGATTGGCTTTGCAACCAAGTCGAAGGTAGGTTTTGTAAAATCGTGATTGCCCGTCAGCAACAAACAACCCTGTGATAAACAAGCATTTGAACCGATAGAAACCCGTGTCAGATTATCAATCCAGACGTGTTCTCCAATCCAGACGTGTTCTCCAATTTCTAAAAACCAAGGATATTTTATTTTAACAAATG
>JBKBRQ010000438.1:0-509 GCA_046292055.1 Spirosomataceae bacterium | reverse complement strand
AGTGAAACAGGAATTGCTTGTTTTAAAATTTTAGAATTAGACTTATACGTAAGACCTTATCCAGAAAATAAACTTTCAAAAGAACCCTATATTATTTGTATTGACCAATTGAATTCTATTACATATCCAGTTGAAATAAAAACCTTATTAAATAGTACTGACTATACTTTTCAATGGTACAACAATCATGATGCAATAGCAGGAAATGAAATCATTGGAGAAACTAACACTTCGTTTACCACTTCAACCGTAGGAATATATTCCGTAAAAGTGACTAATATTTCAAATGCTGCCAATTGTAGCTCAATATTTAATTTTAGTACGGAAAATTCCATTGTACCTAACACAGTTACTATTACGCCAAACGAATTAATTGCTTTTGGTTTAGACAATATCGTAACAGCAACTGTAACTCCAACTTCACCCGATTATTTATATTCAATAAATGGTTCGTCTTTTCAAACTAGTAATGTGTTTACCAACATTCCAGGTGGTGATTATACTTTAAC
>JBKBRQ010000437.1:0-522 GCA_046292055.1 Spirosomataceae bacterium | reverse complement strand
GGTGTCTTTTCCCGTTCTTGGCGGAGAGAGTAATTTGTCTATTTTACAGTATATTCAAGAATACTTGGACTCACACGAAGTCGCATATCAATTAGTACCTAACCAAGACGGTTCAAAAGCATCTCTTTTTGCTCGTATCGGCCCCGCCGTGGACGGTGGAATTATCTTATCCGGACACATGGATGTCGTTCCTGTTGAAGGGCAAGACTGGAAAACGGAACCTTTTGTCTTAACTCAAATTGAGGATAAATTGTATGCAAGAGGGGCCGCAGATATGAAAGGTTTTGTAGCTTCTTGCCTAGCGAATGTTCCGTATTTTAAATCGCTACCTCTCGAAAAACCCATCTATTTTGCTTTTTCGTATGATGAAGAAGTTGGTTGTTTGTCGGCACCGGAATTGGTGAAAGCTTTGCTCGATTTTTACGAAGAAAAGCCTGCTTTTGCCTGGATTGGTGAGCCGACAGTCATGCAGCCAATGGTCGGACAGAAAGGTATTTGCGTTTTAGAAACCACTGTTTATGG
>JBKBRQ010000043.1:0-15674 GCA_046292055.1 Spirosomataceae bacterium | reverse complement strand
TAACCTATACATACAAAGGTGGGTTGTCTTTTGGAGTTAGCTACGCAAATACACGCGATTTTATGGCACAAATAACAGAACAAGATGATCAAACGAGCGTCACAAAAGCCATTCAACGAAATTTACAACGTTTCCAAAATTATTCGTTCAATGTCGTGTTTCCATACCCGATTACCAAATGGTGGAATACCCAAAACCAAGGAAATGTTTACTACAGCATCTTTACGGACGACAGCTTACTTGGTGGCCAATTGCAAGCCGGACAGGTAGCCTATAACTTCAATACGTCGCATCAGTTTTCATTACCCAAACAATGGTCAGCGGAGCTTTCCATGTGGTATAACTCCCCAAGTATTTACGGGATTTTCAGAAATGTAAAACCACAATACGCCGTCAATATGGGTATCCAAAAAAGCTTTTTAAACAAGAAGGCACGTTTAAAACTCAATGTAAGCGACCTGTTCTTGACTTCTTTCTGGTTAGGTCAAGTAAATTACCAAAATATGGACTTTTCCATTTCCAATCGTTTCACAAGTAGAAGAGCCACTCTCACATTTACATATAATTTTGGTAATCAGCAAATTAAGGGAGGACAAAAACGTCAATCTTCCGCTGAGTTAGAGAAAAGTCGTATCGGAGGTCAAAATTAATCCCATAAAAATGAGAGGAAATTTCCTCTCATTTTTTTATTGAAAAAAAGCAAGTGCGGTTTCTTCAACCCAAGTATGCAATTTTCTTTTTTGTACAAAACCGACATGTCCTCCATTTTGAGTGACGATAAGCTCAACAGCGGAATTTCGATTTGCCTCACCAAGTTCCAGACATTCAGGAGTTAAAAAGGGGTCATTTGCAGCTTGAACAATTAAAGAAGGAATTGTTATGTTTTTAAGTAAAGGTTTGACGCTTGCTTTGGCATAAAAATCGTGACAATCCGTGTAACCGTGCAATGGAGCCGTATAACGAGAGTCAAAATCTTCAAAATTTTGTATGGTATGGTAATTTTTCGCTGTCAGAATCGGATGATGAGGAAACATACGTTCCTTTTCTTCAATTTTTTTATGCAATTTTTTAATAAAACGCTTCATATAAAATTGCTTCCCTGTTTTGGCCAATTCGCGGACAGAAGTAGGTAAATCAAGCGGAACAGATGCGGCTACCACTTTTCGGACTAACGGGTGCACCTTATCCGGTTTTTCCCCCAGGTATCTGAGTGTTAAGCTTCCCCCCATACTAAAACCAACAAGATAAATTTCTCTGTAAATGCCCAAAGAGGCAGCATAATCAACTACAAACCGTAAATCTTCTGCATCTCCGTGGTGGTAAAATCGAGGTAGTCGGTTGATTTCACCTGAGCAGCTACGGCAGTTCCAGCCAAGGGCATCAAAGCCTGAGTCATTGGCAATTTTTGCCATACCAGTTACGTAATGTCGTGTGGAGTCTCCTTCAAGTCCATGCGTAATAATAACGAGTTTGGAAGCATCCTTCCTTGACCAATCTATGTCAAGAAAGTCACCGTCCGGTAACTCTAATCGTTCTCTTTGGTATTCAACGGATATTTTACGAAATAAACTAGGTAAAATGGTTTGCAGATGACCATTGAATTGAATAATCGGACTACTAAATGCCTTCAAAGTATTTATATATAAATGAATAGTTGGACAAATTTACGGTGAAATTTACTTTTTCTCTGAACTCATTCAATTTTTAATTTGGTTGGCAAACAATTGGTTTCAACCGAAAGTTGCTTTGTTGTATATTAGAAAATTTCGTACCGAATGATAACTCAGCCCAACTTGCTCGACCATTTATGTGCACTCAGACAACAGGGTGACCACAAGGCAGATGCTGTCATTCAGGCGGTTGTTGACCGACTTGGCATGCAAGGAATCCGCCAACTTATGCCCCTTCTCAGTGATTTTTCGCATACGGATATCCATGTTTTTCCCACGGAATTTCAAGATTTCTACCATTCCTTCGCCCAATTTCCCTCTTTTTTCCAAAAAAAGGAAATCATCCGCGCGACTGATTTTTATTTGAAGCATCAACAAGAAATTGGTATGGTGCTTGGTTGTTATTCACTCCCCTATTGTTACTTAGGCGAAGATGGAGCACGTGTACTTTATTTCTCTGAACGAATTCACAAGGATACGTATAACCGATTAAAAGAAACGGGTAACTTTTTGCGAAAAGTAATGAATTACGACCATTGGCAAGATGGTAAAATTTTTCAAATTATCTTCAAAGTCCGCTTGCTACATGCGTCCGTGCGATATTTCAGCTTGCATTCAGGTCATTGGGATATGCAATGGGGTTTACCAATCAACCAAGAGGATATGGCTGGAACAAATTTGGCTTTCTCTTGGATTCTATTACGCGGTTTGCAAAAAATCGGACACACCATAGATACTGTTGATGAACGTGCGTACCTCCACACTTGGAAAGTCATTGGGCACCTTCTTGGCATTGATGAAACCTTACTTTGTGACAATTTCAAAGAAGCATTGCAACTTGATAAACTAATTGCACAAAGAAACTTCAGAAGCTCTGAAGTCGGTCTTTCTCTAACAAAATCGCTTATGTCTTGTTACACTGAAATGGCAGGAAGCGTTTTAGCGGGTGAGTTTTTCCGCGCACAAGCACGTATCTTACTTGGGCCAGCTTATGCGGATATGCTCGGCATTGAACCCCAAAGATTTCCTACGTCTGTCTTACAAGCTTTTAATAAATCCACTGCTTTTTTATCAAACTTTTACGCTTAATCACATGACTAAAGATCAAATTATCTCAAAATACAAGATTCATATCCTTGAAAATGGGCAGCAACCTGCTTCTATTTACTCACTAGCAAAAGCATTAAAAACAACAGAAAAGGCTATCTACGAGCACTTTAACTCATTCCAACAAATGGAATCTGAAGTCTGGAAGGATACATTCAAAAAAACGATCGAAAATATTCGCCAAGAGGAAGTATATGCAACGTATAGCGTCCGCGAGAAAATGCTATCCTTCTACTTCGCCTGGATTGAGACGCTCAAAGAGGACAGAAGTTTTATCTTATTGAGTATCTCAAAATGGTCGCGCCCTATCGCCATGAAGAAAAATCCGGTTTTAGCAGAATCTGCTATTTTCTTCAAAGATTATATGAACGAATTACTCATGGAGGGGCGTGAAACGCGCGAAATTGAACAACGACCTATTCCCCAGTTAATGAATAAATACCCAGATATGCTCTGGATGCAAACATTGACCATTCTCGAATTCTGGTCTAATGATTACAGTAAAGCATTTGAAAAAACAGACACGCTCATTGAAAAGTACGTCAATACAAGTTTAGACTGGATGGGACGTTCTCCCCTTGATTCTTTGTTTGATCTCGGTAAATTTTTATACCAAAATAAGAAATGAAATCACAAGAAAATATACCTACTTCTAAAGTAGCCAGAGCTACCCAATTTGTGAAAGCAACCGTAAAAGTTGGTGGCAATTACGTCAAGCATTACGGAAAAAAACTCGTAGACCCATCTCTTTCAAAAGATGAGTTACACGAAGCCAACGCCAAAGATGTCTATCAAGCATTGAGTAACTTGAAAGGATCAGCCCTTAAAATGGCTCAAATGATGAGTATGGATAAAAACCTACTGCCAAGAGCCTATACTGACAAATTTGCTATGTCACAATATTCGGCTCCTCCCCTTTCTGCGCCCCTCGTAATGAAAACATTCAAAAGTTATTTTGGCACATCGCCTACACAGCTTTTCGATACGTTTGAATGGGAAGCAAAAAATGCAGCCTCTATTGGTCAAGTTCATTTGGCTACGAAAGATGGTAAAAAGTTAGCTGTCAAGATTCAATATCCTGGTGTTGCAGACAGTATTACCTCTGACTTACGAATGGCGCGCCCGCTTGCTGTTCAATTATTAAACTTGAATGACGCAGAAATCGACCGCTATTTTGAGGAGGTTCAGTCCAAACTATTAGAGGAAGCAGACTATGAACTAGAACTGAAAAGATCCGTGGAAATCACGTCGGCTTGTTCACATATTCCACATTTGTTCTTTCCTTCGTATTATCCTGAGCTTTCTTCCAAGCGAATCATTACCATGGACTGGATTGATGGACAACACTTGAAAGAGTTTTTACAGACCAAACCGACACAAGAGGCGCGCGACCAAATAGGCCAAGCACTATGGGATTTTTATAATTTTCAGATTCATGACTTGAAACAAGTGCATGCAGACCCCCATCCAGGCAATTTCTTATTCACACAAGACGGCCGATTGGGAATTATCGACTTCGGCTGTATCAAGGAAATCCCCGAACATTTCTATACCAATTATTTTGCTTTAATCAATCGTGATTTAATGCGTAATGACGAACGTATGGGAGAAATTTTCAGAGAGCTTGAGTTTATTTTGGAGGAAGACAAACCTGAGCAGCAAGTATTTTTCCATGGTTTGTTCAAACAAATGATTGAAATACTTGGGAGGCCCTTCGCACAACAGACCTTCAATTTTGGAGATGATAGCTACGTGGATGAAGTCTATGCGTTTTTTGAGTATGTGGCCAATGTACAGGAACTAAAATCGGCGAGTGCTGCCAGAGGTTCGCAACACGGATTATACATTAATCGTACGTATTTTGGCTTATACACACTCTTAAACGACTTAAAAGCAAATGTACGCACAACCAAACCAACTTGGTTAATGTCGACAGAAGAATTGGGCGAGTTAGTCTAATAGTATAAAAATGTTTAAAAAAGGCTTTGGATAGGAATCCGAAGCCTTTTTTGTTAAAACGATTTCGAAGATTAAAAATCTGTACTATTCCTATATTAGTAGTTCGGCGAACCGCACGCGTATACTGTAACTACTTCTTTAGAATTAAAAAGTAGTTAGACATATGAGCTTCTTAACTATTTTCCCTAATGACTATTTATTTTTAAACTATCAATCGTAATTTTGTATCTCTAAAATAAGTCAATACGCATGAGTTTAGAAATGTGGTTTTTATTTATCATTCTGAAAGACAGAGGTGGGCAAATCTTGCCTTCCGCTTCCTTTATGTATTGATAATTATAAATAACATTTTCTATGCAAACCATCATTGAACCGTTTAAAATTAAATCGGTCGAACCTCTCTATTTTACTACATCTGAACAACGCGTTCAGTTTTTGGAAGAAGCACACCACAATCTTTTTTTGATAAAAGCCGATCATGTTTTGATTGATTTGCTTACCGACAGTGGCACCTCCGCCATGAGCGCAAAACAATGGGCAGGCATTATGGTTGGGGATGAATCCTATGCTGGCTCCCGAAGTTTCTACCGTTTTGAGGCAGCCGTTCAGTCCATCACAGGATTTAAACATATTTTACCCACTCACCAAGGAAGAGCAGCAGAAAAAATTCTCTTCTCACTCTTGGGTGGTCAAGGGAAGTACTTTGTTAGCAATACTTTTTTTGATACGACTCGAGGAAATATCGAATATACAGGTGCAAGTGCCATTGACTTTCTGACAGAAGAAGGAAAAAAACCACAACATATTGCCGACTTCAAGGGTAATATGAATATACCCGCATTAGAAAAATTCATCTTGGAAAAAGGAGCCCAACATATTCCAATGTGCGTCATGACCGTCACCAACAACTCAGGCGGTGTCCAACCCGTTTCTATGCAGAACATACGTGAAACAGCCAGTTTATGTAAAAAGTATGGAATTCTCTTTTACATTGATGCTTGCCGATTTGCGGAAAACGCCTACTTTATCAAACTTCGTGAAGCAGGATATGCACAAACGTCAATTCTTGAAATAGTACAAGAAATGTTCTCCTACGCCGATGGTTGTACCATGAGTGCAAAAAAAGACGGGCTTGTCAATATGGGTGGGTTTCTTGCATTAAATGATGAAAATTTGGCACAAGAAGCTAAAAATGTACTCATCATGACCGAAGGATTCCCTACATACGGCGGGTTATCTGGAAGAGATTTGGAAGCAATCGCACAAGGTTTGGAAGAAGTTTTGGACGAAGATTACCTACATTATCGTCTGCGAAGTATTGCATATATGGGAGAGAAATTATCAGCAGCTGGTGTTCCTATGATGCTACCAACAGGTGGACATGCCCTTTATCTAGACGCTGCTTCCTTTCTTCCACACATCCCTGCCGCCGAGTTTCCAGGTGTTGCTTTGGCAAATGCACTTTATCTGAAAGGCGGTGTCCGTGGCGTTGAAATTGGCTCTTTGATGTTTGGGAAATATGACGAAAACAAAGTACATATCCCCCCATCCTTAGAACTTGTTCGACTAACTATTCCAAGACGCGTTTATACACAAAGTCATATTGATTACGTATGTGAAGTCATTTGTGAAGTTCACCAAGAAAGAGAGAAAATAAAAGGATATGCCATAACCTATGAGGCACCACATCTTCGGCATTTTACGGCTAAACTCACACCAATCTCCTAATTTCAGCGATAAATGGCAGCTCAGACTGATGAAGCTGCCATTTATCTTTCTTATCTTTGGCATCCAATACACTATGTAAACCATTCACGAAAAGCAACGGTATGTTTCCGACTTCCTTTTATCCTGGGCCTTCTACTTTGTATCCAATTGTTGAAAATCTCTTGAAAGACGTGTACTCGAGTGGTATTCTACAACAAAACCACCGAAGTGATGCGTTCATGCAATTGTGGAAGGAAACCAAAGCTCTTCTGTATGAAAAATTACTGATTCCTGCAGAATATGACATCTTTATTACCTCCTCATCCACAGAATGTTGGGAAATCGTCAATCAATCACTTCTTTGTAACCAAGTACAATTTTTTTACAACGGTGCTTTTGGAAAAAAATGGTTTAAGTATGCCGTCACAAACCGGACTGCCACAGGATTTCAAGCACACTTAAGAGGAACCCGCTTTTTTGAAAACCAACTCATTGAAGAAACAGAAATAAACCCTACGAATCAATGGATGTGTATCGTACAAAATGAAACATCCAATGGTACACAAATTTCTGAAAATTCAATTCGTACGATAAGACAAAAAGCTCCCCATGCACTTGTAGCCGTTGATGCCACATCCTCACTTGGCGGGCAACTTTGGGATTGGCAAGTAGGCGATGTTTGGTTTTCCTCTGTTCAAAAATGTCTTGGTCTTCCCGCTGGCATGGCGTTGCTTATTGTTTCTCCTAAAGCAATGGAATGGGCAAAAAAGGTTGACGAACGAAATCATTACAATAGTTTATTGACACTCCAGCAAAATTTCAGAAAAAATCAAACACATATTACCCCCAATGTCCTCGGGGTTTACTTGCTTCACGGCGTACTTCAACACATGAACACGCTGGATATAATTGATGCCCAATTGCAGAAAAGAGCAGACAATCTATACCATATCTTTACAAATAATCAAACATTTAAACCTTTGATTACAAATGAATTAACGAGATCAAAGACTGTCATTTGTATTGAAGGTAAACCAGAAGATATTCAGCAAATAAAAAAAAGAGCCCAAACGCATCAATTTGTTTTAGGTAATGGATACGGCGAATGGAAAGACAACTCCTTCCGTATTGCTAATTTCCCTGCCATTGCTTCTACTTCGTACGATTCACTTATTAAAACCCTATTTTCATGATTCAACATTTTGATTTCAAAGAGACTTTTTCAGTTTCCCTCATTTTATTTTCAATTATTGATATTTTGGGCTCTATTCCAGTCATTTTAAATATCAGTAAAAAGTCAGGAGGCATCCACGCCGAGCGAACAACCGTTGTTTCAGGCTTGCTGATGATTGGTTATTTGTATTTGGGGACGAATATTTTGAAGCTGTTTGGAGTAGATATCAAATCTTTTGCCGTAGCTGGTGCGATTATTCTCCTATTTTTAGGTTTCGAAATGATTTCTGGGCGTGAAATTTTCAAACACAATCCCATGACAGGTGCTCGTTCTTCATCAATTGTTCCTTTGGCGTTCCCAATTATTGCAGGAGCTGGAACCATGACAACGTTGCTTTCACTAAAGTCCACGTATCACGAAGTGAATATCGTTCTTGCTATTTTTGTCAATTTAGCCTTAGTATATCTTGTCTTGAAGTCTTCTAAATTTTTGGAAAGAAAAATCAGTCCAGGCTCCATTGAAGTTCTTCAAAAGGTCTTTGGACTGATTATTTTAGCGATTGCTATTAAATTAATTAAGGCTAATTTATAGAAGGTAGTTTGTCATCTACTTTTTTAATTCCCCATTTTTGGATTTTTTCGAATGATTTACAAAAATTGGTAATTGCGCACTCTGAACATTTAGGATTTCTTGCCAAGCAAACGTAACGGCCGTGCAAGATTAGCCAATGATGCGCTTTGGGAATAATTTCGTTTGAAAAATGTTTGACTAATTCTTTCTCTACAGCCAATGGCGTTGTTGCTTTTGTAGAAACCAACCCGATTCGGTGAGAAGTACGAAAAACGTGCGTATCGACTGCCATCGTCGGCTTTTCGTGAATCACAGAGGCAATCACATTGGCTGTTTTTCTTCCAACACCAGGCATTTTGGTCAACTCTTCCACTTTGGCAGGCACCTCGTTATTAAATTCCGACACAAGAATTTGCGCCATTCCTACTAGGTGTTTCGCCTTGTTATTTGGGTACGAGATACTTCGAATGTACTCAAAAACCTCATCTGAGGAAGCGGCTGCGAGTGCATGAGCACTTGGATATTTCTCAAAAAGGTAAGGTGTCACCATATTTACCCGCTTGTCTGTACATTGAGCAGACAGAATGACGGCCACCAAAAGCTCATACGGATTTGAATAAGCTAGTTCAGTTTCGGGATTAGGCTGATTTTCAGAAAAGTAAGTGATAATCCCTTCGTATCTTTCTTTTTTTGTCATGATTTACTTGACATTTCTACGTCTATTCTTTTGAAAGTCCTCCAAAACAAATCCACCAAGACCATCTAGATTACTGTAATAAGCACGGCCATTATTTATTCGCGTAAATTCTTGGACGAATTGTTTCAGGTACGGGTCAGATGCAATCATAAATGTAGTGATTGGAATAGACAATCGCTTGGCTTGCGCGGCGAGCGTCAACGTTTTATTTACGATTTTCCGGTCAAGTCCAAAGCTATTTTGATAATAATGAATACCTTCTTTAAGACACGTCGGTTTACCATCGGTAATCATAAAGATTTGCTTATTTTTTGTTTTTCGGCGTCTCAACAAATCCATCGCCAACTCCAAACCTGCGACCGTATTTGTGTGGTAAGGACCAACTTCAAGGTAAGGAATATCTTTCAATTGAATTTGCCAAGCGTCATTTCCAAAAACCAAAATATCCAAGGTATCTTTCGGATATCTCGTTTTAATCAGCTCTGCCATAGCGAGGGCTACTTTTTTGGCAGGGGTAATGCGATCTTCACCGTATAAAATCATGGAATGACTAATATCAATCATCAATACCGTTGACGTACTAATTTTCGATTCTTTTTCAACGACTTCCAAATCACTTTCGAGTAGGAAGAAATCGTCATCAAGACCACTATTTACTTGGGCATTTTTGAGCGACTCCGTCATAGAAATTTGATCGAGCGTATCTCCAAACTGAAAGGCGCGAACGTCACTACTTAATTCATCACCGGCACCTGAGTAAGGAGTATGGTGATTTCCACCTGATTTTGTCCGTTTTAGTTTACCAAAAATTTCTTCTAGAGATCTTTTTCGGATACTACTTTCGCTTTTGGCAGTCATTTGAAGACTTCCCTTCTCGTGGGGATTCTCTTGGAGATACCCTTTTTTCTTCAGGTCGTCAATAAATTGTGCCATACCATATTGGTCATCTGTCAATTGGTAGCGTCTATCGAGCTCATTCATATAACTCAGAGATTGGCTAACATCACCAGCAAAAATCAGCAATAGTTGTTGAAGAATATCTAGGAGTTGTTCAAACTTTCCTCCTTTTTTCTCCGAGGGTTTAAATTCAGAAAAGCGAAAACCAAGCATACGTCAAGCATTTAGTTAAAAGGGTATGGATTGATAACAAGATGACGATGTTATCTGTTTCAAATCAACTCAAATAACGGGCACTTTGAATTTGAATCCAAGTTGGCGATTGAAAACCTTTTACCGTACCCGATAAAAAATAGCCTTCACCGATTTTCCATTTAACATTCACTTGGGTATCCATTTGTGCTAAATAGACCGTTTTTTCCTCGTCCGCAAAAATCCCCCATTTTACTCCTTTATTTTCTCCCGTCTGAAAACGTATAATCGAAATCAAACGACCCAAAACAGCCACTTCTTCTCCTTTAAGATGCGGGAGTTCCGAAGCAACCTGGTAGTGAGAAGGCAAATCTATGCTAGACTTCAACCAATTTTCATGGAGTAAAACCAAGTAATTTAGTTTCTTTTGTGCCCACGAAGTTTGTATTTCTTCTGTAGAAGGGATTAAGCTTGTGTACGTGTCGAGCATCCATTCCAATGCTATTGTGGAACGATGTAAATACCGAAATGTACCTGCGACAACCAGTGCCTTAAGCACATCTCGCGTTACGGGATTCCTTTTATAAAAGTCGTCTAGAGAAGAAAAAGCACCTTTTTTTCTTTCAGCTATCCAACCAGCCACTTTAGTTTCTGAAAGATGAGGTACGCCAACGAATCCTAATATAATTTTCTTCCGGTCAATTTTAGGTAAATAGTCAGACTCATTCAACGAAGGAAGTTCAAGAGAGTAGCCTAGATTTTGTGCTAATTGGCATACCAAATAGAAATGATGCCCAATAGGAAATGTACGAAAAGCAAATGTCAACTTCTCTTCTACTGACAAATTACCTATTTGTTTGAACATACTATTTCCTGAACCAAAACGTCTTTGATGGACGAACGGAAGTAACAGTAAGTAAGCATGTGAAAGACCTTTTGGTAACTTTTTCGCTTGCTTTACATATTCGGGATGAATACGAAGGTCAACAAACTGCTTTTTTGAATCCAACATACGATTTTGAAGAACCATGAGCCTATTCATTTACGTACACCTACTCAAATAGAGGCATACCGTTAAATTCTAAATTCAACTACTACATTTTTGCTTATTAGCACACATTTTGTATATTTGTGTATAATCAAAAAAGACAGCATACGACAAAATTAAGTAGTCAAATATAAGTCTTTTTTTAATTATCCGCTAAAATTCAGTATATATTTTCAAATAGTCAGTAAAAATGGCGACAAAACTTAGTCAAAACCTACAATTTTTACGCAAAAGACATCCAAAGTCTCCGTCTCAAGAAGAGTTAGCTGACTTACTGGGGTTGGCCAAATCTACGTATGGCTCGTATGAGCAAGGTAGAACAGAGCCTAAACTGGAAGACTTACTCAAAGTAGCCGCTTTTTTTGGTGTTCAGGTGGATGAACTACTCGCAAAAAATCTCTCTGAAATGCCTCCAGCTGCACCTATTTCCAAGGATAATCTGCGAATATTAACAACAACCATTGACTCTAAAAACAGAGAGAATATTGAATTTGTCCCTGTAAGAGCGATTGCTGGCTATCCAAATTCCTACATGGATTTAGATTTTATAGCCAAACTTCCTGTTTTTCAAGTCCCTTTTTTATCCCAAGACAGAAACTACCGCGTTTTCCCGGTGGAAGGAGACTCGATGCTTCCTATGCAAGAAGGCTCACTTGTTTTTGTCGAGTACGTTGAAAACTGGAGAACGATTAAAAATGGTACTGTCTGTGTTGTTGTTACTAAAGATGAAGGTGTCGTATTAAAAAAAGTATTTAATTACTTGACTGAAAAAAACGTCATCATCTTGAAATCAACAAACGAACGATATGCACCATATCCTGTCATGGCTGAAGATATCGCAGAAGTCTGGAAGTTTGTAGGCTATTTCAGCAAAGATTTTCCTATTTAGTTTCCTTTTTAACTTTGTATAGCCGTCTTAAATAGACGTAATACCACTCCATAAAATACACTCAAACCTAGAAATACATTCCCCCATAACAGATTGATGGAAGGAAGTAAAAAGAATAATACCGTCATCAGAATTCCTATGTAAAAAAACAAGTAAGCAAACGAACGTTGCTGCATTTTTGCTGTTTCTTTGACGAAAGTGGGAGCATTCACACCAAGCCCGCCTGCAAATGCACTTGACGGATGTAAATTTAATCTAAAATTACTACTTGCGAAAAAAAATAACGAAATTCCTACGCCTAATAACCGCTGAAACTCATACGAAGGAAACCAATTCCTCGCCCAAAAAAGGACAAATCCTACAAAACAAAGATATAAAGCCCAAATAAGTCGAATACGTTGTGTAACCGGTTGAATAACTGGATAGTACACTTTCTTTCTGTCCATTAAGTTAAGCCAAAATGACAAAAAATAAAACAACGTATTGACCAATAAATAGACATAAATGCCACTATTTTGAAACATATCTGTCCCGCTTGCCTCTCCCCAAAATGAAAACGATAAGATAGGAAGGGTAGAAAGAATTAAAATAAATGATTCAAATAAAATGGCACGAACAAGCATGAGAACTGCTATTTATTTTGAGGATATCCAAGCTGATTTATTTTCAGGGGCAAAACGAAACTGCATAAACCAAGCCACGACTTCGTCCATAACCGTCGTATTAATCGTATAAACCATGAACTGACCCTTCTTGACAGAGGAAACCAAGTCAGCTTGGCGTAATAAATCTAAATGATGGGAAATACTTGGCTTACTTAGCTGAAAATGATCCGCGATTTCGCCAGCAGTCCTGTCCTTATCTTTCAATAATTCTAAAATTTCCCGCCTTGTTGCATCATTTAATGCTTTGAAAAGAATATTCATAACCTTCGTTTTTCTCGATTGTATTTAGACAAATATCTAATTAATAGACATAAAATCCAATATTCATGTATAAATAATTCGCTTTTATTGCTATCATTGAAAAATCAAGTGCAAAGCATCAAAAATTAGTATATTTGCAAAAAGGCATCTTTTTTAACCAATTAACTGATTTTCACGGAATTTACCTCCCCTTTTCATGTGGTAATTCAATGTGACTAAATCCCATTTACTTAATCATTTTACGTCTGAAAATGAAAATTTTAAAGTTCGGAGGTACCTCCGTTGGCACTGTCGAAAGTATAGAACAGGTCATCTCTATCATTCAAAAAAATATCGTTGAAGGAAACAAAATTGCGGTTGTTTATTCTGCATTTGGTGGTGTAACCAACAAACTAATTGAGATAGGCAAACTTGCAAGTGTACACGATACAAAATACCTTGAATTGCTGAAATTAGTTGAGGAAAGGCATTTGAATGCCGTCCGTGGATTGGTGGATATCAAAGCACAGAGCTCAGCAATGGCCAAAACAAAAGGGTTGTTCAATGAACTAGAAGATCTATTGCGCGGTGTTTCTCTACTCCAAGAGCTATCTCTCCGCACCATGGATTTTCTTTTGAGTTTTGGCGAACGTCTCTCGACAACTATTATCACAGAAGCACTCATTTCTCGTGGTATTTCTGCTTCTTTTTTGGATGCCCGAAAAGTAATCAAAACAGATGACCATTTTTCTCATGCAGAAGTGAATTTTTCACTCACAAATGACCTTATTCGCAAACACTTCTCACAAACAACTGACTTGCAGTGCGTTACAGGATTCATCGGTTCAACAATTGATGGCATCACTACGACACTTGGTCGCGGAGGTTCGGATTATACAGCTTCAATCTTAGGCGGAGCCCTATCCGCGCAAGTCATAGAGATCTGGACGGATGTCAACGGTATGATGACAACTGACCCCCGAAAAGTCAAAAATGCATTTACGATTCCGACTATTTCGTATGCAGAAGCGATGGAATTATCGCATTTTGGGGCAAAAGTCATTTATCCACCTAGTTTAACCCCAGCTTTTCAGAAAAACATTCCGATTCAAATTTTAAATACATTTGAGCCGGGTAATCCAGGGACAGTCGTTGCGCGTGATGTACCGAAACAGCCCTATCCTATCACCGGAATTTCATCTATTGACGATATTGCACTTGTTAATATTCAAGGAAACGGGATGATTGGTGTCGCCGGGGTTTCCGCACGTTTGTTCACGTTATTGGCTGCCAACAGAATCAGTGTTATTCTTATTTCTCAGGCTTCTTCTGAGCATTCCATCTGCTTTGCTGTAGATCCAAAGTCTGCTTTTGGTGTCAAAGAAATCTTAGAACAAGGTTTTGCCACCGAAATCGAGCAAGGGCTAATTGACCACATTGTCGTCGAACAAAACCTTTCTGTCATCGCAGTTGTCGGGGAAGGCATGAAAGCGACATCTGGTACGTCAGGAAAACTTTTTTCTGTTCTCGGAAAAAACGGAATCAACGTCATTGCCACAGCACAGGGGTCTTCCGAATTAAATATCTCCATCGTTATTCAGAAAAAGGATATTAGTAAGGCATTAAATGCCATTCATGAAACCTTTTTTGCTATAGACGGTGTAACCCTTCATTTGTATATTGTTGGTGCAACGGGTTTAATTGGTAGAACACTCATCCAGCAACTAAATACACAAAAAGACTACTTAAAGGCCCAAAAAGGACTAAATATTCAGCTTGTTGGTATCATTAATTCACGCAAAATGTTATTTAGACCCGAAGGAATCAATCTGATATCGTGGGAAGATGATTTGCAAAATAATGGTGAAATTGCCCGCCTTGGTGAATTTGTAGAAGACATCCAAATGCACAACTTGCCCAATGCTGTTTTTGTAGATAGCACGGCAAATAAAGACATTATCCAATATTATTACCCCTTACTTCAAGCCAGTGTTTCGATTGTAACACCGAATAAAGTCGCCAATTCAGGTTCGTACGAACAGTACCTTTCTTTGCAACAAACAGCAAGAAAGGGAAATGCAAAGTTCTTGTACGAAACAAATGTGGGTGCAGGTTTGCCAATTATCAATACACTGCAAGGGTTGATTACTAGTGGAGATAAAATTCATCGCATTGAAGCCGTACTTTCGGGCACACTTTCCTATATTTTCAATACGTTTGAAGTGGGCAAAAAATTTGTGGATGTTGTCAAAGAAGCAAAAGAAAAAGGATATACAGAACCTGACCCACGCGAAGATTTGAGCGGAATGGATGTAGCCCGAAAAATACTTATTTTGGCTAGAGAAGCAGGTTTTAGCATAGAACCAAGTGATGTGGAAATCGTCCCTTTACTTAATGAAGCGTGTGTACAAGCACCAGACGTACCTTCATTTTATGCCGCGTTGGAGGCGGATAATGTACGCTTTGAGCAACTTATTCAAGACGCACAAGCAGAGGGGAATGTTCTGCGTTTTGTAGCAACATTGGAGGAAGGAAAAGCCAAGGTTTCTTTGAAAACGATAGGTAAAGAGCATCCATTTTTTAGCTTGGCAGGTTCAGAGAACATTGTTTCCTTCACCACAGAGCGCTATAAATACAATCCTTTGGTCGTTAAAGGCCCAGGCGCAGGTGCAGAAGTAACCGCAATGGGTGTCTTTGCAGATATCATGAGTATTAGTAGTTTTTTACAATAAATCAATCGAATCGTGGAAAGTGTACGCATATTTGCTCCAGCGACTGTCGCTAATGTCGCTTGTGGATTCGATATTTTCGGTTTAGCTGTTGACCAACCCGGTGATGAAGTCATTCTTACAAAACGGA